>JABBNZ010000013.1:49802-73418 GCA_019352035.1 Pseudomonadota bacterium | reverse complement strand
GTATCGCACTCGATCCGCTCCAGAGGCTCGCAGACGCGATGCCCCTGCGCATCGACACGGGCGAGCCGGACGGCCGCGACACCCTGCGCATCGCCCATGGCCTGCTCTATGACATGGCTCGTAAAGAGGTGCGCCCCACCCTCGAGCAATCGCGCCGCCAGCTCCTGCGGGCCGGCGATCGCCGGCGCCTGCTCGACGATCGCGGCGACCCGGATGCCAGCGTCCATCAGGGCATTGCCGATCTGCAGCGCCTCCGTGCCGCTGCCGACCAGCACCGCGGTCCTGCAATCCAGCGCTTCGTAGGTCGTGGCCAGCCGGTATGCGGCGCACGCACCCATGACTCCCGGCCGCTGCCAACCGTCAAACGCGAGGCCCATGTCGCGAGAGCCGGCGGCGACAATGACCTGCTCGAAGCGCATCAGGTATGCCCGATCCTCGTCCGCAAGACCCGCTACATGGCCGTCGATCCATCCCGCCGTCGGGCGGTGTGGGAACAGACCCCATGCCGCCGTGCCCAGGCGCACGTCAACGCCGGCATCGATCGCCTCGGCGAGTTGGGGCCGGGCCCGCAGGATCGTCTCCAGGACTGCGTTGTGATTCGCGGCCGTCGCAGCCATACGCCCGCCGAAATGCAGCGGCACGTCCTCGCCCATGGTCTTCAGGGGCACGGGATTCTCATCGATCAGCGCCACTCGCACGCCGCGGCCGGCGGCAGTCAGCGCAGCCGAGATGCCGGCGTGCCCCGCGCCGATGATGAGCAGGTCGGTCGAGTCATCGATCGGCGGCTGCTTGCCCGCGACCGACGCCCGGTCGCGCCCGACGGGCGCGTGCACTCTCGCTTTCATGATGAGGCCGCAGCATGGCAGCCGCCCTGTTGGCCGGATGTCGTATTCACGACAAGCGGTTGCAGAATACCGACCCCGGTGTCACCCAGGCACACGTCCACCCCGCATCATGATGCGGCCCGAACATGAGACAGGCACACGGAGGTGCCCCGCCGCCGCAGGTGGCGGAGCCGTGGGCAAAAACCACGCTTTTTGCCCGCGGCGCGCTGGGCCGGGCAGGATGCCCGGATCCAGCGCATCTTATTAATAGTCGCGCGGGCGCATTCACCGCGTCGGCTTTTCGCAAACGCACGCGGTGAGCCTCCCTCATCATCGAAAGGTGGAAACACGTCGACGACGCGAAGGCGGCAGGGCCCGCCGCACGGCCACCGGCCGGCTCCGGCAGCTGCCCTGGCGCGCGGTCAGGAACCCTTACGCCCCTCTGGAGGTGCTGACGGCGGACCAGGTCGAAGCGATCCACGTCACCTCGCTGCGCATCCTCGAGGAGCTGGGAGTGGAGCTCATGTCGCCACGGGCCCGCGCCATCATGCGGGCCGCGGGCGCGCAGGTCGATGAGACGAGCGGCATGGTGCGCATCGATCGTGGTCTCGTGGAGCAGACCCTCGCCGGGGCGCCATCCTCCTTCACGCTCACCCCGCGCAATCCGGCACGACAGGTCACCTTCGGCGGCAACCACCTCAATTTCGGGCTCGTGGCGGGACCGCCCAACGTGCATGACCGCGAGCGCGGCCGGCGCGCCGGCAATCTGCGCGATTATTGCGACTTCATCCGGCTCGCGCATTACTTCAACGCCATCCACCTGATCGGCAACCAGGTGTGCGCGCCGATCGAGCTGCCCGCCAACTCGCGCCATCTCGACACCTATCGCGCCAACATCCGCTGCTCGGATCTGGCCTATCACTGCACCGCGATCGGCGCGGCGCGGGCCGTGGACGGGATCAGGATGATGGCGATCGCGCGCGGCCTCACGCTCGAGGAGATGGCCGCCAGCCCGGGCGTGATGACGATCATCTCGGTGAACAGCCCGCGGCGCTTCGATGAGGCGATGGCGGAGGGCCTGATCGCGATGGCCACGCACGGTCAGCCGGTCGTCATCACGCCCTTCACGCTGATGGGAGCCATGGCACCCGTGTCGCTGGCCGCCGCGCTGGCGCAGCAGAATGCCGAGGCGCTCTTCGGCGTGGTGCTGGCGCAGGCCGTGCGTGCCGGGACGCCGGTCATGTACGGCGCCTTCACCTCGAACGTGGATCTGCGCTCCGGCGCGCCCGCGTTCGGCACGCCCGAGAACGCCAAGGCGAACGCCGCCAGCGGTCAGCTGGCACGGCGATATCGACTGCCCTATCGGACTTCCAACGCCAGCGCCTCCAACGCAGCCGACGCGCAGGGCGCCTACGAGACCCAGATGTCCCTCTGGGGAGCGGTGCTCGGGCACGCGAACCTCATCTATCACGCGGCCGGCTGGCAGGAAGGCGGGCTCACCGCCTCGTTCGAGAAGCTCATCCTCGATGTCGAGATGCTGCAGCTCATGATGCAGTTCCTGGAGCCGGTGCGGGTCGATGAGGCCGAGCTCGGCTTCGAGGCAATCCGGGGCGTGAAGACCGGCGGGCATTTCTTCGGCGAGCCGCATACCCTGGAGCGCTACGAGCACGCCTTCTACGAGCCGCTGGTCTCGAACTGGCAGAGCTACGAGAACTGGCAGCTCGCGGGCGGGCAGGATGCCACCGAGCGCGCGACCGGGATCTGGAAGCGGGCCCTCGCCGAGTACGAGGAGCCGGCGCTCGATCCGGCGATCGCCGAGGCGCTCGATGAGTACGTGGAGCGCCGCCGCGCCGAGATCGGCAGCGACGACCCCTGACCCGGCCGCACGCGAGCATTGCGTGCCGCGGGCCGTGCCGCTATATTATTGCGCCAATAATATATACGAGCCGTGCATGGCATCGAGGTCGGCACCATGAACCCTGACGTGATGATCACCTGCGCGGTGACCGGCGATGACACGAAGGTCACCAAGAGCCCCCACTGCCCGGTGACGCCGGAGCAGATCGCCGCCTCCGCCGTCGAGGCGGCCCGTGCGGGCGCCGCCATCGTGCACATCCACGTGCGCGACCCGGAGACCGGCGCCTTCAGCATGCAGACGCGCCACTATCGCGAGGTGGTCAAGCGCATCCGCGAGAGCAAGGTCGATGTGATCGTCAACCTGACCTGCGGGATGGGAGGCTACATCTGCGTCGGTGAGCGCGGTCTCGAGGACACGCCCGCGCCCGGCACCGACTTCGTCAGCCAGGAAGAGCGCATGCGGCACGTCATCGAGCTCTGCAACGAAGGGCTCTACCGGCCGGAGATCGCGACGCTCGACTGCGGCAGCCTCAACTTCGGCGACGGCAACCGCGCCTATGTCTCGACACCCGACTATCTGCGCCGGGGCACCGCAATCCTGCGCGAGCTCGGTGTCAAGCCAGAGCTCGAAGTCTTCGACACCGGCAATCTGTGGTTCGTGCGCAAGCTGGTCGACGAGGGACTGATTCCCGCCCCCGCGCTCATCCAGCTGTGCTGCGGCATCCCCTACGGAGTGCCCGCCGACGTCGGGCACCTGGTGGCCATGGTCAACACGCTGCCGGCCGGCTCCGTATGGACATCCTTCGCCATCAGCCGCATGCAGATGCCCTGGGTCGCCCAATCGATCCTTCTCGGCGGCAACGTCCGGGTGGGGTTGGAGGACAACCTGTACCTCAGCCGCGGCGTCTACGCGAGCAACGCCCAGCTGGTCGAGAAGGCGCGCACCATCATCGAGGGGATGGGCGCACGGATCCTGACTCCGGCGCAGGCGCGCGAGCGACTGGGCCTGCATTAACCGGCTGCCGCGTGGGTCGAGGGAAGTCTCGTATGCCGGCGACCGCCGTCTTTCGGACCGCGATCGCACCGGAATGGGTCGATTACAACGGCCACCTTCGCGATGCGTACTACATGCTGATCCTAAGTTTCGCCACCGATGCGCTGATGGACCGGCTAGGCCTGGATGCCGCCTACCGGGAGCGCGCTCGCTGCACACTCTACACGCTGGAGGCCCACATTCACTATCTACAGGAGGTCAAGCAAACAGACGTCGCAGAGGTCTGCGTGCGCATCCTCGCCGCCGACGCCAAGCGCATCCACGCGGGCCTCGAGCTGCACTGCGAGCGCCACACCGGTCCCGCCGCCCTCGCGGAGGTGATGTTGCTCCACGTGCATCAGGGTGAGAAGGTGACGGCGATGCCGTTTCCACCCGCCGTCAGCGATGCGATCGGGCGGCTCCATGAAGAAACCGCGGGCTTGCCGGTGCCCGAACCGGGCTCTCGTCGGATGGAGCTGCGGCCGCGTCCATGAGCCAACCGCACTCCAATGGCCATGTCCGGCCGATGCTGCCCTTGGCGTTTGCATTGGCGTTGGCGTTGGCGCTGGCGCTGGCGCTGGCGCTGGTGCTGGTGCTACCGGGTGCGGCGGCCGCGCGCGGCGCGCCTGCGCGCGTCCACCTGCGCCCCCTCGATGCGGCGCGCCGGACCGTGGACCTGCCCGACGGCATACGCCTGGCGTATGTGTCGATCGGGAATCCGCATGGCATTCCGGTAGTCTTGATTCACGGCTACACCGACAGCGATCTGGACTGGGCGCCGCTCGTGCCCTACCTCTCGCCGAAATTTCGCCTCGTCATCGTGGATCTTCGCGGCCACGGCGCCTCGAGCAAGCCCGAGTGCTGCTACACCCGGTATGATTTCTCATACGACGTCAAGTTACTGCTCGATGCGCTGCGCATCCGGCGCGCGGACGTCGTCGGCCACTCGCTCGGCAGTATCGTCGCGCAGACCTTCGCGGAGCTCTGGCCGCAGCGAACCGCGCGCGTGGTTCTGATTTCCTCGACGGCAAGCGCGCCGCCCCACCAGCCCGGCAAGCCGCAGTACGAGTGGGCAGCGCAGATCAGCCGGCTGCACGAGCCCATCGATCCCGACTCCAGGTTCATGCGCAAGTGGTGGGCGTCGCCCACTCCCGTCGATCGCCTCTTCATGCGGCGTGAGCGGCGAAACGCCGCGGCCATCCCGCTGCGGGTGTGGCTCGCCGTGCTGAACCAGGGCCTCGGCGACCTCGATGATCTCGGCCGCACCCTGCCGAAGCTGACGGCACCCACTCTGCTCATCTGGGGCAGTGCCGACCCGATCATGCTCCCTTCCATGCGCGACTCGCTCGAGCAGGCTCTGCCGCACGCAAAGGTGGTGGTCTTTCCAGGGCTCGGCCACAACCCGTTCTGGGAAGACCCGAAAGGCTGCGCTGCGGTCATCAACGCCTTCCTCAACCCAGCTGCCGACGTGCGGCGCTACGGCACCGGCTGACCACCGGCAACCATAACGACAACGCGAATCCAACGGGGATAGAAAATGAAGCTGTCGAGAATGAAATCCGGCAATCGGCACACGAAAGCGCCACTGTGCGCGCTGTTCGTCGCCGCCCTTGGGGCCGCAGGGCCGCTTCGGGCGCAGGACCCGGTCCCCGCGGCGGCAGCCCCGGCATCGAGTGCCACGCTGGGGGAGATCGTGGTCACCGCGCAGAAATTCAGCCAGCCGCTGGCGCGCGTTCCGGAGAGCATCACAGCCTTCACACCGCAGGCGCTGCACGACTTCCACATCAAGTCCTTCACCGACTACGCCACCAAAACACCCAACCTTTCCTTCACCTATGGCTCCGGACCGACGGGCTTTGCGGACGCCCGCACCGTCGCCATCCGCGGCATCACGGGACAGAACCTGTTCGGCACTTCCGGCGCCACAGGCTTCTACATTGACGACACTCCCATGCCGAGCTCAGTCGATCCACGCATCGTGGATATCGACAACATCCAGGTACTAGAGGGCCCGCAAGGGACGCTCTACGGTGAGAGCTCACTCGGCGGCAACGTCAAACTGGTCACCAATCAGCCGAACCTGGAGGTGTTCGAAGGGCATGCGGCCTCGGACGTCGGCGCCACATCTGGCGGCGGCAGCCCCGATTACGGCACCAACGCCGTGGTGAACCTGCCCGTCCTGCCGCGCGTGCTTGCGGTTCGCATGGTCGGATTCTATAGCCACGATGCCGGCTATCTAACCCGTACGTATCCGACGAACCCTCAGAGCCCCGGCGTCACCAATCCGTTCCTCGACGTGCCGCGCAGCAGCGTCGGCGACCAGGGTGCCACCACGGCCTACGGCGGCAGCATGAATACGCTGTGGCGGGTCTCGAGCCGCTTCGACGCGAGCCTGTTGCTGATGACCCAGGAAGAGAAATATCACGGCTTTCCCGCGACCTTCGCGCCCCTCCCGAGCTTCACCCCGGTCTACACGCTCGATCGCGCCTTCGACGTGCAGCCGACGGCGTTCGATCGATGGCAGATGGCTTCGCTCACTTTGAAGTATCACGGCACCGGCTGGGACCTGGTATCTGCTACGAGCTACTTTCACCGTCACACCGAAGACATCGAGGACTCGACCTACGGTACCCAGCAGATCTTCGCGTCCTACTATCAGGTCTCGGGCCTGCCGGCGCAGCCGTACCTCTGGCAGGGCGATCATTACTTCAACCAGTTCAACAACGAGACGCGCTTGTCCTTCCAGCCCGTGCACGGCGTGAGCGGCACGATCGGGTGGTTCGTGTCGAACTCGCGCGCGCTGTTCTCCATCCCGGCGACCTACGCGAACGGACTGGTCGCGGCAACGGCCAATAATGCGGTGGTGGGACCCTGGCCGAACGACCTCATCTGGACCCAGAGCAATCCCGGCAAAGAGAAGGACTACGCACTGTTCGGCCAGGTTTATTGGAAGTTCCTGCCACGATTCACCCTCACACTCGGCGCGCGCCAGTACTGGCTGCGGCAGTATACGAATTACACCGCCAATGGCTTCATGAACTTCGGCGCGACGGGGAGCGATCCCCAGTCCAACAGCCAGCACGGCTTGGATCCAAAGGTCGCCCTCTCCTATCAGGCGAGCCGTTCAACGCTTCTGTACGTGTCCGCCGCGAAGGGCTTCCGCGCGGGCAACGCCCAGGCCTATGCGCCCTTCTGCGCGGAGCCGAACCTCCCGGTGACCGACATCACTCAGCTGCGCTCGGACACGCTATGGACGTACGAGGGGGGCATCAAGGTTCAGCTCTCGAACCCGGGAGTGCTGCTCACCGCGGACGGCTTCCACATAAACTGGAACAATATCCAGCAACAGGTGGCGCTGCCTTGCGGCGCATATTTCGACATCAACGGCGGCCAGGCCGAGATCGACGGCGGCGAATTCCAGGCGATGGGCTACCTCATGCAACGCCTACAGGTACGGATCGGTATTGGGTACGAGAAAACCGACCTCACCAAGCCCGGGGCTCTGGGCCTCGTGGGCCTCGCTCCCGGCTCGCGGCTGATGGGCGTCCCGGCCGTGACCGCCTCGGCAGGCGCGATCTACCGCCGGCCGATCACCGCCCGTGTGAGCGGCTTCCTGGCTGCCAACTACAGCTACACCGGCAACAGCGAGTCGGAACTCAATGGCGGCGCCGGCCGGACCGCCACCAGACCCAGCTTCTCGCTGGTGGATGCACGAATCGGAATCGACTGGGGCCGATCAGAGCTATCGCTGAACGGCACCAATCTCACCAATGCCAGGCCGAACCTGGGCGACATCGGCTATGTCGGCTATGCGCAGTACAACGCCGCCGGGACGATCATTTCCCAGGTCGCGACCATGCGGCCCGCCACCGCCACCGTGGAGTACTCGCGATCGTTCTGAGCAGACGCAGGCGCTACAGGCCAAGCGCGGTCCCGACCGTGCGGGCGGCGGGGGGCGAAGGCTGATATGTCGCGCTCTGGGCACAGCAGACGCTTCCGCGCGCTCGCGCTACCCGCCATGTCGGTTTGCTGCGCCATGTCCTGCCTGGCGGGCGCCGTCCACGCCGGGACGCTCTTCGTACTCGCGGGTGCCGCCCCTGGCGGCGACGGCTCGCGGCGCGCGCCATACAATTCCCTGGCCTCCGTCGAGAAGGCTTCGGTGCCCGGGGATGTGATCGTGGTGATGCCCGCGCCGCTCAGCGTGCCGCCTCTCGACGGGGGAATCACTCTGAAGCTCAACCAGTCGCTCATCGGCGGGGGACCGCCGGTTGCCGCAGCGGGCGTCCTCGGGAAGGCCCCTCGCCTCACCAACCGCGACCCACGCCGCAATTCCGGTGACGTCGTCCTCCTGGCCGACGGGGACGAGGTCCGCAATCTCGTGATCACCGGCTCGTTTCGCGGCGGAATCCATGGAACCAATGTCAGCGAGGTTAAAATCCTCGGCAACGACCTGTCCGCAACAAACACCTCATGCACCGCCGGCCTGTACGTGTATTTTCCGGGAAATCTGCCCGTGCTCGCGAACGGCTGGGCAGCCATCATGATCGATGAAAGTCGGGGAACTGCGCGGCTGTCCATTGACCACAACCGCATACATGACGGCGCTTGCGCCGACGGCATCGACATCCGCGCCAGCGGACGCGCCCAGGTGCGGGCACATATCGATGAGAACGAGCTCACGCGTCTCGCCCAGGGCCCCGGGATGCGCTCGGTCCTGGCCATCGGCCTGCAGACCCGCGGCCACGCGGTGCTTGCCGTCGACTCGAAGGGCGACTCGGAAACGGATATCGGCAGCCCCAATGCCGATTGCGAAGGCCTGTTCGCCAACCAGACCGGAGGATCTCTCACCTGGAGCATCGAACGCAACAGGTTCGCGCACGGCATCGGTGGCGAATCGTGCAACGGGGCGGAGTTCTTCACCGACACTGGAGTCACCACGACGAACCTGTACATCGGTCATAGCACCTTCGCATATGATCCGGGCGACATGATCGAGGAGGACAACGGGGGCGCCGCGGGCTCGGTCATGAGCCTGGTGCTCGTCGATGTGTCGGTGAGCCACACCTCTTTCCCGAAGAGGCTGCCAAGCGAGCCGAAGTTCACCGACATACAATACATGGACAATCTCGGCCGTTGCATGGACCAATATTCATGGGGCCACGAAAACGCCAACAACCTGCGCATCATCAACAGCGTCTTCTCCAACTGCGACGGCGATGGAATTGGCTCCGACGTGACCGGCGGCCGTTACCGATTCGAGCGCGCCGCCGGCGGGAGGGGAAGCACGGGTGAGATGGATTTCGGAGACGGGGAGGGAGATGCGGTCTCGATCGACATCGAGAACAGCTCCATCGAGGACTCGGGACAGTATGTCCTGCACTTCGCCAACCATGCCGCGATGGCCCACCTGGACGTCAGGGTGCGCAACAGCCGATTGAGCGGAGCCCAGGGAGCTGCGGTGGTCGCGTTCGATCAGGACGGGACCACGCAACGTTCGCATATAGACCTAGGCGACGGCCCGGGCAACGCGGGTGGCAATTGTATCATCGGCGGCGCACATCTCGCCGCCGAGACCACCGGCTACACCGTGCTCGCGCGGTCCAACTGGTGGGGCGGCACCCATGGGCCGCGGGCGGACCGGATCGCAGCGGCTGCGGGACAGCTGCACATTTCGCCGGTGAGCGGCTCACCGCCGGCGAGCTGCTCGCTCGGGCTGCACCCCTGATTGTGGAGTACTTGCGCTCGCTTTAAGCGCGGCGGTCAGTCGACGGAGGTCCGGAACGGTCGCCGCCGCGGGGCCGGCGCGAGATCCGCGCGGGGGCTGCGGCGAGTCCGCCGGCCGCCCAGGCTTCGAGGAGCTGCAGCTGGAGCCTGAGCTGCTCAACCTGGCGCTGCGCCGGCCAGTCGCCGGGGCTTGCGACCGCGCTAGCGGTGAGTCCGTTGATGAAGGTGACGATGGATCGCAGGACCTGCTCGCGCCTCGCCTCCGGCCACCTCTGCCATTGCGGCCAGCAATGCGCCAGACAGCGCTCGAAGAGGCGCATGTACTCGCGGTGCAACCAGGCGTTGATCCGCTTCAGGCGCTTGTCGGCGGAGACTTGGCCCCAGAAAGCGGTCCAGAAGGCGCACTCGGTATAGCGGGTCGCATCGACCGGCAGCGCCTCCGTCAGCAGCGTCAAGAGATCGGGAGCGGCATCGCCTCCGCTGGGCGGCGTCAGGCGCTCCTCGATGCGCCGCAGGATCAGCCGCAGGGCGGCGATGATGATCTCCTGCTTCGTATCGTAATAATGGGCCACCATGCCGGTCGTGTAACCGGCCTCGCGCGCGATGCGCACGATGGTGGCCTGATCGAAGCCGTGCTCGGCGACGACCCGGCAGGCGACGAGGGCGATCTCGTCGCGGCGTTCCGCATGATCGACGATTTTCGGCATGAGAGGAGCGATACTCCCGGTAGTCAGCTCGGCGCCAAGACTACACGACGACCCGCCTGGGGCGGAACCGAAAGCCTCGCATGTGCCCTGCACAGCTCATCGAGACGCGCCCGCAAACCGTCGGCCAGGGCCGGGGATGCCCCCGGCGCCGCGACGGCATGCTCATAGAGCTGCTCCGCCGTCGCGATCAGACGATCATCGCCGCGCCGCGCCAGCCGGTGGAAAAGATGCACACGGCTCTCATTGACCGCGAGCACCTGGGTCGTGACGCTGATCGTCTCCAGCGCCTGCGCCCGCGCTTGCCGGGTCACATGGCTCTCGACGGCGCGCAGCGCTGCGACCGCACCGTGATCACCTTGTGCCGAGGCACCCGCGGCGCGAAACAGCGCCTCCGCCGCTTCCCCAAACACCTGCAGATACCGGTAATCGAGCATCTCGCCACCAGCATCCGCCCATTCGGCCCGCACTTGCGTCTCCAGGGTGAGCGGCAGGCCGCTGCCCGCCCGACGCAGAGACTCGGATCCGCCGCCGCTCGCGAGCGCCGCCGCGCTATCGGCGTACAGCCGCTCCTCGAGCCTGCGCAGCGTCGTGCCCGCGCCGATGTCGAATTGACGCAACACCTGTTGGATGGCCACCAGGTACTCGTCGCGCAGCCGCTCGAGGGCGCGGATCGAGCGTCCAGCCGCCTGCGCCTCCGTGCCCTCGACCATGCGGTCGATCAGTTCCTCGGTGAGCTCCGGCGCCTCGAGCTTCGTCCACGGCCACTTCAGGCACGGGCCGAATTGCCGCAGCATGTGCCGCATGCCAGGCTCACCCCCGGCGAGATGGTAGATCAGGTTGGTGCCCATCGCCGCCCAGCGCAGCCCCGGCCCGTAAACGATGGAGTCGTCGAGCTCCCCGGTGGTGGCGACCCCGTCATTGACGAGATGCAGGATTTCCCGCCATAGGGCCTCCTGCAGCCGGTCGGTGAGATGTCCCGGAACCTCGCGGCGCACCCGCAGGGGATGCATGCCGATGTAGGTATAGAACGCGGTCGCGGCATCGAGCGCGGCGAGCGCGGTCCGCGCGCCGCCGACCAGCTCGACGAGCGGCAGCAGATACACCGGGTTGAAGGGGTGTGCGACCAGCAGCCGCTCGGGGAAACGCATGTCGCGCTGCAGATCCGAGGGCATGAGGCCCGAAGTGCTCGAGGCGATCACGACGTCGGCCGGCGCATGGCGGCTCGCCTGCGCCAGCACGCGCTGCTTCAACTCCAGCTGCTCGGGGATGTTCTCCTGGATGAAGTCCGCCTGGCTGGCCATCGCATTCAGATCGGTGGTGAAAAACAGCTTGCCCTTCGGCGGCAACGGCGCGGAAGTCAATCGCGACAGCGCACCTTCCGCATTCGCCACGGCTCCGCGGATCCAGTCCTCCATCTCCGGTTTGACGTCGGCGGCGATCACGTCGATGCCGAAATGCAGCGCGCGCGCCGCCCAGCCACCGCCGATCACGCCGGTCCCGAGCAGGCCCAAAGTCCGGACGGGTCTCGTGCTCTCAGCCACTTTGATCAACCTCCACTGCAGCTTGTCATCACGCCGGGTATTTTATAATATCTTCCTCATAATATAAATCGACACGCCATGGTCCGCGGCACGCTGCTCGAGAAGCGATCCATCGATTACGTGCCGCTCGCGGAGCGGCACGGCAAGGCGTGGCACCTCTGGCCGGTGTGGTTCTCCGGGGATGCGCACCTCGCAACGCTTGCAGTCGGCGCCTTGGGCGTCGCGCTCGGCGGCAATCTGCTGTGGACCTCGGTAGCCGTATTCGCCGGCTGCGCGCTCGGCACCTTCTTCATGGCGTTTCACTCTGCGCAGGGACCGCAGCTCGGCCTGCCACAGATGATCCAGTCCCGGCCGCAGTTCGGCTATGTCGGCGCACTGCTCGTCTGGGGCGTCGCACTGGTGACCTACGTCGGCTACAACTCCTTCAACCAGGTTCTCGCGGCCCAGGCGCTGCACCAGTTGGTGCGCTCCGTGCCTGCGACCTCGGCCGCGACCGTGATTGGTTTCGCGGCAGCGGCCGCCGTGCTCGCGGCAGTCGGCTACGACTTCATTCACATCGCGCAGCGCGCGGTCGCTTTCCTCATGATTGCAATGCTGACGGTGTTCTCGGTGGGTGCACTGCTGCTGCTCAAGGTCCCCGCCGCGCAATGGGATCCGGCCGCCTTTCGTGCCGCACCCTTCCTCGCCGAGCTGCTGGCCGCCGCCTCCTATCAGCTCAGCTGGTCGATCTATGTCTCGGACTACTCCCGCTATCTGCCGCGCGAGGTGAGCGTCCGCGCGGCGTTCTGGTGGACCTATCTCGGCGCCTTCATGGGCGGCGCCTGGATGATGCTCGTCGGCAGCGTAGCCGCGGCCGCAGCCCCGACGCTCAACGTGCCCGCCGCGCTCGAGCGAGCCGCCAGTCGCGTGTTCCCCGGCTTCGGCCCGGTGCTGCTCGTCAGCGCGCTCTTCGGGCTGGTCACGATCGCGGCACTCAACTTCTACGGCGCCTCGCTCACCCTGCTCAGCGTCCGCGACACCTTCAAGCCGGTCGGCCCGGGCGCCGGCAAGCGGCTCGTGAGCATCGCGGCCGCGGCGATCGTCTCCACGGCAATCGCGCTCGACTCCTCGAGCCACTTCCTGACGCGCTTCTCAGATCTCCTTTCGCTGCTGTTGTACCTCTTCACGCCCTGGACGGCCGTGAACCTGGTGGATTTCTACCTCGTGCGCAAAGGTCACTACTCGGTGCGCGAGATCTTCAATCCCCGCGGGATGTACGGCCGCTGGAACTGGCGGGGCCTGCTCGCGTACGCCGTGGGGTTCATCGCCATGATGCCGTTCTTCAGCACGGGCCTGTACACGGGCCCGATCGCCCGCGCGCTCCATGGAATCGACATCGCCATGTTGGTGGGTCTGCCGGTCGCAGGCGGGACGTACCTCATCGCCTGCCGTTCGCTCGATCTCGCCGCGGACCGCCGCCGCGCCGCGGCGGCCGACTTCGGCCTCGAGCCCGCGGCCGAGGGCGAGGGCGAGACCGGCCCACTTTCGGCTCCTCTCCAGGGAGCGGCTATGGAAACGCGTCGTTGAACGGCGCGGCGTAACCGTCATTGCTCGTCATGCTGGGCAGGCCGAGCGCGGCTTCAATCGTGCGCGCCGTACTGTAGTGATCGTAGCGCCGGTAGCTCACGTAGCCGGACCTGACCGTGCCGCGAGACCCCAACACGACGGTCGCGATGTGGTTGTTGGCTATCGTGCTGGACTCGTCCCACGTGAGAATGAGCAGGCTTTTCTGCCCGCGCCATGCCGGTGAGGCGAAAAGCGGCTGCAGCGTGCGCTTGAGCCACGAATCCTGCACCCGCAGGCTCTTGGGCGAGCCGTTCCCCGGGATTTCCCCGTCATCGTAATCATCAGCCGCGAGCCAGGCGAACGCGGGCGTCGTCGCGGCGCGCTCGAGATCCTGGGGCCACTCCTCGAGGTCGCGCAGATGGGCGCGGCAGCGGGCGGGATTGCCGCGGATGCCGGTGAAAAGGACGAACGGCGCATCGTCGGGCTCGAAGTTCCGGTCGTAGCGCGTGCTCATGTTGCAAGGCGTGCCCATGCCCTCGAGATAGGCCTTCCAGCTTTCACCGGCCGCCTCGAGCAGATCTGCGAGATTCGTGGCGGCGATGTGGATCTCGGGAAAGTATGCGCCGCCGCGCACGAACGTATCGCCGCCCGCGATGGCGAGATAGTTCTCATCGCTCGGGTGATATACGGCCTGGTAGTCCGCGAGCAGCGTGCCGCGGGCCGCCAGGGAGTTGATGAAGGGAGCATCCCTGACATCGCCGATGACCTGACCGTAATCGGTATTCTCCATCATGATGAGGAACACGTGATCGAAGCGCGGCACCCGCGCCGGCGGGGGCACCGCTCGCGGGAACGACATGGGCGGGGTCACCTCGAGCCGCATCGCGGCGACGTAGCTGCTCGCGAGTCCGGTCCTGCCGCTCAATCGCAGGTGCAGGTCGAGCTCGATGGCCCCGCGCGGGATCCGGCCGGCAAGGCGGCGCGGCACGAAGCGCAGGGGCAGGCCGCCTCGGGGTGCAATTGGGCCCGCCAGCACGACCCGCGGGCCCAGGCGCTCGCCGGATGGCGCGAGAAACTCCCCCGTGAGGACTGGACGTCCAGAGCCCCTGCCGGACGCGGCGAACGATGCCGACAGGATGAAGCGGCGGCGTGAGGATGCCGCCGCCTCGAGCGGAATCAACCGCTCGAGCATGCTCGCCCCGTACGGCCCGTTGGCGACCACCACCCGCGGCCGGCGTCCCGGGGGCCACATTGCCGCCAACGACTCGCCACAGCGCAGTGCGGGGCTGCCCGCGACGGTAGTCCAGCCGGGAACGGTCGAGGCGGCCTGCGGATCGGCAGTGCAGCGAAAGGCGCGTGCGAACCCCAGCGGATTCGCGCTCCCGGCATGCGCCGGGCACACCGCCGCGAGAGCCGCGCCGGCAAAAGCGAGCCCTGCGGCTCTCGAACGAGCGGCGAGGCTTGCGCGGGCGCCGCGGATACGGCAGCGATGGCGCATCATATCGATACCCCCGTGGGATGCGGATGAAGCGAAGGAGCGCCTCAAAAGGCTACCTCGTCGAGTACTCGGCGCGTAGCGAGCGGCCGACGAGACCATTACAATCGGACCTGTCGTGTCGCAACAGACTCAAGCGGAGCTTCGCAGCGCCTACTGGCAAGCCTTCGAGGCCGTACGCATTGGACGCTTCGAGACCGCGGAGCGTCAGCTGCGGGAGATCCAACGCGCGAGCCCCGGCGAGACCAACAGCCTGCACCTGCTCGCGGTGGCGCTGCTGTCGCAGGGGAAGCTGGCTGCCGCCCTGGAGATCCTCGAGCGTGTCGCGGCCGACGCACCCGGCTTCCTGCATGCGCGCGTCGATCTGGCACGGGCCTGGCGTCAGGATGGCCGCCTCGAGGCGGCGCGCACGGAGCTGAAACGGATAGTGCAGGAAAAGCCCTCTCTCGAGGCCGCGTGGCTCGCCTATGGCGATGTCCTCGTGGACCTTAAGCAGTTCGCGGATGCGCGCCTCGCCTTCGAGCAGGCGCGATTGCTCGATCCGCACCGCCAGCGCATCGAGGAAGCGACCGCCACCCTCGCCGGGAGCGATTACCGCGCCGCCGAGGGGATGTTCCGCGACGTCTTGAAGAGCGACCCGAGTCACCTCACCGCCCTCGCCGGTCTCGCGGCCGTGGCGATCCGGGCCGGGAATGCGCGCGATGCCGAGCGGCTGGTGAGCCACGCCCGCATCCGCTCGCCGCATCATCCACTCGTGCGGCGGGCGTGGGGGCATACACTGCTCGCGGCCGAGCGGCTGACCGAGGCGCAGGAGACTTTCCGCGAGCTGCTGCGGCTCGAGCCCGAGAACCCGCAAAACTGGGCGGCGCTCGGCTCGGTGTACGTGCGGCTCCTGCGCCAGGAGGAAGCGCTGTCGGCCTACGAGGAAGCCGCCCGCCTCAATCCCGCGCAGGCCGGATTCCGGCTCGCCATCGGGCACGTCAACAAGACCCTGGGACGGCGCGCGCGCTGCGAGGAAGCCTATCGGGAGTGCCTGCGGCTCGATCCGCAGTATGCGGAGGCCTGGTGGAGCCTGGCGGATCTCAAGAACTACCTCTTCAGCGAGGCGGAGCTCGCGGCGATGCAGGCGCTCATGGCATCGCCGGCCGCGGGCACGGACCTGGCGCAGCTGCATTTCGCGATCGCGCGCGCCCTCGAGCAGCGCGACAGTTACTCCGAGGCGTTCAACCACTACGCCGCGGGCAATGCGCTGCGCAAGCGGACCTCGCCTTTTTCCATGGAGACCTTCGAGACCAAATCGAGACGCATCGGCGCCTGCTACGACCGGGAGTTCTTCCGCTCCCGCGCCGCGGCCGGTCACGGCGATGCCGCGCCGATCTTCATCGTCGGCCTGCCGCGCTCCGGCTCGACCCTCGTCGAGCAGATCCTCGCCAGCCACTCGCAGGTCGAGGGCACGATGGAGCTGCACAACATCCTCGCCATGGTGCGCGAGATCGACCACCGCGCCGCCGATCGCGACGGCTATCCGGAAGGCGTGCGCGCGCTCTCGGCGCAGGAGCTCACCGCCCTCGGCCGGCGGTACATCGATGAGACCCGCGCGGTACGGGCCGGCAAGGCGCGCTTCATCGACAAGATGCCGAACAATTTCAGCCACGTCGGCCTGATCCACACCATCCTGCCGCGCTCGAGCATCATCGACGTCCGCCGCCACCCCATGGATGCGTGCTTCAGCAACTACAAGCAGTACTTCGCGCACGGCCAGTCTTTCAGCTACGACCTGGAGGACCTCGGGCGTTATTACCGCTGCTATCTCGCGCTGATGGACCACTGGGACGAGGTGCTGCCGGGCCGGGTGATGCACCTGCAGTACGAGCAGCTGATCCGCGATCCTCAGGACACCGTCCGGCGCCTGCTCGCGCATTGCGGGCTGCCGTTCGAGGCCGCCACCCTCAACTTCCACGAGAACCGACGTCCGGTGCGCACCGCGAGCGCCGAGCAGGTGCGCCAGCCCCTCTACGCCTCGGGGGTGGGCTACTGGAAGCGCTTCGCTCGCGAGCTCGAGCCGCTGCGCGCGAGCCTCGCAGACTCCCTGGCGCGGTTCGACGCGCTCGACTGAGCGCCGCCCGAGCGTTGCAACCGGTCCGTCGTGGCGGCGCGCCGCCCGCCCTTATCACTTGCCGTTGAAGCGGTAGCTGACGTGCACCCCGATGACGCGCGGCTGGTTGGTCGTCTCGCGGCGATCGTAATTGCCAGTGTTGACCAGGATGACCGCGTCGGTGTTCCAGAGATTGGTGATGTACCCTTCGAGAGTCCAGGTGTCGTCCGGACTCTGGATGCCCAGCCGCACGTCGGATATGTTGTATTGCGGCTGGAGGACGCGCGCCGAGCCGGCCCTGCTGCCGAGCGTGGGATTGGCCAGGGCGCGCAGGTCGCTCCACCTGTCGCCCTTGTGCGCGATGTCGTACTCGATGAACCCGGTGAGCGCCGCGCCGAGCGACCTGTCGTAGCGGACGTTCGAGCTGTAGCTGAAGTAGGGAACGAAGGGCAGCGTCTCGTTCGGCACGATCATCTGCGTGAGCACGCCGGAGAAGTCCGGCTGCACGCTCACCAGGCGTGAATCGTTGTAGTTGGCCGTGGCCTCGAGCGTCAGGCCGTCGATGATCCGGTAGGCGAAGTTCGTCTCCGCCCCGTAAATGCGGGCGGTGCCGAAGTTCGCATTGAAGGTCGTCGGGCAGATGGAGCCATCGAAGATCGGCGCCTGGTAGCCGTTCCAGCGCATGTAGTAGAACGCCCCGTTCCAGCGCATGCGCCCCTGCAGGAGGCCGGTCTTCCAGCCCACCTCGAAGTTGTTGAGCGTGTCCGGCTGGTAGGTGAGCGGAACTCCCTTCTGATAGCAGGACGAGCTCGCTCCCCCGTTGGTCCCGCCCTGCCGGTAGCCCTGGCTGAAGGTGCCGTAGAGAAGCACGTTCGGGGTCACCTTGTAGGAGAGGCTCGCCTTGCCGCTCAGCTTGTGCCCCGACGCATCGTACGGGCCGGCGGGCGTCTTCGGCTGGTAGAAATACCCGGCCCAGAGATCGCTCGAGCCGGTGCTCCAATCGAAGTACCGCAGGCCGCCCTCGAGGGTCCAGCGCTTGGTGAGATCGAAGCTCACATCGGCGAACTCCGCCGTGTTCAGCGAGTCATTGCGGTTGACGCTGCTGTACCACTCGTGCGGCAGGGGCGTGGCGGTTCCCGTCTCGTAGTAGCTGTAATAGGTGAGCGCGCTCTGGTACGCCTCGCCGTTCGGCTGCATGCCCGGCATGAGGTAGTAGGTGTCCCAGGTCTGGTGGGTCTTCTGCCAGTACAGGCCCGCCAGCCAGTGCCAGCGCCCCCCCGGCTTCGATTGCAGGCGCAGCTCGTTCGACCATTGGCTCGTCCATTGATCGTACGTGTAGTACATGTTCGGCGCCTGGCAGCCGCCGTACGGGTCGGTCCCGCCCTGGATGGTGGGGCCCGTCTGGCACGTCAGGCTCTGCAGCAGCGGCGGTGAGTTCTGATAGGAGTCGGGGAACGGGTTGTACTGGACGTACTCGGAATACTCGGTCACGTAATGATACGGATAGGTCCAGTAGGTCGAGGCGAACACCAGATCCCCGATGCCGACGTCCCCCTGGACGTTCAGATCGAAATCCGTGAAGGAGTTGGAGATGCCCTCGGGCCCGAAATGCGCCACCTGGCGGAGCCCATAACGCGTCGGATCCTGCGTCCAGGATCCCGCGGTGTTCTGACGCTGATAGTTCACTGTCAGGACCGCTTTCCAGGACTCGCCGAACTTCTGCGCCAGGGCGGCACGGCCGCCGTACTGCCTCTGGGTGTTGTAATTGTTGCGGGCCCACGGCGCGTCGGTGGAAACCACCCCGTTCACCCAGTTCCGCGTCGCGAACACATTGTTGATGTACCCGCCGTCATGGACCACGTAAGCGGACAGCCTCAGGGCGGTCCTGCCGTGGATCAGCGGCAGGTTGACGAAGGCCTCCGCGGTCGTGTTGTTGCCGCCATGATCGATCGAGCCATAGTCGAGGTCGGTCCCGGCGCTGAAGGTGTTCAGATCGGGCTTGTTCGTGATGATGCGGATGGCCCCCGACATGGCGCCGCCGCCGAAGAGCGTGCCCTGCGGGCCGTCGAGCACCTCGATGCGCTGGATGTCGTAGAGATGCAGGTCCGGGATGTAGCCGTAATAGCTCGTCGAGGCGTCGTCGAGGAAGTATCCGGTGGTCGAGATGTTCGAAGCATTCGCACTGCTGCCGTCGGAGACGCCGCGGATATAGAACATCTGATCGGTCGGCCCGATGCTCTGATACGACACCGTCGGCATGGCGCGCACAATGTCTTCGAAACGCGTGATACCCAGCTTCTCGATGTCGCTGGAGCTCAAGGCCTCGATGGTCTCCGGGATGTTCTGCAGGTTCTGCGCGCGCTTGGTCGCGGTGACGATGACTTCCTGCAGGACGTCCGATCTTGCCGGATCAGCGGCGCTCGCCCGGTCAACGGCGTGGGCCGGCGGGACGCCGCCCGATGCGACCCCGTACAGCGCGGCGGCAACCGCGACGCCAACCTTCGAGCGAATGCAGGCCCCGGCAATTCGGGTACGCCTGCGTGCAGGGACCGTTCGAGCAATCTTCATACGCCCCCGTTGCGCCTGCTGCTTTTTTCGAGACTCGACAGTAGCACCGGTCAACGATACTGTCTATATGGCTATATAAGTTTTTGACGTAGGATTGAACGAGGATATAAGCCACCCGTGGCGCCCAATGAATTCATCCGTGCCGACCCGTCGCACCCGCGAGAGCCGCCGCGCGCATGGGCCGGCCAGTACCCGTACCTCCGGCGGCGCCGGCCCGCCGTGCAACTCCTCAGCGCGGAAGCGGTCGGGATGATCGGGGGGAGCGCCGAGACGATCCTCGAGGAGATCGGCATCGGGCGGAGGCGCGACCCGCAGTCGCTGCGCCTCTGGCGGCCAGCGGGTGCGCCGTTCCCCCGCGGGCTGGTGCCCCGCCTGTCCGCAACGGTTGCGCCCCGGGCACCCTCATGGTGCGCACCGCGCTCGCCGAGGCCATGCGTCGGCCGGGTGCATGGCCAACCTCCTCGCGGATGCGCTCTGCGGGGATGGCGCTCACGCCGCTCATGCGGCCACGCCGATGCCGCCTCAGCGGTCATTGCTCGGCCGGTGAGCTCGATGCCGGCAAATCCGGTCGCCTCCTGCACTGAGGCGCCGTTGCGTTCCATAAGCATTGCGGAGAATCCGCGCCATGAATAATCCAGCGGCGGCCGTGCTCCTTCTGGCGTTGTCGGCGAGTCTCGCATCGGCTCGTACTTACGAAAGCCCCTCGCCCCCGCGCTACGGGTTCACTCTAGAGACGACCCGCATCCCCATGCGCGACGGCATCGCGCTCGCCGTGACGCTCTACATGCCGAAGGATGCGCCGCCCGACAAGCGATTCCCGGTACTGCTCAATTACCTCCCCTACCGCAAGGACGATGACGAGGCCCAGGAGCAATACGGCCTCTTCAGCTACTTCGCCCGCCGCGGCTACGTGGGCGCGGCGGTCGACATCCGCGGCTTCGGCAATAGCGGCGGCACGCCGCCCGACCGCGAGTACTCGGCTCGGGAGCGGGCGGATGGCAGGCAGGTCATCGCCTGGCTCGCCCGCCAGCCGTGGTCGAACGGCAAAGTGGGGATGTTCGGAATCTCGTGGGGCGGCTTCAACTCCATCCAGATGGCGATGCGCAATCCGCCGGCGCTGAAGGCGATCGTCGCGGTGGCCGCGACCGAGAGGCTCTATCGGGAGGATGTGCATTACATCGATGGCATCGTGCACATCGATGAGTTCGAGCTGACCATGGATCTCGGGCAGGGCCGCACCGGTGCGCCGGACTACTCGCTCGCGCCGGATCTCATCGGTCCGCGCATGAGCTCCAAGCCCTGGTCGCTCACGTACCTCGAGCACCAGCGGGATGGCGCCTTCTGGCATCGGCCCGAGCGCCCGCTCTCTTCCATCCATGTCCCCTGCTTCCTCATCGGCGGCCTGCACGACGGTTACCGCGACAGCATTCCGCGGATGCTCACGCAGGTCTCGGCGCCCGTGAAGGCCTGGGTCGGGCCCTGGAATCACGCCTGGCCCGACGACAGCGACTACGGACCGGTCTACGGCTGGCGTGAGCAGGCCGTGCGCTGGTTCGACTACTGGCTGAAGGGGCGCGACACGGGCGTACTCGAGGACCCCAAGCTGACGATCTACCTGCAGCACGCGTATCCCCCAGGCCCGCAGGACCAGAAGCTGCCGGGAGTCTGGCGTGCCTACGACGGATGGCCGCCGAAAGGAACGCATCGGGAGCGGCTCTACCTGCAGCCCGATCACACGCTCAGGCGCGCACCGCGGAACTCGGGCCGGGACGAGCTGCGGTATGTGCCTTCCGCAGGAGCCGAGGCCGGCATCTTCTGGTGGGGCGATCTGCAGCCGGACATGCGCCCGTTCGATGCGTACAGCCTGGTCTACGACACCCAGCCGCTGGCTCGGGACACCGCCATCATCGGTTTGCCGCGCGTTACGCTCTATGCGGCAGCCACGGCGCCCCAGGCAGACTGGATCGCGCGCCTCGAGGATGTCGCCCCCGACGGCCGCGTCACGCTGGTGACGGGCGCGGCCGTGAATGGCGCCCAGCGCAACTCCCTCTCCGATCCGAAATCCCTCGTGCCCGGCAAGCTCTACCGATTCTCGCTCGATCTGCACCTCGCCTCGTACGTGTTCCCCAAAGGGCATCGCATCCGGCTGGCGCTGTCGAACGCCATGTGGCCGACGCTCTGGCCGACCCCTTATGCGATGGACACGACGGTCGCCCTCGGCGGCAAGCAGGCTTCCTGGATCGATCTGCCGCGCGTGCCGCTGCAGGGACGCGCACCGCCCCCCTCGTTGCTCACGCCGCCGGCGCCCATCGAGAGTCCCCCGGACATCACCGGGGGCGGCTTCGACTGGCCGGGCTCATACCAGGTGCAGCGCGATGAGACTGGTCACGCCCGCGTCGTCTGGAAAGGCGGCTACACCGTGCACTACCCGTGGGGCAAGTTCCGTGACGCGGAAAAGCTCACCTACGTCATCGATGATGCACACCCTGCCGACGCCAAAGACGTCGGCGATATCGTCAACGTGCAACACGTAGGCGCCCACACGCTGACGTGGCGAGGCCACCTTTCAGTACGCAGTGACCTGCACAACTTCTACTATCACTACACGCGCACCGTGCTGCGGGACGGCAAGGTGGTGATCAGCCGGACGTGGAGAAAGACGATCCCACGCGATCACCAGTAATTCAGGCCTGCAGGATGACCGCCGCGTCGGCCTGCCAGCTCATGTAGACCTCATCGCTCCAGTCGATCGTCCACTGCGAGGTGCGCCGCTCGTTCTGCGATTGCACGGTCACCAGCTTGCCGCTCGCCATCTTGATCTGGTACGTCGAGCGGTTGCCGAGGTAGCCGAGCTCCCAGACGACGCCGCGCAGCTCATTCACACGCGCGGCGGAGGCCGGCTGCTTGCTCAGGCGGATCTTCTCCGGCCGCAGCGCCACCCAGACCCGCTGCCCGGGGGCGAATCGCCCGATGTCATCGACCTTCAGCTCGCAGCCGGTCTCCGGACACTGCACCGTCACCATTCCGGGCTCGGCCACCGTGACCGTGCCCTCGAAGAGATTCGTGGTACCGACGAAATCGGCGACGAAGCGGCTTTGCGGAAACTCGTAGATCTCGGAGGGCGTGCCCACCTGCATGACCTTGCCGCGATCCATGACGGCGATGCGGGATGCGAGGGCCATGGCCTCGTCCTGATCGTGCGTCACCACGAGGAAAGTGATGCCCACCTCATACTGCAGGTCCATCAGCTCGAACTGCGTCTTCTCCCGCAGCTTCTTGTCGAGGGCGGAGAGCGGCTCATCGAGCAGCAGCACCTTGGGACGGCGGATGAGCGCGCGGGCCAGGGCGACTCGCTGACGCTGGCCGCCGGAGAGCTGATGCGGCTTGCGCTGCCCGAGATGGGCGAGCTGCACCATCTCGAGCGCCTGCTCGATCCGCCGCTTGCGCTCGGCGCGCTCGAGCGGCAGGCGCCGGATACCGTACCCGACGTTGCTCTCCACCGTCATGTGCGGAAAGAGCGCGTAGGACTGGAACATCATGTTGACGGGGCGCTCGTGCGGCGGCACATCGCTCATCTCGACGCCGTCGATCAAGATGCGCCCGCTCGATTGGCGCTCGAAGCCCGCGAGCATGCGCAGCAGCGTCGTCTTGCCGCAGCCGGATGCGCCCACGAGCGCGAACATCTCGCCCTGGTAGATGCCGAGGCTGACGTTGTCGAGCGCCGTGACGGCGCCAAAGGTCTTGGTGACTCCCTCGATGACGATCTGCGGCTTCGCCTGCGGATCGAGCCACGGCTTGCTGCCGTCTCCCTTAAGCGCGGTGGTGATCACGACGACACCTTGCTAGTGTTTGGGAAAAACTCGCCTGCCAGTGCCCCCGGGCCAACATACCCGGACGATGGCGCGACGTCTACCGGCAGCCGCCCCGCTCCATTCCTCAAAAATCGCCGGCCGGTGTCGCACGCCGCCGTGCCGGGGCGAAGAACGGCCGCTCGACGACCCGGCCGCGCACCATGCGCCGCTCCCAGGTGAGCTCCCGGTTCAGGTAGATCTCCGCCCAGACCTCCCGGCCGAGATCGAAGTGCGGTGCGGCGAGCATCGCCAGCGCGATGTTGCGTTTGCAGGTGGGCGACCAGGCGGCCGAAGTGACACTGCCGATCTCGCGCCGTCCGGCGCGATCGGCGTACAGCAACGCGTTGTGCGCGGGCTTGGTGCCCTCGATCGGAAG
>JABBNZ010000013.1:21859-49792 GCA_019352035.1 Pseudomonadota bacterium | reverse complement strand
GTGGTGCTGATCTCCGGTCCAATCAGGTAGCCCTCGATGTCGAGCCCCACGAGGCGCCGCCGCGACTGGGCGCGGCTCTCGGCGAGGAGCGCACGCCGGCCGGTGAAATGCCCTTTGCCGAAGTCGATGAGCCAACCGAGACCGAGCTCCAGGGGCGAGCGCGAGGTCCCCGTCCGCAGCGTGCGGGCGCTCGATACGAAGTCGAAGTTCGGAAGCAGGAAGCCCGCCTCGATCCGCGCGATGTTGAGGGCCCGCGAGCCGACGGGCCGGATGGTGCGGATGCGGCCGGCTTCCATGAGAGCGTCCCACAGCCGCTCCGCGCCCGCCGGATCCACCCAGAGCTCATACCCGAGATCGCCGGTGAAGCCGGTCCGCGAGACGAGCACGGACAGATCGCCCGCGGGCGAATCGCCGGGCAGCGCGCATCGTCTCATCTCGAACGGGGCAAGCGTCTCGATGCCCTCGAACCCGAGACCGCGCAGCACCGCGCAGGAGCACGGACCCTGCAGCGCGAGCGCCGCGATCTGCGCCGTCACCTCTTCGATCTCTACGTCGAACCCGATGCCCGAGTCGAGCAGCCAGTCGAGCTGGTGCTCGGCGGTGCACAGCCGGTACTCCGACTCCCCGAGGCGGAACACCGTGCCGTCGTCGATCAGCTGGCCGGCATCGTCGCACCAGATGCCGTAGGCCACCCGGCCCGGCCTGAGCTTGCCGATGTTGCGCGTCATCAGCCGATCGAGGTACGCGGTGGCGCCGGGACCTGCGATGCGGTACTTCACCATCGGGGTCAGGTCATAGAGCGAGGCGCCGTTGCGGATCGCGAAATATTCCTGCTCCGCGCTCGTGAACACGTCGACCGTGCTGTAGCCGGCCCACGGGATGAAGCTGTCGACCTGGCTGAGCGCGCGCATCCGCTCGTGAAACGGCGTCTTCAGCAGGGGCTCTCGATAATGCGGCTCGCTCTCGGTCGGCATCTCAGGCCGCCTCCTTCAGGATCTGCCGCGCCGCATTGCGTCCGGCGACACCCATGACGCCGCCGCCCGGATGACAGCCCGCGCCGCAGAGATACAGGCCCCCCACCGGCGCGCGATACCGGGCGGCCCCGGCCACGGGCCGCACCATGAAGAACTGATCCAGGGCGAGCTCGGCGTGATGCCAATGGCCGCCGCTGATGCGAAATTGCGCCTCGATGTCGGCCGGAGTAAGGAGCTCCGCCGCCACGACCGAGTCGCGCAGGCCCGGCGCGCAGGTCTCGAGCGTCCCGAGGATGAGATCGAGGAAGCGCTGCCGCTCGCCCTCCCACCCGGCAGCCAGCCGATACGGCGCGTACTGCACCACCGCCGACAATACATGCTTGCCGGGTGGCGCCAGCGCCGGATCGGCCGCCGTCGGCAGCACGATCTCGAGCATTGGCGCCGCCGAGAACTCGCCATATTTGGCGTGATTGAAGGCGCGCTCGATCGCCATCTGGGATGGCGCCAACACAAGACGGCCCGCGGGGGGCTGAGTCTCGACGCCGCGAAAGCTCGGCGCCCTATCGAGCGCCAGATGCACCTTCGCCGCCATGCCGTGCGAGCGTAGATGGTTGAGGCGGCGCACGAAGCCGGCATCGAGATGCTCCGCGCCGAGCAGCCCGAGGAAGGTCGTGCGCGGATCGGCGCTCGAGATCACGCAGCCGGCCTCGAAGTCCTCGCCAGACTCCAGCATCACGCCCGCCGCGCGGTCATCGCGGACGAGAACGCGCTTGACGGGTGTCCCGGTGCGGATCGACGCGCCGGCTGCGCGCGCCGCGCGCGCCAGGGCCTCGCATAGCGCACCGAGTCCGCCCACCGGCTGCGCCAGCGAGTCCCCCGCCGCGCTCCCGGCAGCCATGCGGTAGAGGAGCGTGAACACCGTGCCCGGCGAGCGCGGCCCGAAGTTGGTGCCGAGCACCGCATCGAAGGCGAGCGCGCCCTTCAGCAGCTCGCTCTCGAAGTGCTCATCGAGCAGATCCTGCACGCACATGCCGCCGATGCGCAGCAGCTCCCGCATGTCGGTCCGCCCGAGCAGGCGCATTCTCACCCCGAGCTCGAGCAGCGCCAGCCGGTCGCGCCAGTCACGCGAGCCCAGCCGCGGCGGCGGCGCTTCGAGCACCGGTCGCAGCGCCCGGGCGAGTCTTTGCATCCGGGCGCGGTAGCGCAGGTAGCTGCCCGCATCGCTCGCGCTCAGTCCCTCAGGCGCGCGCAACCCGGCGCAGTCGATCGTGAGCGCCACCGGCCCGCCGGACAATGCGATCGTCGACATGCGCTCGGCCGCCATCTTGAGCCCGTGGCGGGCGAGTCCGAGCTCGTGCGGCAGTGAAGGCGGCATCAGATGCAACAGGTGCGCAACGGCCGACACCTTGTATCCGGGCGCGAACTCCCGCGTGCGAGCCGCGCCCCCCACCTCCTCGCCGGCCTCGAGGACGAGCACCGAGCGGCCGGCGCGCGCGAGGTAGGCCGCGCAGGTGAGCCCATTGTGGCCCCCGCCGATGACGATGCAGTCGTAGCGCGAAGCGCTCAATGGCGCAGGTCCCGCAGGATTGCCGCCGCCGCGTTGGCACCCGGCGCCCCCATGACGCCCCCGCCCGGATGCGTGCTCGAGCCGCAGAGGTACAGGCCGTGAATCGGCGAGCGGTACTGCGCGTATCCCGGGACCGGGCGGTTGAAAAGCAGCTGATCGAAGGTCAGCTCGCCCTGGAAAATGTTGCCTTCGGTGAGGCCGACTTCCCGCTCGATGTCCCAGGGCGTGCGGATCTCGGCGTGCAGGATCAGGTCCTTGAAGCCGGGGCTGTGCTGCGCGATCGCATCGATCACCGTATCGCCGAAGCGCGCGCGCCGCTCGTCGTTCCATTCGCCCTCGGCCAGCCGGTACGGACAGTACTGCACGAAGACCGACATGTAGTGCTTGCCGGGCGGCGCCATGGTCGGATCGATCTGGGTCGGGATCAGCATGTCGAGGTAGGGATGCGCCGACCAGCGGCCTTCCTTCCAGTCGTCGTAGGCGCGCTCCAGCATCTCGATCGTGTCGGTCACGTGCATGTCGCCGCGGGTGCACGGCGCACCGGCCGGGACCGCCGGGAAGCGCGGCAGGCCATCGAGCGCGATATTGAGCTTACCCGAGGAGCCGCGGATCTTGAACTGCCTGACACGGGTGAGGAACTCCTCGGGCAGGTCCTTCGGATCCATCGAGTTGAGGAACGTGCGACGCACGTCGAGGTTGGAGACGATGAGGCGTGCGTGCAGCTCCTCCCCGCCCGCGAGCACCACGCCCGTGGCACGTCCGTTCTTCGTGAGGATGCGCTCGACGGCGGCCTCGCTGCGGATGGTGCCGCCGCGCGCGCGCAGCGCGGCGCCGAGTGCCTGGGTGATCGCGCCCATGCCTCCACGGGCGAAGCCCCACGCGCCCACGGTACCGTCGATGCTTCCCATGTAGTGATGCAACAGCACGTAGGCGGTTCCGGGGGAGCGCGGACCGAGCGCGGTGCCGATGATGGAGCTGCCGGCCATGTGCGCTTTGACGATCTCGCTCTCGAAATACTCATCGAGCAGATCCGCGCAGCTCATCGTCCAGAAGCGCAGAGTGTCGTACATGCGCTCCTCGCCGAGGCGCGCGAAGTGGCGGCCGAGATCGATGAGCTCGAGGACATCGCGCGGCTTGAAGGAAGTCGGATCGGGCGGCGCGCGCAGCAGCAGCGGCTTGATGAACTTGCAGTGGCGCAGCATGTCGCGCACGAACCGGTCGTAGGCCTCGGCGTCCCGGTGCGAGTGGCGCGCGATCTCCCGCCGCAGCGCATCGTGGTTGTCGTAGAGGGCGAAGTGGCCGCCGTTTCGCATGAGCGTGCAGCCGCCCTCGTACGGGATGATCTGCAGGCCGTGGGCGGGAAGGTCGAGCGCGCGGATGATCTCGGTGCGCAGCAGGCTGCAGACGTAGGAGCAGTTCGAGTAGGTGAAGCCCTCGTAGAGGCTGCGGCTCACCGCGGCCCCCCCGATGTAGGCATTGCGCTCGAGCACCTGCACCTTGAGGCCCGCCTGCGCCAGGAAGCAAGCGGCGATGAGCCCGTTGTGCCCCGCGCCCACGACGATGGCATCGGGACGATCGGCGCGGCCGCCGCGCCGCCGCACCCGCGCCGCGAGCACTTTGGGCAGGCTCACGCCCCGGCCTGACGGCGGCCGCTCTGGGCAGTCAGTGTCTTCTCGACCGCGATCTCGAAGGCGGCGAGCGTCTGCTTCAGGCAGCTCTCATCGTGAGCCGCGCACACGAACCACGGCTCGCGCGAGTCCGGCTCGCACAGCACGCCCTCATCGTGCAGCACTCTCGCCGCGGCGTCATAGAAGGCGTAGTCGCTCCCCTTCCAGTCGCGGTAGTTGCGCGGCGGATCCTGCGCGAAATAAAGGCCGCTCATCGAGGGATGACCGACGAAGCTGTGGGCGATGCCGCGCGCGCGCAGGATGGCGCTCATGCCCTGACGCAGGGCGGTTCCATACTGCGCAATGCGCTCGAGGGCGTCGGTCTCATCGAGAATCTGCAGCGTTCGCTCCGCCGCAGCGAGCGACACCGAATGCGCGGTGTACGTGCCGCCGTGAGCGACCCCGTGCCCGAGCTTGCGCATGATGTCCTCGCGTCCGGCGAGGACGGAGATCGGATAGCCGTTACCCATCGCCTTCGCAAAGGTGCAGAGGTCGGCCTTGACGCCGTAGAGCTCCTGCGCGCCGCCGCGGGCGACGCGAAAGCCCGTCTTCACCTCGTCGATCACCAACAGCACCCCGTAGCGGTCGCAAAGCGAGCGCGCGGCGCGCATGTACGCGGGATCGGCGGCGATGCCGAGACAGTTGCCCATGATCGGCTCGATCAGCAGGCACGCGACCTTGCCGGCGTGCCGCCGCAGCACGTCCTCGAGCTGGTTGGCATCGTTCGCCTGCACGAAATGAGCGAAGCTGCGGGTGCTCAGGGGAATGCCCTGGCTGTAGGGATAGACCTCCGGATCCCCGACCTGGCTCCACTTGTCCATCGGCGTGTACCACATGGCGGCATCGAACAGGCCGTGGTAGCTGCCCTCGAGGATGACGTAGTCGTCCTTGCCCGTGTAGGCGCGCGCCAGGCGCAGCGCGGCCATCACCGCCTCGGTGCCGGAGTTGGAGAAGCGCACGAGCTCGGCGGCGGGCACCATTTTGGCGATGCGCTCCGCGACCCGGTACTCGCGCTCGGTCGAGAGCGCGAACACGCCGCCCACCTGCATGCCCTCGCGGGCCGCCTCGTCCACCCTGGGGTCGGCGTAGCCGAGAATCGCAGGCCCGTAGCCGAGGCGGTAGTCGACATATCCGTTGTCGTCGAGATCGAAGACGCGGCCGCCGCGGCCGTACTTGACGTAGATCGTGCGGTCCTCGCCCCAGAAGCGGAAGTTCGAGGCGACGCCGAGCGGCAATCGCGTGAGCGCTTTCTGGAAGTGCGCGTGGTTCTTCGTAAGGACTCGGGACATGGCGGCTCTCCCCCGGCGCTCGCAGGTGCCTTGGCGCGAAACGGTAGCACCGGGGCTCACGCATGTCTATATGCTTATATAATTTTCTGGCGTACACTTAAACGGCCATATAACTCCCAGCGAGGCGCCCATGAATTCGCCTGCCGCCGCCGTCTCGAGCGAGCTCACCCCGCTGCCGCGCGCCCTGCCGGCCTGGACCTATGACCATCCGGAAATGACGCGGCTCGAGCTCGAGCGCATCCTCGAGCCGAGCTGGCAGATCGTCTGCCACGTCAATGCGATCCCCAAGCCCGGGGACTTCACGACCTTGGAGCTCGGGCCCAACGGCATCGTGGCATTGCGCGACTCGGACGGCAGGATCCGTGCGTTTCACAACGTCTGCCGTCACCGCGGAGCGCGGCTCGTCGAAGGCTCCGGCCATTGCCCGGGCGCCATCACGTGTCCCTACCACGGCTGGTCCTATCGGTTGGCCGGCGATCTGATCGGCATGCCTGAGCGCGCGAGCTTCCCGGGCCTCAAGCGCTCGGACTGGAGCTTGAAACCGGTGCGCTCGCAGGTCGTCTTCGGTTTCGTGTTCGTGTGCCTCGCGGGCAACCCGGCGCCCGTCGAGGAGCGATGGGGCGAGCTGGCGCGCGAGCTCGCGCCCTATCGCATCGAGGAAATGCAGCCGCTCGGCGAGCCCTACATCGAACACTGGGACTGCGACTGGAAGATCGCGATGGACAACTACCTCGAGTCCTATCACGTGCCCATCGGCCATCCGGGCCTCTATCGCATGTTCACGCCGGACTACCAGGAGCAGGTGTTGTTGCCGAGCGGCGTGGCACGCGGCACCAGCCGGATGCGCGAGCAGCCCTCGAGCCGCTTCAGCGAGCGGATCTATCAGGCGCACGTCGTGCCGACGGTGACGGACGTGCCGCAGGAGCGCCGCCGCTGCTGGACCTTCTACAGCATGCTGCCGAACCTCGGGATCGACATCTTTCCCGATCAGATCGACTTCTTTCAGGTGCTGCCGCGCGGTCCCGGCAAGTGCACGATCCGCGGCGCCTGCTTCGCGCATCCGGACCCGCGGCGGGAGATGCGCCTGCTGCGCTATCTCAACGCCCGCATCAACCGCCAGGTGCAGCGCGAGGATGAGTTCCTCTGCACCCGCGTGCAGCGTGGCCTCGCCTCGCGCTCCTACGAGCCGGGGCCCCTGTCGCAGCTCGAGAGCTGCATGCTGCAGTTCCACGAGCTGCTGCGCGAGCGCATCCCGGAGGTGCGCGAGCCGCGAGCGCCCGCCCGTTTCGCCTAGGAGGCCCTCCGCGTTGTGCGCTCATCCCTGCCCCGGCGGCCGAAGTCGCGCCTTGGGCCGCCGGCAACGACAGCACGTTCCGCAAAACGGCCGCAGGCCGGTTTTGCCAATCGACTAAGCGCCCGTGTCCGATCCCGAGACCAGCAGCGGCAGGAGCGCCGCGATCGACTGGCGGAACCTGGCCAACGCGGGCGCAGCGTCTACCGAGGCCGCCGGCTGCATGGGCAGCGCTGCGAGTCCCGCCTGCGTCGACTCGGCGAGCGCGATCTGCTCCTCGAGCCCCTCGCCGGCGGTGAGGCGTCCGCGCCGCGAAGCACGCCGCGCCCTTCCGAGCTCGAACTGCACGAGGCGCGACCTGCCGGGAGCCTCCGGCACGACCTGCAGCAGCCGCGGCGGATCGATGTCGAGGTCCAGAAGTTGATTGGGGGCCAGGAACCAGCGCCGCGGCGACTCGCGCTCGAGCCACTGCTCGACGATGAGCTTCCAGTCGGCCGCCGCCGGCCGGCTCTCGATGCGGCCGGCCGAGAGCTTCGGCCAGGTGCGCATCAGGCTCGCCTCGAGGCTCGATGCCCCCTGCGCACCGGAGCGCACCATGAGCAACGGCCCCTGCCGGAGGAGCTCCAGGGGCGTCAGGTCCCCCGGGGTCGATCCCGAGAGGCGGCGTCCGGCCAGATCGTACATGAGATCGTGGACCGCGCAGTGCAGCTTCCCGGCAACATGACCGCTGCGCGCTTCGAGCAGAGCGTGCGGCTGGTGACGGCAGGCATTGCGCAACGCGTGCAGCTCGCCGCGGGCCGCGCGTATGACGAGCGCCCGCTCCCAGGGCCAGGAAGCGGTGAGGTAATCGCCCGCCGCCGCCAACTCATCGGCGTGACCCACCATCTGCCAGGCGGGCCGCAGGAGCCGCTCGCGCTCGATAGCGAGGAGCGGCGCGCTGCCGTAGACCCAAGCTGGCAGCGAGGCGTCGGCGCCTTCCGAGAGCGAGCCCGTCGTGCGCGCGGCTGTCGATGCCGCGGGTGCGGCTTCGGCCTTTCGGGCCGGGGGAAACATGCCCGGAAACACCGAGGCCAGGTAGGCGAGCGAGCGGCGCCGGGCCGCGTCCCGGTCGATGTTGCTCTCGCTCTGGAAGGCGATGCCCTGCCAGAGCACCTCGAGCACACCGATCAGTCCGAGCGAAACCGCGTCCGCATCGAGGTGCCGCGCGCCCGTCTGGAGGATCAGCGCGCCCACGAGCTCGCGCACGAGAGCCGCGAAGTCCTCATCCTTCCTGCCGCAGATGTCCTGGTATTCCTGCCGGGAACTCGCCTCGCCCCAGAACGAGTACCACACGGAAACCTTCCGGGGGCTGGCGATCTCGGGGTCGAAGTACAACTCGACGAGCTGCTGCAGCGCGCGCACGGGGGAGGCCTTGAGGCTTGCGAGCGGCGCGAGCACGCGCTGGTCGAATTCGGCCGCCAGGTGCGCCAGGGACGCGACCAGCATCGCGTCCTTGGAGTCGAAGTAAAAGCGCACGATCCCGGGCGAGAGGTCGGCGATGGCCACGACCTTCTCCACCGTCGTGCGCGAGGGTCCGTAAAGATGCAGTGCTGAGATGCACGCGTCGATCAGCCGCTGACGCTGGCGCTGGCGCAGCGCCCGGCCTCCTCCGGCCGAGGCGGGGTCGATGGGTTCGGCGGACTGGCGCTCACTTGACACGGCCGCGAGTTTATCCTGCACAATGGGTTCGGGGGCTGCGATCAATACACATATCATGAACCGGTCGGGCAATCCGTGGCGCTGGCTCATCATCCTGCCGCCGCTGCTGTTCCTCTTGATCTTCTTCCTGGTGCCGTTCCTCTACACCCTGAAGATCAGCTTCGCGGACGCCGTGATCCGCATCCCGCCGTTCACCGACATATTCACCCGCACGGCGGACCACCACCTGCGGCTCACCCTGAGCCTGGACAGCTACCGGCGCCTGTTCACGGACCACCTGTACGCGCTCGCGTACCTCTTCTCCCTGCGCCTCGCGCTCTGCTCGACGCTGATCTGCCTGGCGCTCGGCTATCCGATCGCCTACGCGATCGCGCGGGCCAGGCGCTCCACGCAGAACATCCTGCTGCTCGTCATCATCCTGCCCTTCTGGACCTCGTTCCTGCTGCGCGTCTACGCGCTCGAGGCCATCATCGCCAACGGGGGACTCCTCAACACGGTGCTGCTGAAGCTGGGACTGATCTCCCATCCGCTCATCATCATGTACACCAATGTCGCGATGTACATCGGCATCGTCTACTCCTATCTGCCCTTCATGGTGCTGCCCCTCTTCGCCACGCTGGAGAAGCTCGATCCGGCGCTGATCGAGGCGGCCGCGGACCTCGGCAGCCCGCCCTGGCGCGTATTCCTCGATGTCACCCTGCCGCTCTCGATGCCCGGGATCGTGGCCGGCTCGATGCTGGTGTTCATCCCGGCGGTGGGGGAATTCGTCATCCCCTCGCTCCTCGGCGCCCCCGGCAACCTCATGATCGGGCGGGTGCTGTGGGATGAGTTCTTCAGCAATCACGACTGGCCGACAGCCTCCGTGGTCGCCATCGCCTTCCTCGTGCTGCTGGTCGGTCCGATCGCGATCTACCAGCACATGAGCGGCCGGCACGCCGAGGCCTGAGCGTGTCCGGCGGCAACAGCGCCTTTCGCGTCACCGCGCTTTGCGTCGGCATCGCGGTGCTCTACCTGCCGATCCTGGTGCTCATCGGCTACTCCTTCAACGCCTCGCCGCTGGTCAATGTCTGGGGCGGCTTCTCCACGGTGTGGTACGCGCAGCTCCTGCGGCATCAGAACCTGCTCGACTCGGCCCTCCTGTCGCTCGAGATCGCCTTCACCGCCTCTTCGGCGGCGGTGGTGCTCGGCACGCTCGCCGCCATCTCTCTCGTGCGCTTCAGCCGCTTTCCCGGCCGGTTCCTCCTCACCGGGATGGTGACCGCACCGCTCGTCATGCCCGAGGTCATCACCGGCATCACGCAGCTGCTGCTCTTCGTGTCGTTGCTGCAGACCTTCTCCTGGCCGCACCGGGGATTCCTCACCATCGTGCTGGCGCACGTCACATTCTGCATCGCCTATGTGACCGTGACCGTGCGCTCGCGCCTGCAGAGCGCCGACCGCTCACTGGAGGAGGCCGCCATGGACCTCGGCGCAGGTCCCACGCGCGCCTTCCTCGAGATCACGCTCCCCCTCATCCTGCCCGCCATTCTCGCGAGCTGGCTCCTGAGCTTCACCCTCTCCCTCGATGACCTCGTGATCTCCAGCTTCGTGGCGGGACCTGCGACCAACACGCTGCCTATGCTGATCTACTCGAAGGTCAGGCTCGGGATCAGCCCGGAGATCAACGCTCTCGCCAGCATCATCATCGCCATCGTCGGCAGCTGTGTGATCGCCGCCGGCTGGCTGATGCGCCGCGCCGAGCAGCGCCACGAGCTCGAGATGCGCGAGGCGGAGCGGGCGAACGCGCCGCCCGCGGTGCCGGCGGGCGGCGGCCGGCCCTCGCTTGCGGTCAGATCCCCGTCTTGATGCGCATCCAGATGCGGGTGCGCAGGCGCTCGAGCTTCGCCGAGACCTCTTTCGACTCGTAGAGTCGCGCCTCGATCTGCGGCGTCGGATAGACGATGGGATCGTTCAGGATCGAAGGGTCCACATAGCGGTTGGCGGCGAGATTGTCGTTGCCGTAATGGATCTGGTTGGTGATCGCGGCGATGACGCGCGGCTCGAGCAGGAAATTGAGCCATTCGTACGCGGCCCGGGGATGCGGGGCCCCCGCCGGGATCAGCCACGCATCGTAGGTCAGGTTGGCGCCCTCCCGGGGCACCGTGAAGGCGAGGTGCAGGCGCAGGCCCGCCGCGTGCGCGCGCGCCTCCGCCACGGAATAGTCGGCGGACCAGGACATGGCGATGCAGAAGTTGCCGTCGATCAGGCCGTTCATGTATTCGGCGGAATCGAAGGCGCGGACGTACGGCCGTACCGAGAGCAACAGCTTCTCGGCGCGCAGGTAGTCGCGCTTGCGCGTGGTGTTCGGATCGATGTGCAGGTAGTTCAGGGCGAGCTGCAGCACGTCCTCCGGCGAGTCGAGAAACGAAACGCCGCAGCCGGCGAAATGCTTTACGATCTGCGGATTGAACAACATGTCGAGGCTGTCGACCGGCGCGTTCGGCATGCGCGCGCGGATCGCCGCGACGTCGTATGCGAAGCCGTTGATGCTGTGCATGTAGGGCACGGCATAGCGGTTGCCGGGATCGGCCTTCGCCTCGAGCGCGAGCCAGTGCGGGTCGAGGTTCTTCCAGTTGGGCAGCTTGGCGCGATCGAGCGGCTCGTACACCCCGGCCCTGATCTGGCGGGCGAAGTAGTCGGTGGAGGCGGTGACCACGTCATAACCGGAATCGCCCGCCAGCAGCTTCCCCTCCGCTTCCTCATCGGAGTCGTACGTGTCGTAGATGACGCGGATGCCCGTCTTCGCCTCGAAGTCGCGCACGGTATCCTTGCCGATGTAGTCCGCCCAGTTGTAGACGTAAAGGACGCGCTGGCGGTGGGCGGAGGCGGCGGAGTGGCCGCAGGCCGCCGGCAGAGCCGCCGCGGCGAGCGCGAGGCAGAGGCGCACAGCACCTGCCAGGACCGCTTTCGCGTTTCGGCGCATACCCCCCATTCTCACCTCGATCGGCTACAGCTTCACCATGACGTGGCGGGCGACCGTGTAATCCTCGAGCGCGAGCGCGGAGAGATCCTTGCCGTAGCCGGAGCGCTTGAAGCCCCCGTGGGGCATCTCGCTCACGGTGCAGAAATGGGTATTGATCCAGGTGACCCCGTATTGCAGGCGGGAGGCCACGCGCATGGCTTGACTGACATCGCGCGTCCAGACGGAGGATGCGAGCCCGTACTCCGAATCGTTCGCCATCGCGATGGCCTCCTCGGGATCGGTGAAGCGGGTGATCGAGATCACCGGGCCGAAGACCTCCCGCTGCACGATCTCATCCGTCTGCCGCGCGCCGGCAATCACCGTCGGCTCGAAGAAGAATCCGCCGCCTGGGCGCGCCCGGCCGCCCGTGGTGATCTCGAGGTGCGCCAGGGTCGAGGCGCGCTCGACGAATCCCGCCACCCGCTCGCGCTGGGCGTGAGAGATCAGCGGTCCCATCTCGACACCCGCCTCGCGCTGCGCGCCGACTTTGATGGTGCCGACCGCCTGGGTGAGGTCGGCGACCAGACGGTCGTGAATGCGCGCGCCGGCATAGAGCCGGCATGCCGCGGTGCAGTCCTGTCCGGCATTGTAGAAGCCGAACGTACGCACCCCGGCCACCACCTGCTCGAGATCGGCGTCGTCGAGCACCAGCACCGGCGCCTTGCCGCCGAGCTCGAGGTGCGTACGCTTCAGATTGCCCGCTGCCGCGGTGAGCACCTTCTGCCCCGTCGAGACGTCCCCCGTGAGAGAGATCATGCGCACCCGCGGATGGGCGGCCAAGCGGGCGCCGACAGCCTCGCCGCGGCCACAGACGACATTGGCCACACCCGCGGGCAGCAGCTGCGCGAGTGCCTGAGCCAGCATGAGCGCCGTGAGTGGGGTCTGCTCGGAGGGCTTGAGCACGATGGTACACCCGGCCGCGATGGGCGGCGCGAGCTTCCAGGCCGCCATCATCAGAGGATAGTTCCAGGGCGCGATGGCGGCCACGACGCCCACCGGATCGCGACGCAGCAAGCTCGTGCAACCGGACTGATATTCCCCGGCCGCGGTGCCCTGCGGGATGCGGCAAGCGCCGGCGAAGAAGCGAAAAACGTCCGCGATCGCCGGGATCTCGTCGGCGAGCACCGCGGCGAGGGGCTTGCCGGTATTGCGGGCCTCGATCTCCGCATAAGCCTGCCCGTGGGCCTCGATGTGCGCCGCGATCTCGAGCAGGCGCGCCGCCCGGTCCCGCGGCGGGGTCGCGGACCAGGACCCGAAGGCACGCTCCGCCGCCGCCACCGCGGCGTCGACCTGCGCGGGACTCGCCGCCGCGACCGCGGCGATCCGCTCGCCGCTCGCCGGATCCAGGATAGGATCCTCGGGACCTTCGCCGGCGATCAACCGGCCGTCGATCAACAACTGAGTCTGCATGCCACCAGCTCCCGCGGATCTTGCCGCGCCGCCCGCACTGACCTTATTATTATAACGATAATATTTACGGGTTGGGAGCAGAACCTCATGATCGGCGGTGCCCTGCAACGCCTGCTGGCGCCGCACCGGATCGCCCTTTGCGGCGGTGTATGGGCGGACGCGGCCGCCGCCGCTTGTCGCGCGGTCGGCTACCGCGGCGAGGTATGGCGCGTCCATCCAAGCCGCCCCTCGACCCCAGAGACCCTATATTACCGCTCGGTCGAGGAGCTGCCCGAGGCGCCGGATGCGACATTCATCGCGGCCCCTGCCCGGGAAGCGCCAGCGATCGCAGCGGCATTGGCGCGGCGCGGCGCGGGGGGATTCGTGTGCTTCGCGGCGGGCTTCGAGGAGACCGGCACCCCCGAGGGCCGCGAGCTGGCGCGCGCCCTGGCCGGCGCCGCCGGCGGCGTGCCCTACTTCGGCCCCAACTGCTACGGGCTCGTCAACTTCTTCGACCGTGCCGCGCTCTGGCCGGATCAGGTCGTCGGCACCCCGCCCGAGCGCGGCGTCGCGCTCATCTGCCAGAGCGGCACGATCGCGCTCAATCTCATGTTCAACCGCCGCTCGCTGCCGATCGGCTACCTGCTGACCGTCGGCAATCAGGCCTCCCTCGCCCTGGAGGATCTCATCGAGGTCCTGATCGAGGATGAGCGCGTCAGCGCGTTCGGACTCTACGTCGAGGGCGTCAAGGACATCGAGCGGTTCGCGCGTGCGACCGAGCGCGCAGCGGCCGCAGGCAAGCCGGTCGCGCTGGTCAAGACCGGACGCACGGCCGCCGCGGCGCGCACGGTCCATAGTCACACCGGCTCCCTTGCAGGCGCCGATGCGGCGTTCGACGCGCTCTGCGAGCGCAACGGCATTGCCCGCTGCGACACTCTCGCGACGCTCTGCGAGACGCTGAAGGTGCTCCATGCGGGCGGACCCCTGCGGGGACGGCGCGTGCTGCTCATGGGCGCATCGGGCGGCGACATGGCGATGGCCGCCGACACGGCGCGCGCCCTGGCCGTGGAGTTTCCGCCCCTTCCTCCGGAGCCGGCGGCGCAGCTGCGCTCGCTGCTCACGGACCGGGTGACCTTGTCGAACCCGTTCGATTTCCATACCCACATCTGGTTCGACCGCCCGCGGCTGAACTCCCTCTTCTCCATCGTCGGCGGCGCCGGATACGACGCGGTGGGCTTCGTCATCGATTGTCCGCCCGCGCAGGAGGCGGACCCGCAAAGCTATCTGGCGGTCATCGAGGAGTTCGAGGCGGCCTCACGGGCTTCGCCGGCGCGCGCGGCGATCATCAGCTCTCTGCCCGAATCGCTCCCGGCGGAGGTTCGCGTCCGATGCCTCTCCGCCGGAATCGCAGCCCTGCAGGGTCAGCGTGAGGCGCTCGAGGCGCTCGAGCGCGCGGCAGCCGTGGGCGAGGCCTGGCGGCGCAATGCGCCGGCGCGGTTGCTCAAGCCGCGGGCCCGGAATGCCTCGGGCGCGGCGCCGTCAGCCCGAACCTTGCCGGAGCACGAAGGCAAGGCCGCGCTCGCGGCATTTGGAGTGGCCACACCGCCATGGCGTGTGGTCGCCCCCGGCGCCGTGCTGGATGCCGCGGGGACGCTTGGATATCCCGTGGTCATCAAGGCAGCCGGAGCCGCCCTCGAGCACAAATCCGATGTCGGGGGCGTCGTGCTCAACGTACGTACAGCGGCCGAAGCCGCCGCCGCAGCCGAGCGCCTGTCGCATCTCTCGAGCCTCCTGCTCGTGGAGAAGATGATCGACGACGGCGTCGCGGAGATCCTGATCGGCATCACCGCGGATCCGCAGTTCGGTCAGCTCCTGCTCCTTGGCGCGGGCGGAGTGCTCGCGGAGCTCCTCGCGGATACGGCGGTCCTGCTGCCGCCCTTCACCTCCGATGCCATCCAGCGCGCCCTCGGCAGGCTCGAGGTGGCGAAGCTCCTCGGCGGCTATCGCGGCCGTCCGCCCGGGGACGTTCCGGCCCTGGTGCAGACCGCACTCGCCTGCGCCCGCTTCGCGCAGGAGAATCTCGAGGGACTGCTCGAGCTCGATCTGAATCCGGTCATCGTCCGCCCGGCCGGCCTCGGCGCCGTCGCGGTGGATGCGTTGGTTCGCCTGAGCGAGGAATCCTGACATGTCAGAAACAAGCGAGAGCGCCGGGGTCCGTACCATCCGCGACGGCGCCGTGCTCGAAGTCACCATCGACCGTCCTAAGGCCAATGCCATCGACCTCGCGGCCAGCCGGCGGCTGAACGAAGTGTTCGGCGCCTTTCGCGACGACCCCGCGCTGCGCGTGGCGATCGTCACGGGGGCGGGCGAGCGGTTCTTCAGCCCGGGCTGGGATCTGAAGGCGGCCGCCGCCGGTGAGCGCTCCGATGAGGACTGGGGAAGCGGTGGTTTCGGCGGACTCAACCATCCGCGCAATCTCGACAAGCCGCTCATCGCCGCCGTCAACGGCATCGCCTGCGGCGGTGGATTCGAGATCGTGCTCGGGTGTGACATCATCGTCATGGAGGAGCACGCGCGCTTCTCACTCCCCGAGATCAACGTCGGCGTGCTCGCCGATGCCGGTACGATCAAGCTGCGACGGCGAATCCCATATCACATCGCCGTCGAGTTCCTGATGACCGGCCGCTGGATGGATGCCGCCGAAGCCAAGCACTGGGGACTCGCCAACCATGTCGTGCCGCGCGGCGGTGCCCTGGCGAAGGCCCGCGAGATCGCCCGTCAGCTCGCCGACGGGCCGCCGCTGCTCTTCCCGGCGATCAAACAGCTGCTGCGCCACACGGAAACGGTCGCCGAGCACCCGGCCTTCGAGCTGCACGACAGCCTGGAGGCCGTGCAGCGGGTGATCCGCTCCGAAGACCTGAAGGAAGGCGCGCGCGCGTTCACCGAGAAGCGCAAGCCGGTCTGGAAGGGCCGCTAGGCGTATTTTTGAAGCGCTGAATCCGGGCTCCTGCCCGGCCCCGTGCGGCAGCGCGCAAAAGCGCGGTTTTTGCCCGCCGCCTCCGCCACCTGCCGCAGCGGGGCACATTGCGCTGCGCATTCCATGCTCCGCGCAAGCCCAGGGTGTCCGTCCCTGGCCACCCGTTCGCCGCTTGCGGCGAACCCCTGTGCCTGAGACTGAGGTGGGTCAGCCGCCCAGAGGGCGCAGCAGCGCGCGCGAAATGATGTGACGCTGCACTTCGCTCGTGCCGTCCCAGATGCGCTCGATGCGCGCATCGCGCCAGATCCGCTCGAGCGGCAGGTCGCTCATGAGGCCCATGCCGCCGTGAATCTGCAGCGCCTCATCGGCGACCATGGCGAGCATCTCGGTGGCCTTGAGCTTCGCGCTCGCCAGATCGAGATCGGTGGCGGTGCGCTGCTCGAGCTTCCATGCCGCCTCGAGCGTCAGGAGCTCGGCGGCGCGCAGCTCGACCGCCATGTCGGCGAGCTTGAATGCAACGCCCTGGAACTTGCCGATCTGCTGCCCGAACTGCACCCGCTCGACTGCCCACTGCCTGGCGAGATCGAGCGCGCGCTCCGCGCGCCCGAGACAGTTGGCCGCCACCTGCAGGCGCGTGGCGCCGAGCCAGGTGTTGGCGACCTCGAAGCCCTTGTGCAGCTCCCCGAGCACGGCGCTGCGCGGCACCCGGCAGTCGGTGAAGCGCAGGATGCTATTGGTGTAGCCCCGATGCGAGACATTGCGATAGCCGGGGAGCACCTCGAACCCCGGCGTGCCCATGTCGATGAGCAGCGCGGTGATGAGCCGCCGCGCCCCGCGCGGCGTGCTCTCCTCCCCCGAGGCGGCGAAGAGGATGACGAAGTCCGAGTGATCGGCGTGACTGATGAAGTGCTTGGTGCCGTTTATGATGAGGTCGCCCCCGTCGGGGACGGCGGTCGTCTTCATCCCGCGCAGGTCAGAGCCTGCGCCCGGCTCGGTCATGGCGAGACACTCGGTCCGCTCTCCGCGCACGGCGGGCAGCAGATAGCGCTCGCGCTGCTCCCCCTCGCACGCCAGCAGGATGTTGGAAGGCCGGCCGACGCAGGAGTAATGCAGCGCGTAGCTGGTGCTGCCGAGTTCCTTCTCATAGAGCACCCAGCTCACCGTATCGAGGCCCCCGCCTCCCACCTCCACCGGCATGTTGGCGGCGTAGAGACCCGCCGCGATGGCCTTGGCCTTGAGCTCCCGGCGCAGCGCCTCGCGCAGGCTCCCCGTCTCCTCCACCTCGGCCTCGTGGGGATAAAGCTCCTTGCGGACGAAGTCCCGGGTGCTCTTGACGATGAGCTGCTGTTCTTCGGTGAGCGAGAACTCCATCGGATCCCCCTGCAGACGCCTGCGGCCCGATATTATATTGTCATCATAATATAAAAACCAATCCGGCGCCCGCCAGCGCGCCGGAGCATCAACCCGCCGCCCCGCCCCCTGTCTCGCGGCTTGCTGTCCCTTGGTCAAGTCGGCCCCGACGGGCCGGGATCCTGCCGAGGCCTAGGTCAGCGTCACCTGCATGGCGAGCTCTCGGCGGCCGCCCGGGGGCACGATGAACACACCGGGCTTCTTGGTGAAATCGCCCTCGAATCCCACGGGATCCGCCATGCCGTGCCAGGGCTCGATGCAGATGAAAGGCGCCCCGGGTTTGCTCCAGAGACCCAGGTACGGAGTGTCCGGAAACCGCAGCCGCAGCCGGGGACCCGTATCAGAGCCGTAGGTCAGACCCTGGCTCTGGATCGCATCGAGGATCACCGCGTCATCTCGGAAAAGGCCATCATCGAGCACCAAGTGCCGTGCATGAATCGGCGTCGGATGCCGGACGGGGGTCACCAGTCCGTCGGCATCGATGCGCCGGATGGGCGCCGGCTCTTCGAGGTCGAACACGATGTCATGCAGCGCCCGCGCGGCCCCAAATGGCAGCGGCCAGCGAAACGCCGGGTGATAGCCAAAGCTCGCGGGCATCGGCACATCGCCCTCGTTTTCGACCGAGGCAGTCACTGTGAGTGACGCGCCAACGATCGCGAAGCGCATCCGCAGTCCGAACTGAAACGGATACACCGCCAGAGTCTCATCGTCCGCCTTCAGCCGCAGCAGGACAGAGTCTGCCGAAGCGCTGAGGACCTCAAACCGCCTGTGCCGCGCAAAGCCGTGCCGCGGCAGCGCATACGTCTTGCCCGAAACGCGGTACACCCCGCGCGCCAAAGCGCCCACGATGGGAAACAGCACCGGGGCTCGCCCGCTCCAGAACGCCGGATCGCCATCCCATAAGAGATCCCTGCCGGATGAATCCCGCAGCATCGAAAGCTGCGCCCCGAGGGGGTCGATCCGCGCCGTGAGCAGGCTGGAGCCCACGGTAAGCCATGCATTCTGCGCTGTCATCTGTTCCTCGGCGCGGAGACTCCCGCATTCATGCTGGAGAGGAAGCGCCGCGTCGCTGTTGCAAGGCATTGTAGCCCTGGGATGATATACAGCTTGTCGGCATCTTGGCCATCAGGCCACCGGTGCCGGATCCGGGGCACAGGGCGGGCAATGTCGAGGCGGCTGATGTTGCAGGCCTCCAGATGGCTTATGCTCGGCGCAGACGGCACGCAACCGCGGCAGAGCGTATGTCCTCGAGCGTTCGCATTTCCGTGTACATTCAGCCGCGCGCCAGACGCACCGAGATCGCGGGACGATACGGGTCCGATATCAAGATCCGGGTCGCGGCGCCTCCCGTCGACCACGCGGCCAATGAAGCGCTGCTCGCATTCGTCGCCGAGCGACTCGGCGTACGCCGGCGGGACGTGCGTTTGATCGCCGGCGCCACCAGCCGCCGCAAGGTGCTGGAGATCGACGGCATCACCGCCGAGCGGATCCAAACCCTTCTCGCCTGAGATCGCTCAGGCGGCTGCGATCGCCGCGACGAGCTCCCCGGTCGTCATGACATCGGCGAACAGCATGGCCATGTTTTCCAGGGTCGCATTGTGGGCGGCATCGGACAGCGTGGCGGTGGCATCCGACACGAAGATGACCTTGTAGTTCATCTGCATCGCGTCGCGGGCGGTCGACTCACAGCAGCAATTCGTCAGCGTTCCGGTGATGATGAGTGTGTCGATGCCAAGGTCCTGCAGCAGCTCGTGCAGACGGCTCGCGCCGGGCACGAAAGCGCCGAAGCGCGTCTTCTCCAGCGTCAGATCGCTCTCCGCGACTTCGAGCTGCGGCCACAGTTGCCAGAAATGCACTCCGGGGGCGAATGCCTCCGCCGTGGCCCGCGCGCTCTCATCGCTGTGCAGATACGCGAACCAGTTGGACCAGCTCGATGCGGACCGCTCGTCGATGGTCATGCGCAGGAAGATGTTCTGCGCGCCACGGCTGCGCATTGCAGCGCTGATGGCATTGACGTTCGGCACGATCTCGCGCGCGGTCGGCACTTCGACGGGGGCGCCGGGCTCCATAAAGCCGTTCTGCAGGTCGACGGCAATGTGCGCGGCTCGCCTGAGATCCAGCCGCTCGAAGGCGTGCGGGCGGCCGCGGCGGGCACGAACCTGCGCCAGGATCTCGGGAGCGATACGGATCGCGTGCATGGCGGTACCTCTCGATCGACTCTCATGCGGCGCCGAGCGCGAAGGCTCGCAGCAACGGCGCCCCCATCAGCGTACTCAAGCGCGCGTCCGAGTGCCAAGAATCTCTTCCAGGTTCTTGCGTGTCAGCCCTTGCTGCTCCGTCCGAAACTTGATCGCCTCGATCGAGTCCGGCGGGTCCATCGGATAGTGCTCGGTCTCGTAGGCCTCGATGCGAGTCGCAAGAATGTCGAGGCGGTCGCCTTTGGGCGTGCCGGCTTTTGCGCCCCAGAGCTCTTCGACCTCTGCGAGCGCATGCTCGTAGTCCCCCTCACTGCGGATCGGTCTGAGGGCTTTCATGAGCTGCCTCACCCTTCTGCCTGGAATGGACCCTGGCGGTTTAATTGGGGCGTGTGGGAATCGAACCCACGACCAGCGGATTAAAAGTCCGATGCTCTACCGACTGAGCTAACGCCCCATGTTCATTGGCGCAAATCGCTCCCTGCGATTTGCACGGCCAGCCCTTTTGCCGCCTTTGAGGCCCGCGGGCCAAGGACGGCCTTGGCCCGCTTGTTCACTTGCCTTCGAGCAAAGGAGAAGGAGCCGCCGAGGGCCGGGTATGGTACTACAGGCGCTGGTAAATCGTCGGGTCGGGGACGCCCGCGGCCTCGAAGCCGGCGCGGCGCAGGCGGCAGGAGTCGCAGCGGCCGCAGGCGGCGCCGAGGTCGTCCGCCTGGTAGCAGGAGACGGTCAGGGAATAGTCGATGCCGAGCCGCGTGCCCTCGCGGATGATGCGCTGCTTCGACCAGGAGATGAGCGGCGCCTGGATCCGGCAGGGATGGCCTTGCACGCCCGCCTTGGTTGCGAGCGCGGCGAGGTGGCTGAAGGCCTCGATGAACGCGGGACGACAATCGGGGTAGCCGGAAAAATCGACGGCATTGACGCCGACGAAGATGTCCTCCGCGGCCAGCACCTCCGCCCACCCGAGGGCCAACGCCAGCAGGACCGTGTTGCGCGCGGGGACATAGGTGACCGGGATTCCTTCCGTAGGCTTCTCGGGCACCGCGATGGAGCTATCGGTCAGCGCAGATCCGCCGATGCCGGCGAGATCGACGCGCATGACCCGGTGCTCCCTCGCCCCCAGCGCAGCCGCGACCCGCATCGCCGCATCGAGCTCCGCCGAGTGCCGCTGACCGTAGTCGACGGAGAGCGCGAAGCACTCGAACCCCTGCGAGCGGGCGAGCGCGAGGGTCGTGGCGGAGTCGAGACCGCCGGAGACGAGCACGACAGCTCTGTGGGAAGCCATGCGAAGTGCCCCTACTTTCCCGGCACGTTGCCCCAGAGATACTTGTGAAGCTGGATCTGCAAGCGCACCGGCAGCCGATCCTCCACGATCCAGTCGGCGAGCTGCCGCGCGGGCAGCTGCTCGTGGCTCGGGGAGAAGAGCACCGTGCAGCGCTCTTCCAGGCCGAGCTCGCGGAGCTTGGCGCAGCTCCACTCGTAGTCGCCGCGATCGCAGATCACGAACTTCACCAGATCCCGCGGGCCCAGGCGCGCGAGCTCCTCGTAGCGGTTGCGCGGCTCCTCGCCGGAGCCGGGGGTCTTCACGTCCACGACCCGCACCACCCGCTCGTCGACTCCCTGCAGCGGCATCGCGCCGCTCGTCTCGAGCGACACGCGGCACCCGGCATCGCAGAGCCGGGTCAGGAGCGGCAGACAGCTCTTCTGCGCCAGCGGCTCCCCGCCGGTCACGCACACGTAGCGGCCGCCGAGCTCCTGCACCTTCCGCACCACCGCCTCGACCTCCCACCATTCCCCGCCGTGGAAGGCGTACTCCGTGTCGCAATACTGGCAGCGCAGCGGACAGCCGGTGAGCCGCACGAACACCGTCGGAATCCCAGCGGTGTCGGCCTCACCTTGCAGGGAATGGAAGATCTCGCTGATCTTGAGCCGCGCCACCTGCGCCCGTCACTTCGCCGAGTGCTTCTTAAGCAGCGCCTGCGCCCGGGTGGCGGCATCCGTGCCGGGGAACTGGCTCACGACCTGCTTCAACGTGGAGCGCCCCGTCGCCATCTTGCCCTGCGCGAGCTGGGTGTTGCCGAGGTCGAACATGGCCGCGGGCGCCTTGCTCGAGTTGGGCCACTTGTCGAGCACGGCCTGGAAGTCGCTTTCCGCCGCCGCGAAGTCCTGGTTCACGTAGTGCGCCTGTCCCAGCCAGTACTGCGCATTGGGCGCGAGCGGGCTCGTCGGGTACTGCTTGAGAAAGCCCTGGAACCCGGTGATCGCCACCGAGTAGCTGCCCGCCTTCAGCGCATTGAAGGCCTGCGCATAGACCGCCTCCTGGGTGGAGGTGACCCCCGGCTCGGCGGCGCTCGCTCCGGAGCCGGTACCCGACTCGGTGTCCCCCTGCCCGCCGCCCGCCTGACCGCCCTGCTCGAGCGCCGTCACCCGCTTGTTGAGATCGGCATAGAGATCATGCTGCTGCCGACTCAGCTGCCGGTTGGCGTTCTGCAGGTCATCGATCCGGCCGCGAAGGTCGCGCACCTCGCCCTGGAGCGTCGCCACCTCCTGCGCCATCTGCACCAGGCTCTGATTGGACATCACGCGCTCGACCCGCGAGATGCGCGCATCGAGGTTGTTCAACCGGATCTGCACCGGGTCCTGGTCGGGCGGAGTCGTGGCGCAGCCGGCGACGAGCACCGTGACGATGAGGGCGAGGGGGATGATCGGGCGCATGGTGAAGTCCTCGGGAATGGGCGGCCGGATGCCGGCTTACTGCTGCGGCGGCTGCTCTTGCTGCTGCGGCGTCTGCTGCTGCTGCGCCTGCGGCGGCTGGATGTTCGGCGTGAGGTACACGATGTGCACCCGCCGGTTCTTCGCCCAGGCCGCGCTGTCGTGCGCCGGATCCACCGGGCGCTCCGAGCCGTAGCTCACCACCGTGATCTGATTGGACGAGGCGCCCTGCAGCAGCATCGCCTCGCGGACCGACTGCGCACGGCGCATGCCGAGACCGATGTTGTACTCCGGCGAGCCGCGCTCATCCGTGTTGCCCTCCAGTCTCACGCGGGCATCCGGGTGATCGGCCAGGTACTTCGCATGGGCGGCGACGATCTCCGTGCCCTCGCCCTTGATCACCGAGCTGTCGAAGCTGAAGTACACGGTGCGCTGCCCGAGCAGGCCCTGTTGCGGGCCGGGGATCGAGTTCTGGTTGCCGAAGGGACCGCCGTTGGCATTGGCACCCCCTTGCGCGCCCGAGGATTCGGCGCCGGCGCCGGCGCCGGACTGCTGCTGCGAGGCGGCCGACGGCTTCGGCGGGTGGCTGGCACAAGCCGCGAGGCCGAGACATCCGGCCAGCAACATCAAGACGAGAGTTCGACGATACATAGACCCTTCTCCAGATTCGCCGCCTTGCGGCAACTCTTGTTAAACGTCAGCAAATCATCACTGGGTGAACGGACCCCACGCCGGATCGCGCACTTCACCCTGAGTCGGCTTCAGGGTGAGACCGGTCAGGCCGTCGACGGAGATCGTCGCCAGGATCCCGGCCGAGGCATTGCCCGGACGCGCGGCGTAGATGATGGTGGCGCCGTTCGGCGCGAAGCTCGGCGACTGGTCGATGGGCCCGTGCGTCAGGATCCGGAACTCGCCCGTCTGCAGGTTCTGCACGGCGATGCAATAGTTGCCGCTGTTGTCCCGGGTGACCATGGCGAGCAGCTTGCCGTCGGGGGAGACGTGGGGACCTGCGTTGTATTCGTCGGTGAACGTGATGCGCTGCGGGATGCTGCCGGGGGTTACCCCGATCCTGTAGATCTGCGGCTCACCGGCCCGGTCCGAGGTGAAGTAGATGGACTTGCCGTCCGGCGCCCAGTCCGCCTCGGTGTTGATGGCGGGCGCATGGGTGATGCGCGTCAGATGCTGGTTGCGCAGGTTGAGGACGTAGATCTGCGGATGGCCGCTGACCCCGCTCAGGGTGAGCGCGAGCCTGTGTCCGCCGGGAGACCAGGCCGGCGCGCCATTGATGCCGGCGCGCTCCGAGACCATGGTGCGCTGGCCGGTCAGCACGCGCTGCACGTACACGGCAGGGAGGTGGTTCTCAAATGAGACATAGGCGATCCACTGGCCGTCCGGCGACCACGTCGGCGACATGAGCGGGAAGCGCGACTGGAGGATCAGATGCTGATTGTAGCCGTCCGCATCGGCGATCACCAGTTGGAATTTCTGGCTGGCGCCCGGCCCGACGACGGCGACATAGGCGATGCGCGTAGCGAAAGCTCCGCGGATGCCCGTGATCGCCTGGTAGATGACATCACTCACGCGGTGCGCCGCGTTGCGCAGCGCGGCGGCCGTGCCGACGAACCGCTGCCGGGCGATGCTCTGACCGGTGAGTGTGTTGAGCAGGTTGAATTCCACCGCGAGCTGCCCGGGCGCGCCCGGGACCACCCGGCCGACGACCACGTAATCGCTCCCGGCCGCCTTCCAGTCCGCGAACTTGACGTTCGCGGCGTGGGCGGGCGTCGCCGGCATTTGGTTGCGCGCCAGCGCCGTGAAGCGGCCGCTGCCGACGAGATCGTGCTGGATCACTCCGGCTACGTCGGTCCCGTCGCTCGGCGCCTGCGCGAAGGGCACGATCGCGATCGGCACGGGGTGGCTCACCCCGGAGGTGATCTGGATCTGCAGCTGCGCCCACGCGGCGGGGGGCGCGAGGCAGGCGGCCGTCACGACCGCCAGGAAGATCCGCAGGAGGGGCGCCATTCTCGGTGTGGATTTCATGGTATCGGGTCAGTTGCTCGGTTCGAAAGTGATGATGAGCTGATGCGGGAACGCAATGTTGTCAGGCGGCGCCGGCAGCGGCGAGGCGTTATAGACCGCAGTCTGAATGGACTGACGCACCGCGTCATCTCCATTGCACTGACCGAGGCTCACCCCGGTCACCGCTCCGCCAGGGACCAGGCTCACGTTGAGCACGCATTTGAGCCCCTTCTTCGCGGTCGGCGGCTTGATCCAGGCATCCTGGATCCGCGACTGGATCTCGCTCGTCCAGCTCGCGAGGGCGCCGCTCGCCGCGGCGGCCCGCTCATCCGCCTGAATGCTCTGCTGCAGCTCGGCGACCCGCGCGGCGCGCGCCGCCGCGGCCCGCTGCGCGGCCAGCGCCTTCTCCTCGGCGAGCTTTTTCGCTGCCGCGAGCTTTTTCTCCTCGGCCCGCTTCTTCGCTGCCGCGAGCTTGGCCGCCTCGGCCTTCTTACGGGCCTCGGCCACCCTCTTCTCTTCGGCCCGCTTTTGGGCCTGCTCCAGCCGCTTCGCTTGCGCGGCCGCCTGAGCCTCCTGCGTCTTCCTGGCGGCCACTGCCTTCGCCGCGGCCTTCGCCGCGGCCTCCTCCTGCGCCTGCTTCGCCTGCTCGCGGGCGAGAAGCTCCTGCTGCGCGGCCGCCTGATGCTGAGCCTCTTCCCTGGCCGCCTGCTCGCGCATCGCCTGCTCGCTGGGGCTGGGAGGCGGCGGCCCCTGTACCGGCTGCGCGGGCGCGGGCGGCACCGTCTGGGGCGGTGCAAGCTTTGGCGTGGGCGTCGGCGTCGGGGCGACACCCACGCCCTTCAGGGTACGGGCATCGACCACGGTCGCGTCGATGGACAGGGTCTTGGGCGGTGTCGGATGCCGGAAATGCCATATGCCGACCCCGAGCAAAGCGATCAGCGTGCCGTGCAGCAGCACGGACATCCCAATCGACAGCCACCGGTCGCGTGTGGACTCAGACATCGGGGGGCGGATCCGTCAGCTTCCCGTGCGCGGCGGTGATTGCGGCAGCGGGTTGGTGACGAACCCAACTTTGTGCGCGCCCGCGCGCTGCAGGATGACCATGGCCTGCACGACCACTCCGTAGGCGACCGCGGTGTCCGCCTTGACCAACACGGCCCTCTGGGGATCGGCGCTCAGCGCCGCCGCGGCGCGCGCCTCGATGAGCTCGGGCTGCGCGGGCAGCTGCGGGTTGCCGCCCACGTTGATGTAGAGGCGCCCTTGCCGATCCACCGACAGCACGACGGGATCCTTGGCGTTGCGCGCGCTCAGAGGTTGCGAGCCCGCCTTCGGTAGTTGGACCTTCACCCCCTCCGTGAGCAGCGGCGCGGTGATCATGAAGATGATGAGCAGCACGAGCATCACGTCGATGTAGGGAACGACGTTGATCTCGCCCATCAGCCGCCGGCCGCGGGAGACTTGAGCCATGCGGAACTCCTAACGGGCTCCGGCGGTGCCCGGCACCCCGACGGCGGACGCCCCGCCGGCACTCGCCCCCGTGGTCACGGGGCCGACGGGCGAAGCCGCCGGCGCGCCGCGGGTCGCGTGCCGCTGAAGGATCGTGGAGAACTCCTCCATGAAGGCGTCGAAGCGGCCCTCCAGGCGGTTCACCTGATCGGCGAAGCGGTTGTAGGCGACGACGGCCGGGATCGCCGCGAACAGGCCGATGGCGGTCGTCACCAGCGCCTCGGAGATGCCCGGCGCCACCGATGCGAGGGTCGCCTGTTGGACGTCGCCGAGCGAGGAGAATGCGGTCATGATGCCCCAGACCGTGCCGAAGAGGCCGACGTAGGGACTGGTCGAGCCCACGGTGGCGAGCGTCGCCAGGTTGTGTTCCAGCCTGTCGATCTCCTTCAGCTGCGCGACGCGCATCGCCCGCCGTGCGCCCTCGAGGAGTTGGTCGGCGGGAATCGATCCCTGCTGCCGCTGGCGCGCGAACTCGCGGAAGCCGAATTCGAAGATGCTCGCCATTCCGGTCGCGCCGCCGTGCGACTCGATGGCGCGATAGAGCTGCGCGAGGTCGCCGCCCGACCAGAAGTTGCTCTCGAACTGGTCGGCCTCGCGCGCCGCGCGTCCGAGGAGCAGCCGCTTCCTGAAAATGATGGCCCAGGACGTGAGCGAGGCGAGCAGCAGCAGCCCGATCACGATCTGCACCGGGATGCTGGCCTGGATCACCAGGCGGATGATGGAGAGTTGTCCGTTCATGATCTCAGACGGTCAGGTCAACACGTTCATCAGGGACTCGGGCAGCCTTCTCGGTTTCAGCGTGCGCGCATCGACACAGGCGACCCGTACCCCCGCGGTGAGGATCGGCGGCCCCTCGCCGGGATCGCGGCCCCGGAAGATCGCCTGCTCGAACCGGATGGTCGCGGCCCGGTCGGCATGCGGCTCACAGGTGATGGTCAGCTCATCGTCGAGCCGCGCCGGACGGCGGTAGTCGACGGTGAGGCTGGCGACCGTGAACACAATGCCGGCCTCCCGGGCCAGCGCGTGCTGCGAGAAGCCGAGTGACCGCAGCCACTCCGTGCGCGCCCGCTCCAGGAAGCGCAGATAGTTCGCATAATAAACTATCCCACCCCCGTCGGTATCCTCCCAGTATACACGCGCCGGCCACGAGAAGACGCTCGCCGTCCCGGCCTCGCCGCTCATCGGCCGTCCTCGAAAAGCGACAGCGGAGCCGCGGCGCGCTCCGGAGGCTTCAGGCCGAAATGCAGGTACGATGCGCGAGTCACCATGCGCCCGCGCGCCGTGCGCGTGAGAAAGCCCTGTTGGATGAGGAAGGGCTCGATGACGTCCTCCAGCGTTCCGCGCTCCTCGCCGATGGCCGCCGCGATGCTGTCGATGCCCACCGGCCCGCCGTCGAATCGCTCGATGATGGTCGTGAGGAGCTTGCGGTCCAGGGTGTCGAAGCCCAGCGGGTCGACCTCGAGCAGATCGAGCGCGGCCTCCGCGACCGCCTTCGCGATGCGCCCGTCGGCTTTCACCTGGGCGTAGTCGCGCACCCGGCGCAGCAGCCTGTTGGCGATGCGCGGCGTCCCGCGCGAGCGCTGCGCGATGCGCAGCGCCCCTTCGCCCTCGACCGGCACACCGAGGATGGTCGCGGAGCGCTGCACGATGCGCTCGAGATCCTCCACCCCGTAGAACTCGAGGCGCTGCACGATGCCGAAGCGGTCGCGCAGCGGCGAAGTCAGGAGTCCCGCGCGGGTGGTCGCGCCGACCAGGGTGAAGGGTGGCAGGTTGAGCTTGATCGAGCGGGCCGCCGGTCCCTCCCCGATCATGATGTCGAGCTGACAGTCCTCCATCGCGGGGTAGAGCACCTCCTCGACGACCGGGGAGAGGCGGTGTATCTCATCCACGAAGAGCACATCGCGCGGCTGCAGGTTGGTGAGAATGGCCGCGAGATCGCCGGGGCGCTCCAGCACGGGGCCGGAAGTCTGGCGCAGGCTGACGCCGAGCTCGGCGGCGATGATGTTGGCCAGTGTCGTCTTGCCGAGGCCGGGCGGCCCGAAGATGAGCACGTGATCGAGCGCCTCGGCGCGCTGGCGCGCGGCGCTGATGAAGATGTCGAGCTGCGCCTTCACTTGCGGCTGGCCGACGTACTCGGCGAGGCGCCGCGGCCGGATCGCCTTCTCGAGCGCCTCATCCTCCCGCGTGGGCTCCGCGCCGATCGTTCTTTCCGCTTGCAAGATGGATCTACTCCGGCGCCGC
>JABBNZ010000013.1:0-21849 GCA_019352035.1 Pseudomonadota bacterium | reverse complement strand
GGGCGCGGCGGATCAGCTCTTCGGTGGAATGTGTACCTGGACCCGCCGCCTTCAGCAAGCGCGTCGCCTCCGCAGGCTTGTAGCCCAGGGCGACCAGCGCACCGAAGGCCTCGGCCTCGGGACTGGCTCCGGCCGGCACCGCGCTCGCCGCAAGAGCGCCGCCCGCCTCCAGCCGGTCGCGCATCTCGACGACCAGGCGCTCGGCGGTCTTGCGGCCGATGCCCGGCACCTTGATGAGCGCGGCCACATCCTGGCTCTGCACGCAGAGCGCGAACCCCTCGACGCTGATGCCCGAGAGCAGCGCCAGGGCGATCTTGGGGCCGACTCCGGAGACCTTGATGAGGCTGCGAAAGAGGCGGCGCTCCTCCTCGGTGCCGAACCCGTAGAGCACATGGGCGTCCTCGCGCACCACCAGGTGCGTCAGCAGCCGCACCTCCTCCCCTGCCGCAGGCAGATGGAAGAAGGTCGACATCGGCACCTCGAGCTCATAGCCGAGGCCGCCCGCCTCGACCAGAAGCTGCGGCGGAGTCTTCGAGAGGATGCGACCCCTGACCGAGCCGATCATCGTGTCGCGGCTTTCGCCAGCGGGGCCGGCTGCGCAGCCGCGGAGCGCTGGGCGAGCTCCGCGAGCGCCCTCGAGTGCGCGTGGCAAACCGCCACGGCAAGGGCGTCGGAGGCATCCGGGGAAATATGGCCCTGCAGCCCGAGCAACGTACGGATCATGTGCGCGACCTGAACCTTGTCCGCTGCGCCCGAGCCCACGAGGGCGAGCTTGATCGCGCGCGGCGCATACTCGAACACCGGCAGCCCCTTCGGCACGGCGCAAAGCGCCGCGCCGCGCGCCTGACCGAGCTTCAGCGCGCTGTCGACGTTCCTGTTGACGAATACCCGCTCGATGGCGACTTCCCCCGGCCCATGGGCGGCAATGAGCTCGCGCAGGCTCTCGAAGATGACTCGCAGCCGCTCCGACAGCGAATCGGCGGCCCCGGTGACCTTCACACAGCCGTGCGTGACATGCACCCAGTCCGCGCCGCGGCGCTCGATGACCCCGTACCCCGTCCGCCGCGAGCCCGGATCGAGGCCGAGGATGCGAAGGCCCGCGGTTTGCGGGAGCGGCGTCCGGGGAGCGCCCGGATCAAATGCGCGCCAGGACCTCGTCCGATATCTCGACATTCGAGTAAACGTTCCTCACATCATCCAGCTCTTCCAACGTCTCAAGCAGGTGCACCATCCGCTGCGCCGGCTCCCCGGAGAGCGGAGTCGTCAAGGATGCGCGCTCCGTCACCTCGGCGGCGGCCGGCACGAAGCCGCAGTCCGTCAGGACGGCACGCACGGTCTCGAAGTCCATCGGATCGGCCAGGACCTCGATCGACTGGTCCGCATTGGGGACGACGTCCTCGGCACCAGCCTCGAGCGCCGCGCGCATGAGCCGCTCCTCGTCGGTACCCGGCGGGTAGATCATGAGGCCGACGTGATTGAAGAGATAGCTCACCGAGCCCTCGGCGCCCAGATGGCCGCCGTGCTCGCTGAAGGCCCGGCGCAGATCCGCCTCGGTGCGGTTGCGGTCATCGGTGAGGCACTCGATCAGGACAGCGGCCCCACCCGGGCCGTAGCCTTCGTAGCGAACGGTCTTGGCCGATGGGGCCGTGCCACTGGCCGTCCCCGGCGGCGGGGCCGTTTCCTCGCGCCCTGCCTCATCGCGCATGCGGCTCTCAGAGGGGCCGCGGGCGTGCGCCGCCGCCGCGGCTCGCCCCGGCAGGTGCTGGATGTTCGCCCATTTGATGTGCCTGACCATGCGCTCGCGCGATCTTCCGGCGCCCGGCATCCGGCCGCCCCTGCTGCGGCGCCGCCTGGGGACACCGGCGGTTATCATAGCCGCAAAAGCGGCCATTCAGGCACAAATGGAAACCCGGCAACTCTGCCCGCCCGAGCTGATCGCCTCGATCGCCGCCACCCGGCGCCGGGTCGAGGAGTTGGCTGCGCTCGCGCCCGGGACGCTGGCCGCGGCCGCCGAGGCGGCGGAGCTCCTCGGCGCCCTGACGGGGGACGCGGACCTCGCGAATGCCGTGCTGCTGAAGGCGGCCATCGCGCAAGCCGGACAGTCGGCCTCCCCGGACAACGGGTCCGCACCCCGCCGTGCTGCGGAGCGCTTCGCGACCGTGGCGGGGCGCACTGCCGCCGTGACCGCGGCCGCCCTGCTCAAGCTCGGCGATCTCGGGCTCCCCCGCCACTGGTCCCCGGCCCAGGGGCTCGATGCCCGCCAGGCCGAGACGCTGCGCAAGATGCTCCTTGCGGTCGTCAGCGATCCGCGGCTCATCCTCGCCCGTCTCGCGGAGCAGTTGGTGGCCCTTCGCCATGCGCGGGACCTCGCGGGCGATGCTGCGGGAAGCGCCGAGCGCGAGCGCCTGGCGGCCGAGACCCGTGCGGTCTTCGCGCCGCTCGCGAGCCGCCTCGGGGTCTGGCAGCTCAAATGGGAGCTCGAGGACCTGGCGTTCCGGTATCTCGAGCCCGAGGAATACCGGCGGATCGCCGCCGCCCTCAACGAGCGGCGCGCCGATCGCGAGCGCTACATCGAGGAGCTCTGCGAGCGGCTGCGCACGGAGCTTCAGGCCGCGGGCGTGCGGGCCGAGGTCAATGGCCGCCCGAAGCACATGTACAGCATCTACCGGAAGATGCAGCGCAAACAGCTGACCTTCGATCAGCTCTTCGACGTCAGGGCCGTGCGCATCATCGTCGAGACGATCCGCGACTGTTATGCGGCACTCGGCGTGGCGCATGGCCTCTGGACCTACATCCCGGGGGAGTTCGACGACTACATCGCCACGCCCAAGGGCAACTTCTATCGGTCGATCCATACGGCCGTCATCGGGCCGCAGGACCAGAGCGTCGAGGTGCAGATCCGCACCCGCGAGATGCATGAGCACGCCGAGCTCGGCGTCGCGGCGCATTGGACATACAAGGAAGGCGCGGCGCCCGATACGCAGTATCAGCGCAAGATCGAATGGGTGCGCCGGCTCCTGGAGCCGCAGACCCTGAACGGGGATCGCGGCGAGAGCGGACCGGATGCGGACAGGGAGTTCCTCGAGCAGGTGAGCTCGGAGCTCTTCGAGGACCGCGTCTATGCGTTGACGCCGAAGGGTGAAGTGGTCGATCTGCCCCGCGGCGCGACACCGCTCGACTTCGCCTACAGCGTCCATTCCTCCCTGGGCCATCGCTGCCGCGGCGCGAAGGTGAATGGCCGGATCGTGCCGCTGACTTACGCGCTGTCGAACGGGGAGATCGTCGAGATCATCACCGGCAAGCAGGATGCGCCGAGCCGCGACTGGCTCGTTCCCGAAGAGGGGTTTCTGGTCTCGCCCCGCAACCGGGGGAAGGTCCGCGCCTGGTTTCGCAAGCACGACGCGCCCGCCGCGCCGCACGCGCCGGCCGGTCCCGAGGCCGGCGGCGCCGCGCCGCAGCCGGCGCCACTGACCGTCCATGGCGGCAGGGCACCCGGCCCGCGCGTCCTGCGCGGGCGCTCGGCGCTTCGCGCCTCGCCCGTCGAGGTCGAGGGAGTGGGAGACCTGCCGACCACCCTCGCCCACTGCTGCGCGCCGCTGCCGCCGCAGCCGATCACCGGCTATGTGACCGTGGGACGCGGAGTGACCATCCATCGCAGCAACTGCCCCAGCCTCGCGCGCATGCGCGAGGCCAGGCCGGAGCGCGCGCTGCAGGTCGAGTGGAGCTCGGCGCACGACAAGGCGCTGACCGCGGAGATCGCCATCACGGCTTACGACCGGCGCGGACTCGTGCGGGACCTGACGGACGTGCTCGCGCTCGAGCGTCTGAGCATCGACGCCATGACCACGGTCACCGACCGCAAGACCGGCACCGCGCACGTGCGGGTGACCGTCCCCGTGAGCAGTCTGGACCAGCTCGCGCGCGTGCTGCACCGCCTCGGCAGCGTGCCGAACGTGATCCAGGCCATGCGTGTGATTGGCTCGACCTAACGGTTGATCGAGTCGATGGCCCGCTTGTCCGCGGCGAGGGCGGCCTCGTGCACCGCTTCCGACAGTGTCGGATGCGCGTGAATGGTACGCTGCAGGTCCTCGGTGCTCGCGGAGTACTCCATCGCCAACACCGCCTCGGCGATGAGCTCGCCGGCCAGCGGGCCAATGATGTGCACACCGAGGATCTCGTCATCATCCTGCGCGGCGAGGATCTTGGCGAAGCCCTGCGCCTGCTCCATGGCGCGCGCGCGGCCGCTCGCCAGGAACGGGAAGACACCCACCTTGTAGGGACGGCCGCCCGCCTTCACCTGCTCCTCGGTCTCACCGACCCAGGCGATCTCCGGGGCGGTGTAGATCACCGAGGGGACCGTCTTGTAGTTGACCTCGCCGAACCGGCCGGCGATGAGATCCGCCACCATGACGCCCTCCTCCTTGCCCTTGTGCGCCAACATGGGGCCACGCACGCAGTCTCCCACGGCCCAGACGCCGTCGGCGCCGGTACGACACTGATGGTCGACCTTGATGAAGCCGCGCTCGTCCAACTCGACGCCTGTGCCCGATGCGAGCAGATCACGCGTGTACGGCCGCCGGCCGATCGCCACGAAGAGCTTCTCGACCGTCAGTGTCTGATCGCCCTTGGAGTCGGTATACGCGACTTGCACCGCGCCGGCCGTGACGCGGGCGCCGGTCACCTTGGCGCCAAGTCGGATGTCGAGCCCGAGCTTCTTGAAATGCCGCGCGGCTTCCTTGGTGAGCTGCTGATCGGCGGTGGGCAGGAAATCCGGCAGTGCCTCGAGCACCGTCACCTCGCTTCCGAGCCGGCGCCAGACGCTGCCGAGCTCCAGGCCGATGATGCCGGCGCCGATGATGGCGAGACGCTTCGGGACCGCGTCGAAATCGAGGGCGCCCCACGAATCGACGATGTGCGGCGCCTGGAACGGCGCGGACTTCAGCTCGATGGGCGCGGACCCCGAGGCGAGAATCACGTGTTTCGCGCTGAGCTCCCGGCGGGTGCCGTCGGGCGCGGTGAACTCGACCTTCCGACCCGGCAGGAGCCTGCCATGTCCCTGCAGCGGCGTGACACCCGCGGCCTTGAAGAGCGCGAGGATGCCCTGCGTCATGGTCTTGACGATGCCCGCCTTGCGCTTCTGCAGCTGCGCGACATCGATGCTGACACCGCCCGTGCGGATGCCGTGGACCGCGAACTCCTCCTGGGCCCGATGATACAGCTCGGTCGACTCGAGCAGCGCCTTGGAGGGAATGCAGCCGGCATTGAGGCACGTGCCGCCGAAGGACAACGTGCCGTCGCGGTTCTTCCACTCATCGATGCAGGCGACGCTGAGCTTGTTCTGAGCGGCGCGGATCGCGGCCGGATAGCCGGCCGGGCCGCCGCCGATGACGACGACGTCGAATGAATCTGTCATGTCAAATCCCCAACAGCATGCGGCCCGGATCCTCGAGACAGTCCTTGACCGTCACGAGGAATTGCACGGCCTCGCGGCCATCGATGATCCGGTGATCGTAGGTGATAGCGATGTACATCATGGGGCGCACGGCGATCTGGCCGCCAACCACCATCGGGCGTTCCTGGATCTTGTGCATTCCCAGGATGGCGCTCTGCGGCGCATTCACGATGGGCGTCGACATCAGGGAACCGAACACGCCGCCGTTGGTGATCGTGAACGTCCCGCCCGTCAGGTCCTCGATGGCGAGACCGCCAGTGCGCGCCTTCTTCGCGTACTCGCCGATCTCCTTCTCGATCGCCGCGAAGCTCTTCACGTCGGCGTCCCTGACGATGGGCACGACGAGTCCCCGCTCCGTCGAGACGGCGACGCCGATATCGTAAAACTCGTGGTAGACGATGTCGCTGCCGTCGACCGAGGCGTTGATGACCGGGAATTTCTTCAGTGCCTCGATGGAGGCCTTGACGAAGAACGACATGAAGCCGAGCTTCACGCCGTGCTCCTTCTCGAACCGGTCCTTGTGCCGGGCGCGAAGCTCCTGCACCGCGGTGAGGTCGACCTCGTTGAAAGAGGTCAGCAGCGCCTGGGTCGACTGCGCCTCGATCAGGCGCTCAGCTATACGCTGCCGCAGCCGCGTCATCGGGACCCGATGCTCGCCGCGGGCGCTGGCTGGCAGCACGGCCGCCGCGGGTGCCGGGGCACGCGCCGGTGCGGCTGCCGCAGGAGCGGCGGCCGCGGCGGCAGAAGCAGCGCCGGGCGTCCTGCCGAGGAAATCCACGACGTCGGACTTCGTCAGCCGGCCATCGCGGCCGCTCGCCGGAATGGCGGCGGCATCCAGCCGGTTCTCCTCGATGAGCCGGCGCACGGAGGGGCTCAGTTTCTCCTTGCCGCCGTCGGCGCCGGTCGCCTTGAGCGCCTCGGCGGGCGCCACCGTAGCCGCGGCCGACGCGGCGGCCGCTTGGGTGCCTTCTTCGATCAGCGCCAACAGCTGTCCGGCGGTCACCACCGCGCCCGTCTGCACCTTCAGCTCCCGCAGCACCCCGTTCGCCGGCGCCGGAACTTCGAGCACCACCTTGTCGGTCTCGAGGTCCGCGAGGTTCTCATCGCGCCTGACCGCATCGCCCGGTTTCTTGTGCCAGGCGACGAGTGTCGCATCGGTGATGGATTCGGGCAGTTGGGGGACTTTGATCTCGGTGGTCATCTGTTCCTCGGCGCGGAGACTCCCGCATTCATGGAGAGGAAGCGCCGCGACGCTGTTGCAAGGCATTGTGAGCCTGGTTTAATATACAGCTTGTCGGCATCTTGGCCATCAGGCCACCAGCAAGCGATCGAAGATTTCTCGGGCGGCTCGCGGATAGCGAGTGCAACGGCACGGTGGTTTGCACTGCGAGTGTGCGTTGGGTAAGGGTACATGGCTGTTTCCGGGCTAGAACGTTAGCCTCCTGATTCTGGAAATCCCCTCCCTTTAGCGAGGGGAAGACGTTAATGACTCTTCTTTCGCAGCGATGTCGCGGATGCCTTCCCGGCGCCCGCGGCGGAGGCGGCGTCATGGGTGAGCCGCGTCGTCTCTCTGGCGGAATCCTCTGTCGTGGCGGCGTGCAGCGCGGCAGCGATGAGCGACTGCTGCTCGGCCTCGTGGATCTTGCCGATGCCGGTGGCGGGCGCCGCGGCCGGAGCCCGACCGGCGTAGAGCACGATGCCGCGCTGACCCAGCGGCTCCTGCAGCCGGTGGCGGATCTGGTACCAGGCGCCCTGGTTCTGCGGCTCTTCCTGACACCACACCACCTCGCGCGCGTTGGGATACCCCGCGAGCGCCGCCTCGTACTCCTCCGTCGGGAAGGGATAGAGCTGCTCGATGCGCACCAGCGCGACGTCGCGGATGCCGTCCTTGCGCCGGGCCTTCAGCAGGTCGAAGTAGACCTTGCCGCTGCAGAAGACCACGCGGCGCACGCCCTGCGCGGGCAGATCGTCACTCTCCCCGATCACCCGGGCGAAGCCGCCGCGGGTCAGATCCTGCAGGCTCGAGACCGAGAGGTCATGCCGCAACAGGCTCTTCGGAGTCATGACGATGAGCGGCTTGCGGAACGGCTGCAGCATCTGCCGGCGCAGCATGTGGAACATCTGCGCGGGCGTCGAGGGCACGCAGACCTGCATGTTGGACTCGGCGCAGAGCTGCAGATACCGCTCCAGGCGCGCGGAGGAATGCTCGGGTCCCGCGCCCTCGTAGCCGTGGGGCAGGAAGAGGACCAGCCCGCAGTAGCGCTCCCACTTGGCCTCGCCCGAGCTGATGAACTGATCGATGATCACCTGGGCGCCGTTGGCGAAATCCCCATACTGGCCCTCCCAGATCGCGAGGCAGTTGGGCTCGGTGGTCGAGTAGCCGTACTCGAAGCCCATCACCGCCTCTTCCGAGAGCACCGAGTCGATGATCTGGACCCGCGGCTGCGGGTCGGCGACGTGCTGCAGCGGGACGTAGACCCGCTGCGAGCCCTGATCATGCAGCACCGCGTGGCGGTGGAAGAAGGTGCCGCGTCCGCTGTCCTGTCCGCTGATGCGCACCGAGAACCCGTCTTCTATCAGCGATGCGTAGGCGAGCGTCTCAGCGCAACCCCAGTCGAGCGGCGCCTCGCCGGCGAGCATCTTCTTGCGGTTGGCCATCACGTTGGCCACACGCGGGTGCAGCGTCAAGTCAGCCGGCAGCCGCATCAGCCGCTGGCCGAGAGAATCGAGGCGGTTCTGCTCGACGCCCGTCGTCACCCGCTCCGTCCAGTCGGCCTGGGCATAGTGCGTCCAGTCGACCGTGAACTTGTTGCCGATCATGCCGAGCGCGGCGCGCGCCTGCGGGCGGCCCTCGTCGAGTCCGTCGCGGTACTGCTCCAGCATCGCGTCGGCCTCCCCCTGCGCGAGGACTCCCTCGGCCGCGAGCCTCTCGGCATAGAGCTGGCGTGTGGTGGAATGCTGGCGAATGACCCGATACATGGTGGGCTGCGTCGCCGCCGGCTCATCGGCCTCGTTGTGGCCGTGCCGGCGGTAGCAGACGAGGTCGATCACCACATCCTTGTGGAAGCGCATCCGGTACTCGAGCGCGAGGCGCGCAACGAGCACGGCCGCTTCCGGATCGTCGGCGTTGACGTGGAAGATCGGCGCCTCCAGCATCTTCGCGACGTCGCTGCAGTAGAGCGTCGAGCGGGCATCGCGCGGCTCCGAAGTGGTGAAACCCACCTGATTGTTGATGATGACGTGGACGGTGCCGCCCGTGTAATAACCGCGGGCCTGGGAGAGCTGCAGCGTCTCCATCACGACGCCCTGGGCGGCAAACGCCGCATCCCCATGGATGAGGAGCGCCAGCACCCGATCGCCCTCGGCATCCTCGCGCCGCTCCTGGCGCGCGCGAACCGAGCCCTCGACCACGGGGTTGACGACCTCGAGGTGCGAGGGATTGAACGCGAGCACCGTGTGGACGTTACCGGAGGCAGTCTTGAGATCGGCGGAGAAGCCCTTGTGGTACTTCACATCGCCCGAGCCCTTCAGGTGGCTCAAGTCATAGGCGCCCTCGAACTCCGAGAAGAGCGTCGCCGGCGACTTGCCGAGGAGGTTGACGAGCACGTTGAGGCGCCCGCGATGCGCCATGCCGATCACGACCTCCTCGATCTTCGCCCCGCCGCAGTGCTGGATGAGATCGTCCAAAAGCGGCACGAGCGTGTCGCCGCCTTCGAGCGAGAAACGCTTCTGGCCGACGAACCGGGTGTGCAGGTAGCGCTCGAGTCCCTCGGCGGCGGTGAGCTGCCAGAGGATGTTGCGCTTCTCCTCCACGGCGAAGCGGTGCAGGAGCCTGCCCTCCTGAAACCGGTCCTGCAGCCACAGGCGCTCGTGCGAGTCGGAGACGTGCGCGAACTCGGCCCCGATGGGGCCTGCATAGATGAATTCGAGCTGCTTCAGGATCTCCCGCAGCTTCATCCGCGCCGGCACCGCCGGGGTGCGGCTGGCGGTGAAGAACTCCGCCTCGAGATCGGCGGGCCCGAGCCCGAAGTACTCGAGATCGAGCACCGGCGGCCGCGCCCGCTGAGTGAGGTCGAGCGGGTCGAGCCGCGCGAGCAGGTGGCCGCGATTCGTCCAGATCTGGATGAGCCGCGAGACCGACGCCTGCCTGGCATTGACGGCATCCTCGCCGCTCGTCGCAGTCCCGGGCCCTCGAGGTCCCTCGCGCGCTGCGCGCGGCTGGCGCGCACGCTCGGCGAGAGCCGCCTCGATCGGTCCCTGCGGACGCTCCGCACCCTTGGGCCCCGGCAGACCCTCGAAGTAACGTCGCCAGCTTTCCTCTACGCTCGCCGGGTCGCGAAGGTATTGCTCGTAGAGGGCATCGAGAAAGGCGGCGTTACCGCCGAAGAGGGGTGTAGGTTCAAGCATGGGGGGCGCAAGCAGCGAAGCACTAGTTTAGCGGAAACGCGCGCGCGAGGAAATTGAAAACGCGGCGCGGGCCATTGAATTAAAAGGGATTAAGAGTTCTTAGAGCCAGCCGAGCAGGTGCAGCTCGTAAACGATCAGCGCTCCGTACCCCACGAGCACGGCATAGAGGATGAGCGCGACAGGCATGCGACCGAATGCCTTGACACGCGAGAGCAGCGTGAGTAGCACGACGCCGGCGCCTGTCAGCCCGACTTTCACACCGGCGAAAAGCGCGCCCGAACCGCCGATGAGCGGGGCGAGCAGCGGGTTGAGCTCGTAGGCGCCGTGGTTGATGAGCACCACCGTCAGGACGGCATCGCTCGCGCAGAGCACGAGAATGAGAGTGGCGATCGCCAGCCACCACGGGTGGTACCAGTCTATGGCCCCGAGCGCATTCTCCCCCTCGCGCCGCGGACCGCGCCGGCGGGGATTGAAGCTGCCGTACACCAGGGCGCGAAGGACGCGGGTTCGCCTGTCAGGTCCCCGGCGCCGCTCCGCCCCGCCGGTGGCGGCAACGCGGCCGCTGCGATTGAACGAAATGGGCACTTTCTTTGATTCTTCTGGATGGGCGGCGTCCCGTTCCCGCAATTGTAACGGTGAAGCCATCGGCGTGCCCGGCAGCGGAGCGTGACGGCGTTCACAGCCTGTCCGGAACCGCCTGCCGCGCCGTTCGTTGAGGGCGTCATGACACCAGTCATCGTGGCATTGTTCGACGATTACGGTATCGCCGATCGCGTCCGCACGGAGCTGGTCGCCGGCGGCTTCCCCACCGACAGGGTGGAGCTGACCTCGCTGATGGAGACCGGGCAGGCCGATGCGCAGCCCGGCGATGCCTTCGTCGCCCGGGTCGCCAACTACTTCCACACCCTGCTCGATCAGGGCGAGGAGTTCCACGGCAACGCCGATGCGATCGCGCGGCGCGTCCGGCGGGGCAACTCGGCGATCGCGGTGCATCCGCGCTTCGACTACGAGATCGAGAGCGCGCGCCAGATCCTCCACCGCAACCATCCCGTCGCGGTGGAGGAAATCCTCCAGTAGCCTCCTAATGCCGCGCCGCCGCGGCGGCATCGCGCGCACGGCGCCCGGTCTCCAGGAAGACTTTCATCCGCATGAGGTCATCATTGAGCTCAGACTTCGGATCGGTGCCGAAGAGTCGCGCGATCGCGTGGCCGATCGCGCCGCCATAGGGCGTGTAGCTCATCGTCACGATGATGCGTGTACCGCCTTCGGTTGGCTCGAATCGCAACAGGCCTGAATGATCCACCGCCGAGCCCGGGAGCGTGCGCCAGGCAATGAGCCGGTCGGGCTCGAGCCGGGTCGTCACCGCTTCCCAGGAGATCGCCCGCCCCGCCGGGCCGTCGACGACCCATTGCGAGGTGCCGTCTCCCCGCACGTGAACTTCGCGCACGTGCGTCATGAGCTCGGGCAGGCGCTCGAGCTGAGAGAACGTCTCGAAGACGTGCTCGATGGGCGCCGCGACATCGATGCACTTCTGCAGCTCTATCGAGGGAGGGCGCACGCCGACCAGCCGGTCGATCGGCATGTTGGCGCTGCTGCGCGCGACGAGCGCAGCGCCCGCGAGCCCGCCGAGCAATCCCAGAGCGCTGCGCTTCCCGGCGAGCGCATTGAGGAGGAGCGCGCCGCCCGCCGCGCCCATGATCACGCGCGCGCCGGGCGACCAGTGCTCCCGCCAGGGCCCGAGACGCCGCTCGCGAGCTCTTCCGCCTCCTTGCAAGACTGAGATGCCGGCGGCGCTCTCATACACCGCGAGCCGGTCCTCGACGTCGGCGACGCCGCGAACCGCCCAGACGGTGCGCAGCAGACGGACATACTCGCGCTCGAGCACCGCGCCGCTCAGGGTCACCCTGCCCGATAGCGCCGAGACCTCGATCGCGCCGGGATGAGAAACGGCCCAGCCGAGCTGCGCCCGCACGCGCTCGCAGAGGATCTCATCCGGCACCTCCTCGCGCGTAAACCGCGCGCGCACCTCGTGAGCCAGCCCACGCGCGCGGTTTCGCAGATCGCGCGAGGCCACGCTCGTCGCATCGTCCAGGCGGCTCACGCCGCTCGCCACCCGGTCGCGCATCACGGCCCGGCGGCGCCGGCCATGGTCGGGATCGAGAAGGTACATCGAGATGGCGCCGGCAGCTGCGGCGCCGAGGAAGTGACGAGCAGCCATGGCTCCTCCCGCAAGACGTGGCCCGTGGGCCCGGGCCCGCAGCAAGCGGCGCGCCTAGTCTATGGCGCTGGATCCGCTGGGCCGGGCACGAGCCCGCACCTCCGTGTGCCTGCCACGCATTCATGCCGCGTCATAGCTCGGGGTCATGCACGCGCGATGGCAATTACCAGGTGACCGCGAGCGCCCGGCGGATGCTCGCGGCCGGCAGCGTCAAAGAGACGGTCGAATCGTGCGCGTGCCAATGCCAGTGAGCCGCGCGAGCCCCGTTCACCGTGATCGCGGCTGGCCGGTGCGCGGTGTGAATGCGCACCTGATACCGTCTCATCTCCTTCTGTCCGGCAAACGAGCCCGTCGTCGGGCCAATAACCAGCCGATGCCGGTTCCCGGAACTGCGATACGTCATCGGCGTCAGGGCATAGTCGCCGCGCTCGTAATCGAGGGAGATGCCATCATCCTCATAGTTGTCGAAGCGGCCGTCGCCATCGCCGTAGACGTTGACCGTCAGCTTGCCGCGCGCAGCGCGCGCGTGACCGCGAGCCATTGCCTGCTCCGGAATGATCGCACCCTCGCGAACGAACACCGGGGTCGCATCCACCGCGTAGTGGGCGGTGAACGTCGTATCGCCCCGATAGCGCTTGCCGGTGAAGAAGTTCATCCACTTGCCGGGCGGCAGGTACACCGTGCGCTCCCCTCCCGCCTGCAGCACCGGCGCGACCAGCATCTCGTCCCCGAGGTAGTACTCGTGGAAGTGCCGGTAAGCCGCGCCGAGATCCGGCCACTCGAGGTAGAGCGGCCGCAGGAGCGGCAGGGCGAGCTCGTGCGCCTGCCAGCTATAGGTATAGAGGTAGGGAAGAAGCCGCGTGCGCAGCCTGAAATACCGGCGCATGAGCGCCACGCCCTTCGGCCCATACACCCAGGGCATGCGCACGTTGCCCTCGAGTGGATTCTCGTGCGCGCTGTGCATGCGCAGGATCGGGCTGAAGGCGCCGAACTCGAGCCAGCGGGCGTAGAGGTCGAAGGGAATCTTCGCGCCGTGAAAGCCGCCGATGTCGTTGCTGATATACGGCACGAGCACGTTGCCGCCGCGGGCGGTGTAGGCGACCTCGTAAGCCAACACCCGCCACTCGGAGTACGTGTCGCCGGTGAAGAATCCGGGATAGCGCTCGCTCCCCCAGCCGCCGTAGCGGCTCAGGATGAAGGCTCGCTTGCCGGTCTCACGCCGCGTGGCATCGTAGAACACCTCGTTGGTCCACAGCTGCGGATTGAGACCCCGCATCTGTGCCGCGCCGCCGCCGCCATCGACCCACCAGAAATCGACCCCCTTGCGGATGAGGGGCGCGTGCAGATCGGTCATGGAGATCCGCGCTTGCTTGCGGTTGGCGAGATTCAGGAAGATGCGCGGCGGCGGCGGCGCGTTGCGCAGCGCGACGGGGCCGAGGACGATGCCGCCGATCCCTCCGGCCGGCGGCGGCGGCGCGGGCTCGACGCGCAGCGCGATGACATTGCGCCGCCCCGCTCGAAGAGCGGCCGTGACATCGGCATAGGTCAGCCGGCGCGGCCACGGCACGTGGCTGTGGGGCACGTGCCGCCCGTTGACGAAGAGCCGGTAGGCGCTCGCGACCTGGCCGAGATAGAGGTACACGCGTCGCGGGAGCCTCGCCGGCAGCCGGAAAGAGGCGCGGTACCAGCCGACTCCCTGGTACCCGGGGTATCCCTGCCGCTGCCACGGCGCATCGGTGCGGATCGGGCGCCAGCGGGCATCGTCGTAGTCCCTCGCGGACCAATGGCGCTCGAGGCCCACATCGCGCGGATCGGGTGAGAACTTCCACGTCCCGGCGAGATTCCGGTTGAACGACGGCTTCGGCGGCATCGAGCGGCCGAGCGCATGCAGCACCTCGGGCGCATGGCTGTCGCTGTAGGAAAGGCTGCTCTCCCGGGTGTTGGCATAGCCCGGATGATCGTTGAGGGAGAGCTTCAGGTCCCGCGCGTGCAGCCAGCCGATGAGCCGGCGCGGATGCGGGATGAGCGGGCTCCAGTCGTAACCGCCCTGCCAGCCGTAGTCATGCCATGCGAAATCGAGCACGAGGCCCGAGAGCGGGATGCGGTCCTGCAACAGCCGCGATATCTCGCGCTCGAGGTGCCCTTCGCCATAACGGCGCCAGGCCGGCGAGCGCGTTGCGGGTGTCCCCGGGAAGTACTCGAAGTTAAGGTCGGTGACCCAGGGACCGAGCGCATAGCGGGGGATCATCGGCACGCGCCCGCAGAGCTCGGCGTATTCCTCGAGAGGCTTGCGGTAGTCGCGGCCGTAGGTGAACAGATACCAGTCTTCGCCCTTGGGGCCCGGGCGCGGCTCGATCCAGGAGTGACGGGCGTTCCAGACCGGCGAGATGCTGTCGTCCAGGAAGGCATAGCCGCTCTTGCTGAGCAGGCCGGGCGTGGCCGGCCGCAGCCGCACGTTGATGCCCGGAATGAGGTCGTGGATCGGGCTGCCCAGATCATCGCCGGGAGGCGGCAGCGTCGCGGCGCTGATGTTGTCGAGCGAATACGTCAGACCGCCGAGGTTCTTGGGATCGGCCTGTCCGGGCCGCCAGTGATGGTGCCCTCCGGCCGCATCTCGCCAGCTCACGGTGAGATCGGCGGCCGTGAACGGGCCCGCCTCCGGCCGGTACCGCAGCGTCATCGCGGAGCTTTGCAGCACGAGCCAGCCGCCCGCGTGTCTGCTCGTCACGCGCACCGCGGGCCAGATCCTCCTCTGCACGACGACGCTCGGGGCATCGACGAACGTGCCGCTCGGTGAATATTCCATCCGCACCAGAGAAGGCGTCAGGAATTGGAACCGGGCGTCCTTCGCGACGATCGCCGTCGTCGCGTGAGCCAGCGGGAGTACGGCGAGCAATGCCGCTGCGGCGGCGCTTGCGGTGTGGGAGGTGCGCATATGCTCCTGGATGACGGCCGAGCCCGCGAAATCCGCTACTGCCTGGCGGGAGGGGTGCTCGTGTATCCGTCCGTCAGCGTATCGAGAAAGGCGATGACCTCCTGAATCTGCGCGCGGGTGAGCGCGGGCGGATCTGCGCGGTGGCGATCGAGCGGCGCGTCCACGGTGTCGACGTTGGCGCGATACCGCGGCGGAATGTCGTCGTATTTGATCACCTGGCCCGCAGCGTTGCGCGGATAGAAGCGGCCCGGGTGGATGTCACGATTCACGTAGAAATCGATCACCTGCTCGAGGCTATGGAAAACCCCGTTGTGGAAGAACACCCGCCGCAGCGCGACGTTCCTCAGCGTCGGCGTGAGGAACATGCCGCAGTACTGGGTCTGCCTGCGCATGTCGGTACGGTACGGGCCGCAGATCCCGAGATCGTAGTAATCCGGATCGCGGTTCGCGGGAATGGCCGGATTGCGCGGCACGCCGAGCGCCTCGAACTGATGATCGGTGAAGAGCGGCGGCCGCCCGCTCGCGGTCGGCTGGTCGAGGTGGCAGGCGGCGCAGTTGCCCTTCGCCGGATCGTTGAAGAGGAGATAGCCGGCGAGCTCCTCGCGGGTGAAGCGCGCCCTGCCCTGCAGCCACGCGTCGTACTTGCTCGTGAAAGGATGAAAGGAGCGATCCTCGATCTCGTAGCGCCCGATGGCGAACATCGCCTCATCGACCGCCATCCGCGGGTCGGCAAACACGCTCGGGCCGAAGAGCCGCTCGAACTGCACCGCGTAAGGTCCGGAGGCCAGCTTGCGCGCCACCTCCGGCACGGTGCCGCCGTCCATCTCGGCCGGGTTGAAGAGCGGCCCGTCGATCTGCTGCTCGAGGGTATCGGCGCGGCCGTCCCAGAAAAGGCCGCCCTGCGGCACGAGGTTGGAGGCCGCCGCCTGCGGGGCCTGCGCCGTCTTCAGCACCCGAGCGTGGCCCGCAGCCGCCCGCACCTGCCGGGAAATCGGCACCGGAATGTCGTTGCCGGTCTCGATGTCCGGACCGATCGTGAACGGCGGCTGGCGGTAGAGGTAGCGCAAAGAGGGCACGGCCCGCACTCCGGGCGTGCTCATGTGGGGCCCTCCCATCATCACCGGCGATCTGCCGACGGGCCCGTACGCGAATGCGGGATTGTGGCAGCTCGCGCAGGACATCCGTCCGGAAGCCGACAGGCGCTCGTCATAGAAGAGCCGCTTGCCGAGCTGCGCCATCGCGGAAAGCGGCGCGTCCGCGGGAACGCGCAGCTTCACGGGATGAGGGTTCTGCCCGAGCGCGAGCCAGAACGCCTCGCGCGGCGCGCTCTTCCACAGCCGCAGCGGCACCGGCGAGCAAAAGATCAAGGCGGCAATCGCAAGGAGCACCGCTCCCGCCAGCACGCCGGCGATCGCGGATGCTCGTGCTGAAGTCTTGCGCGCCAGCCGTGGACTCCTTCTTCAGAGGCGCGGCAGCATAGCACCGCGCCGACGGGCGTCCTCGCGCGCCATGTTACGCGCCGATGACTCGGCGGCGCGGCATCGCTTCGTCGCTGCGGAAGTGCCGCTTGCCGCAGATCCGCAACCCGCAAGCCCCCTCGGGTACTCGGATGGGCGCCCATCGGGCATCATCGCCAGCCCGGACCGCTGGCTCGAGCCGCGGCAGGATCGACTGGAGGTAACGTGGAACTGAAGCATGCGGTCGCCGTCATCGCGGCATTCTCACTCACCAGCGGCGCGGCGCTCGCCGCCTCGCACAAGAGCGGGCACGCCATGCAGCCGCCCGAATCCGCAGCGGGTCCCGCGGGCATCTTCACGCCGCGCAGCGTCAAGAGCACCGGCACCGTGACCGTCGAGGGCCACAAGATCGCCTACGAGGCGGTAGCGGGCACGCTCATCGTGCACCCGAAGGGCTGGGACGATGCCGCGAAGGCGCAGCACGGGAAGAAGAACGAGATCGGCACGGCCAAGGGTCCCCCGGTCGCCTCGATGTTCTATGTCGCCTACTTCAAGCGCGGAGTGAATCCGCGCATCCGGCCGGTGACATTCCTCTACAACGGCGGCCCCGGCTCCTCGACCATCTGGCTGCACATGGGCGCCTTCGGGCCCCAGCGCGTCGTCACGAAGAACGACACGCACACGCCCCCCGCCCCCTATCGGATCGTCGAGAACGCCTACAGCCTGCTCGATGCCTCGGATCTCGTCTTCATCGATGCCCCGGGAACGGGCTACAGCCGCATCGAGGGCAAAGGCAAGAACAAGGCGTTCTATGGCGTCGATCCGGATGCCCGTGCGTTCTCCTCCTTCATCATGCAGTTCCTGTCGAAATACGGCCGCTGGAACTCACCGAAGTATCTTCTCGGAGAGAGCTATGGCACGCCCCGCTCCGCGGTGCTGATCAACGATCTCGAGACCAAGGACGACATTGATTTCAACGGGGTCATGCTGCTCTCGCAGATCCTCAACTTCGACCTCAGCGCGGACGATCCGCAATACAACCCCGGCGTGGAGCTGCCGTACGAGCTGGAGCTGCCGACCTTCGCCGCCACCGCCTGGTTCCATCACAAGCTGTCCTCGCAGCCCGCGCACCTGCAGCCCTTCCTGCAAGAGGTCGAGCAGTTCGCCATGGGGCCCTACGCCCAGGCGCTCGCCGAGGGCTCGACCCTGCCCAAGGATCAGTTCGATGCCATCGCCGCCAAGCTCCACGAGTACTCGGGACTGCCGCTCTCCTACATCAAGCGGGCCGACCTGCGGGTGAGCGGCCTCGAGTTCGAGCACGAGCTGCAGAACGGCTCCGACCTGACCACGGGCCGGCTCGATACGCGTTTCTCCAGTCCTTCGATGGACCCGCTCGACCGGGAGGCGCAGTACGATCCGCAGTCCGCAGCGATCAGCTCGGCCTACGTCTCGGCGTTCAACGAATACGTGCAGCGCGACCTGCACTACAGGACGGACGAGACCTACCTTCCGGAGATCAACATCCCGGACTGGCAGTTCTGGCATCAGACGCCGGGGACCTCCTCGCCTCAGCAGATCACGACGAACGTGATGCCGGACCTGGCATCGGCGATGAAGTACGATCCGCTGCTGAAGATCTGCCTGAACGGCGGCTACTTCGATCTGGCGACGCCCTTCTACGAAGGCATCTACGAGATGCACCATCTGCCGATGCCGAACCGGCTGCAGGCGAACATCGAGTACCACTATTACCAGTCGGGGCACATGATCTACGCCAACGAGACGGCGCTGCAGCAGCTCCACGACAATCTCGCGGCGTTCATCCGCAAGACGGACAATCAGTAGCGATTTGCGCTCGGCCCGGGCCGGCTCCTGCCAGCCCGGGCCGAGCGCCCTTTCGAGGGCCGCGGCGGCGCCACGGCCTGCGCACGCGGATCCGGCCGCTCCGGTCAGGTACCGACATCTCCCATCCAGATTCCGCGCGTCGCCGGATCGGTCTGGAATCGCAGATTCAGATCCATCGACGGCTGGTGCTCCACCAGCGTGATCTCGACGCCTTTTTGCCGCAGCGCTTCCAGGCTGGTGAGGAAGTCCCCGGTGTTTCTGTCATCCAGAACCACCAGGCGCGCGATTCTGAACAGCAGGATCGAGTGAGCGCACATCAGGCAGGGCGATAGCGTCGTAAACAATACCGACTTCGTGAAATCCACGTGATGGCCGGCATTCTCGATGCAATCCATCTCGCCGTGGAGAATGTTGCTGCCCCTTTGAACCCGCCTGTTGTGGCCCAACGAGACGATGCCGCCTTCGACCAGCAGGGCGCTGCCCACCGGAACGCCGCCTTCCCTGAGGCTCTTCAGCGCCTGCAGGTACGCCGATTGAATTCCGATGCGCATTTCGACGTCATTCATGGCCGCGAGACTCCGACTAACGGTGACACGAAGTTACCGTCTCCGCCCTGACGCGCGCAACGCCCGGAATCGAGCGGCGTGCCAATGGCCTGAACCGGCGGGGTTGCTCACATCCCCGTGAACTTCGGTGCGGTTTTCAATGTAGAATACCCGAGCCCGGCCTTGGCAGCTCAGCGGAAGGCGTTTTCTCCAAATCGTGAACAAGCGTGTCGCCCATTTCCTCGGCGCCGGCGGGCTCGGCGTTGCCGTCTCGCTGCTCGGCGCCTCCACGGCGCTCGCGTACCGCCATTACGATCACGGCGCAGTCCGCGCCGAGGGCCGCCATTCCGTGCTGTTCGGTCTGAAGGAGGCGCGTCCCGACCCGCGCATCACTCCCGGAGCCCTCAATCCCGCCGTCGACCAAAACAACATCCGCCGGACCATCTGCGTGCGCGGCTATTCCAAGTCCATCCGCCCGCCCGAGGAGTACACCGAGCGGCTGAAGCGCCTCGGCATCCGCCGCTACGGCTACAGCGACCGGCGGCTGCGCGACTACGAGGAGGACCACTTGGTCAGTCTCGAGCTCGGCGGGTCCCCCACCCGTCCGCGCAACCTCTGGCCCGAGCCGCATCACGTCATCGGCGGCTGGGGCTCCTACGCCAAGGACCGCCTGGAAGACCGGCTGCATGCGCTGGTCTGTCGCGGACGAGTGCCGCTCGTTCTGGCGCAGCGCGAAATCGCACGGGACTGGATCTCGGCATACAAGCGCTACGTCGGTCCCAACCCCTACTTGCGCCGCCGACGCCGCCGGGCCTACTGAAGCGGCCTCACTGACCCTACGGAGTCTTCATCATGAACAGCGGAATCTCCTCCCTACCCAACACCAAGGGCCTGCGCGCCGCCCTGCTCGCCGGCGCCATTGTCGCCGTCGTGCTCCTCGCCGTCGGCGGCGCGTTCGTGACCATAGGGCCGGGGCAGCGCGGGGTACTGATGACCTTCGGCGCCGTGCACAACGGGGTCCTCGATCCCGGCCTGCATTTCAAGCTGCCCTTCGTGCAGTCGGTCGCCCGGATGGACGTGCAGGTGCAGAACTCGCAGACCTCCGAGACGGCGGCGAGCCGCGATCTGCAGGATGTCTCGAGCACCGTGGCCACCAACTGGCACATCCTGCCGGCCGATGCGGAGTGGGTGTATCAGCACATCGGCACGGAGTCGGACCTGGTCCACAGAGTCATCCGCCCGGCCATCAGCAACTCAGTCAAGGCGGTGACCGCGCACTACAACGCGGAGGACCTCATCATCCACCGAGACGCGGTCCGCAATGAGATCCAGGCGCAGATCACCTCGGAGCTGCAGCCCTACCGGGTCGTCATCGACTCGGTCAACATCACGGATTTCCACTTCAGCAGCCAGTTCGCCGCGGCCATCGAGCGCAAGCAGATCGCCCAGCAGCGGGCGCTGCAAGCGCGATACGAGCTGCAGCAGGCGAAGGTTCTCGCGCAGCAGCGGGTCGTCGAGGCCCAGGCGCAATCGCAGGCGCAGAAGCTTCTGCAGCAGACCCTGACGCCGGAGCTCATCCAGCAGCAGGCGGTCGCCAGGTGGGATGGGCGCCTGCCGAGCGTGGTCGGCGGCAAGGGCGTGCTGCCCATGATCGGCAATGTCGATGCGAGCTTCGCCGCGCGCGGCAAATGAGGCCACGGAAGCCAGTTGCCGATGACTCGAGGAAGTTATCGTAAGTATATGATTTGTGGCGCCCCCGGCCGGAGTTGAACCGACGACCTACCGCTTAGGAGGCGGTCGCTCTATCCACTGAGCTACGGGGGCACCGCGCCGCGAAGTTTACAGGAGTATTCTCGCAGCGGCAGTGCCTATCAGGAGTCCGGTGGATTGAGCGAGCCGCAGCTCGAGACCGTGGAGGTCGAAACGGGAGCGCGACCTACCGCGTGCATCGTCTGGCTGCACGGTGTCGGGGCGGATGGACATCAATTCGAGCCGCTCGCCAGCCAACTGGCGTGTCCGTCGAGTCCCGCGCTGCGATTCGTGATTCCGCACGCGCCCTGGCGCCGGATCACGCTCTGCAACGGCGAGCGGATGCGCGGCTGGTATGACCTGCGCAACGTCGACCGCCAGCTGCAGCAGGATGAGGAAGCCATCCGCGCGTCCTGCGCGGCAGTCGGAGCACTCCTGCGACGCGAATGCGAGCGCGGCATCCCGTCACGGCGCATCGTGCTCGGCGGCTTCTCACAGGGCGCGGCGATGTCCCTTTTCATCGGCCCGCGCTTCCCCGCAAAGCTCGCCGGCGTCATCGCCCTTTCCGGCTATCGCCTGATCGCCTCGAGCTTCCAGGCCGAGCGGCAGGCGTGCAACGCTGATACTCCTTTTTTTCTCGCGCACGGCACGGGCGATCCGGTCATCGCGGCTCGCGACGGTGAGCTTGCGCGCGACATGCTCCGGGCGCAGGGCTATGGGGTCGAGTGGCGCACCTACCCGATCGGCCACGAGATATCGACCGAGGAGCTGGCCGCAGTCGCGGCGTTTCTCGCGCGAATACTCTGACTGGGACGGCGGGAAGGCACGCGCTCAGCGTCGCCGCTGCTCATCATTATCATTGCGCCACCGAATGGGAATGGGCAGCAGCCGGCCGCCGAAGCGCGCGAGGCGGCGGGCGGCCTGCACCCGGGAAGCCGCTGCGCCGCTGTTGTCCGACCTCCACGCCACCAAAAGCATGACCGACAGCATCGCGACGACCAGCACCACCTGCTCGGGCGGTGCCGGCGGCGCGGCGTTGTGCCCGAGAAGTCCGTCCGCGAGCACGCACACCGGAATGTGCGCCGCGAACACTTGAAGCGAGTGGCGGCCGAGGAGCTCGAGCACGCGCATGTGCAGCCAGCGCAGCGCCGGCAGCAGCGTTCGATTGAGCACCAGGCCGAGCGCGACGCAGTCGAGGACCCGCAAGGGTCCCAGCGTCCATTTGTCGAGCGGGCCCCAAC
>JABBNZ010000193.1 GCA_019352035.1 Pseudomonadota bacterium | reverse complement strand
GATGTCTGACGGCCGCTGGTGTGCTGTGTGCCGCGGCACTGGCCGGTTGCTCGCATACAGCGACGCCAGCCGCGTCACACAACGTACCCTCCCAGGGGGCGGTAGCAAAGGCGCCGGTCGCGCCCGCGCAACCGCAACCCAGTCAAGTGGCTGACCGATCGGCACGACTCAGGGTGGTCGAGGTGACCACGAGTGGCACCTCGATGACCCGTGATGGAGCAGTCACTGATGCTTTGGTCAACGCTATTAATAGAGTCAACGGTGTCGTTATCAATGAGCAGACGCTGGGAGTGTCGTTGGACGCAGGCTTTCGGACCACATCGCTTGGGTCCACACGCCCCGAAGCGCAGGGCGCACCGGGTGCGGCCGCAAGCAGTGCTTTGCCAGGTCCGGGCGGGGCGGGTGCCCCGCAGACGACTGGGCTCTCGTTAGCATCCGGGGCTTACGCTAAATTCATGGAGCAGGAAACGCACGGGGCAATAAAGAGCTACTCGATTTTATCGGTAAATCAGGGGAAGCGTGGCACCTGGCACGCAAGGGTGCGGGCGACCATCGCGAAACTCGTGACGCCCAAGGAGGCATTACGCCGCAGCATCGCCGTGCTGCCACCGAAAATCTCCTCTGAGGCCATCTCGATCGACGGTTCGCACAGCGGGCGGAGGCAGGCTCAGACATTTACGACGCAGGCGATCGTAAGCAGCCTGGCGGGCACTCAGAAGTTCACGGTTCTCGATCGCGAGCATACGAGGTCACTGAATGCTGAGCTCTCCACCATTCGCACGGGACAAGCCTCCATCAGCGACTACGCCCTCCTGGGTAAGCGGCTATTCGCGGATTACGTCCTCGTAACCAGAATCGACAGACTCCACTATCGAGTCGCGGTTACTCACTTCATCGACACCAGTCGCACTCTCAGCACCAGGGTCGGAGGCATCACGGTATTCTACGAGCTCATCGATCCGGTCACGGCCCAGGTGGTCGCCTCCGGCACGGTGAGAACTCGCCTCAATGCCGCGCAGATGGAGAAGTACGGCTCGCTGAGGACGAACAGGGGGCGAATTCAAGCGCTGTCTTCATACATCGGGGAACGCATTGCGAATGCCATATCCAGCGACCTATTTCCCATTATGGTTGTGGATGCGACCGGGAACCACGTCGTAATCGCTGAAGGGACCGGAGCATTGCATGCTGGAGAGCGGTATCAAGTGTTCGAATATGGGAGCGCCATTAAAGATCCTTACACGGGCGAGAACCTGGGGCGAGAAGAGACCGCCTGTTGCGTCGTGACGATTTCAAGGACCACGCCGAATCTAGCCTATGGCGTAGTGAGCGGGTTGGGTCGCAGTTTCCAGGAGATATTTAGACCGGATACTTTCATTCTGCGCAACGAAGCGCCGGAATCGAATCCTAAGGCCGCAAAGGCCAGGAATAGCGCCATCGAGAGGATGATCAAGAAGCAGAATTCCGTGTTCGGTAGCACCTAACGAGCGCGCGGTGGCTGATAGGCGGCGCTCCTGCAGAATTGTTTGGGCAAACGTTGAGGATTTGCTCACACAACCCGGCACGCCTAAATCGCCGAGGTACTCACGCGCCCGCAGCTCGGGGTGAGGCGAAATCTGAGAGCCAGAGGCCCGTCGTTCGGGACCGCGCTACAAGCAAATCTGGAGGGCGGCCGCTGTCTGATGAAAGAGCGGCAACTGGGTAAGCTGTATGGACGATACTAGGGTAGGTTCGGGAGGTCTCCTATGCAACGCGCCTCGTTGATCGCAGTAATTGCTCTGGGCGCCTTGGGAACTGTAACGGTTCTGTGCCAGCCAATGCCGCCCCTCCATCGGAGTCCCCTGCGGCTAGGAGGCTGAAATTCTTCGAGCAAGGCAGCGCCCCGCACTCTCCAAATACGCCTGCGTCTCATGGCCCAGATGCGGTGCCACTCAAGCCGTTGCCGAGTACTCCGGAGCAGTCGTGGCGGGACTCCCTAGAGCCGCTCCCAAATGGGGGCTGGCAATACTTTACCAATTCGGGAGCTGGGTCTGGCGAATCTGTTGTCTACGTTTCGACTCACGATGTTACGGTCAAAGGGCATATCGTCACCGCTTGGTTTGGTTGGGAATTTATGTCAAATCAGTCAAATTCGATGTATCAAACATACCGCAGTTTCGTCGAGCGTACGGAGATGGATTGTGCAACGGACACTACTCGTGACCTCGCCGCAACCTATTACGCGAGCAGCAATTTGGATGGCGCCAGTACCTCCCAGGTCGCTGATCCGAGTTCGGCGCAATGGGCGCCTGCTGTTCCGGGAACGATCGGAGAACTGATGGTCGAATGGGGTTGTACACAGATTCGAGCGATCCGGAGGCGATAAGCCGGTCACGGCACGAATCGAGGACGCGTCCGGGCGACCGGCATGTGCGGTCTCTTCAGTAGTCACTCTCCGCTCAACTGTATAGGCGCTAATACAGATGATGGCCGAATCATCCAACCTCGAGCATTAGGGACTCCCTGCGCAAGAGGTTAAGAATACATGAGGGTCGTGCCGCGGCAAACGCGCCGTGAGTCATGGGGGCGTACAGCAGCGTGAAGCTACCGCCCATTCGGAATTGAACAGAAGTTGCATATTCTTACTATGTCCATTCCTGGACTTTGAGCCCTGGCACGGCAGCAAAATGCCGTACATTGTTGGTGACGACGGTCGCCCGCTGGGAAACGGCATGGGCGGCGATCATTAGGTCTGCGTTCCCGATCGGCTTCCCGAGTCGTTCGAGTGCGGCACGGATTCGGGCATAGTGTGGCGTCACCGCGTCTGTCCAATCGAGGATCGGGAGACGCTCAAGGAAGCTCTCGACGAGATCCGCGAGCTTCGCGCTTGTTGATTTCTCGACTCCGAAGCGCAGCTCCGCGGCGGTGATCACGGATACGCAGATCTCATCGGCGTGCCTCTCGAAGTGCTGCGCGAGGGATTCTGGGAGGCGGCGGATGATGTAGCTCGAAATATCCGTATCTAGCATGAAGAGCTTCATAGCGGTTCCCGTTGCTGCGGCGGCGAATCGCCGCGATCCGCTAGGAAGTCCTCGGGCACGTCTACTTTGAGCGCAAAGAAGGAGGCCCAGTCGGGCCGGATCGGGGAGAGAACGAGACTATCGCCCTGCTTGCGGATGCGAACTTCCTTCACTTCCTCCGGAAAGCGCAGCTCCTGAGGGAGCCGCACCGCCTGGTTGGCGCCGTTGCGGAAGATGGAGGCACGGCGCAAGGCCGCCGGTGACATCGATTTCGCTGCAGTCCGGGGGGGCGGTGCCTCTTTACGCTGCTGCTTTCTCTTGGAGTTCATGGTGAGTACCTCCTAGCGAGGAGCATATGCCTTGCATATGCCATGTCAATCCCTCCGACCGGAATGAGCGAGCGGCTACTCGCCTCAGGCGATCGGGGCGACCCTCAGAAGAGGCGGGATTGCATGCCCCGGTAGGGTGCCACGCCGTTCTCGCCGTCCAGGCCTGCGCGCGGCCTTGCGGCCGTGCTCGCGGGCGCGCTTCGCGCGGCCTGGACTGCTGCGCTGCGGCGTGGCCGGCGACCGGCGACCGGCGGGCAATCCC
>JABBNZ010000192.1 GCA_019352035.1 Pseudomonadota bacterium | reverse complement strand
CGCGCGATGTGGTGTTGGCGACACGCTGGGAGCTCGAGGAAGTCGAAGCCCTGCTGCTCGAGCGGGGCCTGCGTCGCGGGAGCGAGGATGCGCTCGACCAGGCTTGGCTCCTTGCGGAGCTGCAGGAGCGCTTCGGCTACACGCTGGAGGAACTGGCCCGCCGGTTTGAACACAGCAAAAGCTGGGTGAGCGGCCGTCTGGCGCTGATTAAGTGCCTGCCCGTGCAGGTGCAGGAACACGTACGGCTCGGAGCCTTGAGTGCGCACGCGGCGATGAAGTATCTGGTACCGATGGCGCGTGTGGATGTCGCGGCCACTGAGCGGCTCGCCGCCGCGATCCTGCCGCTGAAGCCGACCACGCGGCAAGTGGCGACGCTCTATGCGGGCTGGCAGTCCGGTTCCCAGCGCACCCGGGAGCTCATCCTCTCAAGCCCCAAGGTCTACCTGGATGCGAAGGCGGCAAGCCATCCGGCACCGCCGTCTGCGACCCAACGTTTTCTCGATGATCTTTCCGCCCTCGGCGGTATCGCCCGCCGGGCGCTGCGCGCGCTGCACGAGGGGCTTTTGCCGCAGCTCCTCGAGAGCGAGCGGCTCGAAGTCGGCCATGCGTTCGCGCGCGCGAAGGCCGACCTCGAACGGCTCCTGCACCGCTTTGATCTGGAGCACGGCCATGCTGGATGAACCCACCCGGACTGCGATCCTGAAGTTGAAGGCGGCTGGTCACGGCACGCGCGCCATCGCCAGGGCGCTCGCTGTCGCGCGCGCCTCGGTGCGCCGCGTCATCGCCAGCGGCGAGGTGGCCCCGCCACCGCTCATCCGCCCCGAGCTCGCCGAAGCGCAGCGCGAGAGGATCCTCGAGCTCTACGCCCGCTACCAGGGCCATCTCGGCCGGGTACACGAGGAACTCCTCGCCCGCGGCGTGGAGCTTTCCTATCCAGCGCTCACCGCCTTTTGCCGCAAGCACGGGATCGGTGCGCCCCCGCCGCCACCGGCCGGACACTACACCTTTGCCGCAGGCGAGGAGATGCAGCACGATACCTCCCCGCACGCCGCGATGATCGGCGGGCGGTTGACCCCGCTGCAGAGCGCATCGGTGGTGCTTTGCTACTCGCGGCTGATCTTCTTCCAGCACTATCCGCGCTTCACGCGCTTTGAGTGCAAGGCGTTCCTCACCGAGGCGATCCTCTACTTCGGCGGCGCCGCCGCGAGGTGCATGGTGGACAACTCCCACGTGATCGTCGCCGCCGGCACCGGACCTACCATGATCCCCGCCCCCGAGATGGCCGCCTTCGCCGAGCGGTTCGGTTTTACCTTCAAGGCCCACAAGGTCGGAGACGCGAACCGCTCGGCACGCGTGGAGGCACCGTTCCACCGCATCGACAAGGCGTTCCTCGTCGGCTCGATGTTCACCGACTGGCGGGACCTCAACGCCCGGGCACGAGAGAGGTGTGACACCTGGAACGCGACGTTCTCGCCAAAGCTACACGCGAGCCGACGGGAACTGTTCGCCGCCGAGCGCCTGCACTTGAAGCCGCTGCCGTTGTACGTGCCGGAGGTCTATCAGTTGCACACCCGCATTGTCGATGCCGAAGGCTACGTGCATCTGAACCGCAATCGCTACTCGGCCCCCTGGCGGCTCATTGGCCGCACGCTCGAGGTGCGCGAGACGCTCGAGCGCATCGAGCTGTATGAGGGACCGCGGCGGGTCGCAGCCCACCAGCGCGTGTACGAGCCGCTCGATGTGCGCCTCACCGACCCTGCCCACCGACCGCCGCGCGGACAGGGGCTCGCACGTCATCCGCAACCGGCCCCGGAAGAGCTCGAGATGCTCGCCGTGGAGCCGCAGGTGGCCAACTACCTGGCCGCACTGAAGCGCCAGATCGGGGATCGGCGGGCACCGCTGCGGCGTCTGCTCTCGATGCTGCAGGAGTATCCGCGCGAGGCCTTCCTCGCAGCGCTGCGCCAGGCTGAGCACTATCGGCTCTTTGACCTCGATCGGCTCGAGCGGATGGTCCTGCGCGAGATCGCCGAGGAGTACTTCGTGCTCACGCTCACGCCCGAGGGCCGCGATGACTGAAGAACTTAAGCAGCTGCTCGAGAACCTGAAGCTGCGTGCCTGTGCCGCGCGCTTCGAGGAGATGCTCATCGCGGCGGAGGCGGCCGGCACCCCGATCGCCACCTTTGTCACTCAGCTGATGCGTATTGAGTGGGAGGGCCGTCAGGAGGAGGCGCTCAAGCGGCGCATCCGCACGGCACGCTTCCCCGAGGAGTGGACCCTCGAGTCCTTTCCCTTCAAGATCCAGACCGGGATCAAAGAACGTCAGATCCGCACCCTCGCCCAGTTGGACTTCATCCCCAAGGCGGAGAACATCGTACTGATCGGGGAAACCGGCGTTGGCAAGACGGGATTGCTCACCGGGCTGGCCCGCAAGGCAGCGCAGAACGGTTACCGGGTGCTGTTCATCAAGGCGCAGGATCTGTTCGATGAGATGTACGCCTCGCTCGCCGATCGCTCAACGCGCCGGCTGCTGCGCTCCCTCGCCCGAGTGGATGTCTTACTGATTGATGAGCTTGGATATCTCAACATCAAAACAGAGCAGACCAACATCTTCTTCAAGCTCATGGAGGAGCGACATCATCGTCGCCCGACTCTGATCAGCACGAATCTACCGTTTGCGGCCTGGCAGGACTTCCTCGGCAACCCCGCCCTCACCAAAGCGTTACTGAGCCGCGTGCGCGAGCGCTGCCACACCTTCATCATCGATGGGCCGTGCTTGAGACCCCAGACCGGCTGAGCCTCCCCGACCGACCGTCCCCCTCACCAGCTCCGCCGGCACGCCGAGCGCCCCGGCTACCGTCCCTGCGCCCCGAGAACCGCAGTGACAGCGTCACGAATGTTGCGCCCAATCCTGTCACCCGTATGGCATCGTTTTGCTGAGCAGAGCCGGACTCATTTTGCCGAGCGCCGCAGCGTCGGCAGGAAGAGGTAGGTATCCAGGTGTGGATTACGCTAGGTCGGGAGCGCTGGTGGCGTTCTGTTCAGCGATTTCCATGGCTGGTCGTCTGCAACTAGCAGCCCTAATGCGTCACTTCCGGCGCGCGGCAGCCGGTGCGATATCGCTCAGTCACGCTGCAGGCGCATCACCGGGCCTCAGGAAGTCGTTGTCCACGGGGGGCCACAGCCGCCCCTCAGCGCGGGCTATTCAACGTCCCGCCACGCTGCGGCTACCAAGCCGTCGGAAAGTGCGGCGATGGATCCTTGAGCGTAACCATTTGTCCGCCGCGGGCCTGCCGCTGGTGGCATCCGCGGACCGTTCGCAGCCGATCGCCCGGGATACCGGTAAGCGGACATTCGATCGATCTGTCTACGGACGCTTCACGCGGCGCACATCCCGGGCATTCCGACCAACCACCTTCGGTTCCGTTGCCGCAATCCGCGGAGAGGCGGCAGAGTGATTCCTCTTGCCCGGGACAAACCGACACACTGGCACGCGCATTCGCGGTCGGCCGTATTGCGCCTCGCGTTCGTCGATCAGCAGAACGCTCAAACCGTTGCAAAGCAGGGGAGCAAGATCATGTTCCAAGTTCCGCACCGGGAAACCCCAACGCGCGCCGGGCGGTGCAGGGGGAAGATTCC
>JABBNZ010000191.1 GCA_019352035.1 Pseudomonadota bacterium | reverse complement strand
GACCTCTGATGAGGAAGCATAGAGCGCAAGCGTGTTCCGAAAAGAAGCCAACCTTGGCCCCCGTGAGGTCTATACCGCAGAGCGAATGGAGCGTAGCTTCAGACCAAGCCGTTTCTGAAAAATGGATCCCCTAGACCATCTTGGCCCCCACGATGCGGACACGTTTTAGGAAGGACCCGATAACGCGGCTGCTCGCTTGGCATGACTGTCTGCGCATTGCCATCCAGTTCCAGCCAAGTGAAGAGATCCTGTGTTGAGAACCACGGCGTGACTAGTTTGATGAGAGCGCCGACAGCAAGCGAAGCCAACGTGCCGTTCGTCCACACGACTTGCGGGTTGCCCCCGGCGTCCCCGTACCGATTCTCTTCTTGCGCTAGACGCTCGGGCGTAATGAAGCCAAGACACTGCAGGCACGGTCCGCCGGGTCGCGTCATGATCATCTGGCCAGATACGGCGAATTCATCGTCCGCAATCTTGGTAACATCCATACCGACGTCGATGTACGGTAGAAGATACCGACGCGCGGCACCTTCTAAATAGTCGCGCTGCTGGTATCCATCCAGGCAGCCGACGACCACGTGAGCATCCGCAATGAGTTTGGCCGCCTCCTGCCATTTCTTTTTTTTCGCCACGATCCTAATCCACGGCCGAATTCCCAGGATGGTGCGCTGCGCAATCTCAACCTTCGGCCTGCGTGCGTTGACGTCGTCTTGCATACCACCGACAAGGCGGTTCAGGTTGCTGGGCTCGATGCAATCCGGATCGAGCAGACGGATTTCTCCGACCCCGACGTGCGCCAGCTGTTGCGCGACATGAGAGCCGCCGCCTCCCAGGCCGGCGATTACGACACGCAGGCGTGCGAGTCGTTCTTCTGATTCCGCGCCGAGGAAACTCTGCCGGCTAAAATCGCCCTTGCCGGTCATGCGTAGAAATCCACGCCGCTGCTGCTAAGTGCACGTTCAACCGTAACGTTGGTCCCAACGGTATTGAACTCGTCGATCGTTGCGATTCTCGTACGGGACAGCCATACCCGCCCCGCTGCATCGGTGTGATTCAACACGAGCGCACCGTGCGGCATGTTTCCGCATGCGCTGAAGAAGTCCGGCACGAATTGGGTCTGCTCCCGAAGGTCTATTGGACTGAACCAGAGCCTTCCCGGGAAGAAGTGGGCATGCACGTGGAACATGCCGACGGATTTCAGCAGCGCGATTTCCAGCGCCTTCCGAAGAGCCTCCTGCCCAATGAGCGCCCCAACCGTGGGATCTGGAACATAGTCCTGATCGTCCACCGAGTAATATCGCTCAGCGAGCAGCACCAAGTGCTCGTGTCCGGCTGCAGCACGGACGGCAATGAACCCGACGCGTTCGTGCGCAAATGCATGGGGCCGCTCGAGATCCCGGCGTACATGTGCCATGAAGTCGGCCGTAGCCCGAAATAGGGTCTTCATGCCGCGCGTCCGCGGGCCAGCGGCGCTAGGTGCGCCGCCAGAATCTCGATCGGGCTCTGGTTGCTCGGTACGTCCCGCCACGAGAAAGTGAACCAGTTGCGCCCCAGCAGGGACGCGGCCTCATTCCAGTTGAGGCCACAGCCGAGCTTTTCGGCGAGGTACAGTTTCGTGGGGTACGTTGGGTTGTTGTGATTCAGACAGAGCACCGCGTCCATCACCTTCTCGGTCCCATTCACCTGAAAGTGCAGTTTGCCCAGGAAGATGAGCCGCCGTTCGCCTTCAATCATGAAGCGCACTTCCCCGCCGCAGATTTCAAGCAGCGGCCGCAGGTGATCCTGCAGCATAAGTGTATCCTCGGCGGACATCAGGAGGACCCTCCTGTGCGCACGTGGCTCATGAAGCGCTCTCCCTCATGGACGGAGATCGTTGCCCCGTCATCAAGGTCCTTCAGGCCCTGCGGCGTGATCTCGGCCAGCACCTTGGCGGCCGGAACGCCTACGGCTGCCTTCAGCTCGCTGACGATCCAGGGGCCAGCGCGAACCTCATGCTTGACGCCATCTACGATGATCGTGACCTTATGTGGATGACGGTCATCTGGGTCTCTTTTCTCTGTACTTTCAGTCACTTAAGTTCTCCGTTCGCCTGTGGCGCGGTGGGGGAGTCGACGAAGCAGCCATGCATCACCAGAAACGAGTAGCATAAGTATACGTAATGATTCTAGACGTGTAAAGAAACTATACTGGTATTTGATATGGCCGACGAAAGCGATGTGCGATGGGGATTGAAGCAGCGGCTCGAGTTCATCGAGTGGCGCGCGTTTTGGGATGGACGGGTAAACCGCCGCGACCTCGAGGAGTGCTTCCACATATCCACGCCGCAAGCCTCCGCGGATTTCGCGCGGTACCAGGAAGCAGCGGCGGAAAACATCACCTACGATGCGACCGAAAAGACGTACGTGACGCGGCCCGACTTCCGGCCTAAGTTTTTGCGGCTATCCCCTGAGCGCTACCTGCTTCAGCTCGAGGCGCTTGCCACAGAAGCCATCCACAAGAGCGACACATGGTTCGACGGTCTGCCGCCCGTTGACGGTGTGCCGCGGATCGCGCGCGGTCCTGAAGCATTTGTTCTTCGCGCTATTCTCGACGCGGTTCGCCGGCGGAATTCTATCGAAATCTTCTACCAATCACTGACGCGTACCGGGTCACGCGTAATCTGCCCACACGCGTTGGCTCACGATGGACATCGGTGGCATGTACGGGCCCTATCTCAAGAGCACGGGGAGTTTCGTGACTACGTTCTGGGTCGAATCTTGTCCTTCTCTCCACCGGCCCCATGCGACATGGACCCACAAGATGACGTCGAGTGGAATACGTTCGGCACGCTGAAGCTCATCGCTCACCCTGGACTCAACGACAGCCAGCGGAGGACTATCGAGCACGATTATCGAATCCAAAACGGCGAGCTTCAAATTCAGATGCGCCTTGCGCTTGTGTATTACTTTATACGGCGCAATAGCCTCGATTTGCGTACGGCGGACATGCCGCCTGAGCGAGCGCAGCTGTATCTGCAGAACTACGACGAGATCACAGCTGCATGTGATGCTGCAAAGACAGAGGGGCGCAATCGGGCTGTTGAGCGCCGGCAGAATTCTCGAGAAGTTTGATCTCGCCGGCTGTAGCACTGCAAACACGGATGATGCGACGTACGTCCGCTTTCTTGAATTTTAGTGTCGCGAATGTGGACGTCTGAATGTTCCCGTCGGGTCGCTATGCATACCGCATGCTGGGTCAGCTTTCGCAGCGATCCTTCTGCCACACACAAATTCGCGCCTCACGGCCGTGTTAACTGATGAGAATGCGGAGAGCTAAAGCGCCATGCCACGCTGCCGTGCGAGGGTCCATGATACGTGGTCGCGTCGTGTGACCGCCGTTATCACCTGACCAATCCGTCCCTCGATTACTGGTCGCCACGGAACCAAGCTGAAGCCAATGCCGTCATCCAGCATAGCGAATCGCCCACTAACCAATACGACCGACCGCCGGAACGTGCCCGATACCGGTTCGCCATCGACCATCGGCCGATGAACCAGTCCGGTCTCGACCTGGATCTTCTCCGCCGCGCTCTGCAGATCGCGGTTTCTGAGCGTAGCGAGCAGATTCCGTGCAAGGATGACCCGCTGCTTTTGGCGCTGGGCGAGTCCCTCGCCCACGAAGAAGTCCTCTCGCTCCGCCAGCGCGACGCGTACTTCCTGTCCGAATCCGGTTAGAT
>JABBNZ010000190.1 GCA_019352035.1 Pseudomonadota bacterium | reverse complement strand
TACGGTTTTGAGTATCGAATCGAGCATGGATGGTCAGGGAAGAGCTGGGGTTTGGCTGCTCATTGGGACCGAGCACCTGATCGTCCAGAGACCAGGCGCGCGAGAGCGAAGGCGAAGAACTCCCGCTGAGTAAGGAAAAGAAAGGCGCCGACGGGCAATGCGAAAGCCAGCAATCCTGCAGTGAGGGCGAGCGGTGGACCAAAAGCGGCGACGCTGGCGGTGACGCGAAGGCCGACGATGGTGCATATGCCCACGATGATCACTTGCCAGAGCTGCCGCCGCATAATCCGCATTATGGGCTGCGAGAACGTGATGCGTAGTACGACGAAAGTGCTGATCAAGATGGCAACCTCGATAGCCAGCTTGCCGATCATAAAGGGGAGCAGCCCATGTGGGGCGAGGGCCATGTAGACTGCGACCTGCACTATCACGGTAACGATGCGCATCGCGGCGACTACCCTAGCGAGCCCATGAGCCCTCAGCAGGGAAGGCGCCGACAGCGTAGTGTACGACACGCCGTCCGCAACGGCGTTCAAGGTGACCACCGTAGCGATTCCTTGCCATTTGGCGCCGATCACGGCTTCCAGAGGGTGTGCGGCGACGACAAGGCAACCCGCAAGAGCCAGCGAAATGGGAGTAAGGGTAAAGACGCTACGCTCGAACAGATGCCATGACGCGTTTGGCTGCGTGGAAGTTTCGCAGAAGCCCGCGTACAGGACCGGGATCAGGGGGCTGAGTACGGATCCCAACAGGTATGTATCAATACGGTCGCTGAGCCGGAAGAGCCCGAGATCGTGTGCGCCAAGATAGAAGGCGAGGAAGAATCCTCCGCCGGACATGACCAGCCACGTCACGCCCATGTCGACGGCGACCCAGGAGGCGAAACCGGACAAGGACTTAATCGCAGCGAGGTCGAACTGTAGCGTGGGACGCCAGTCCAGTAATAGCTGTGCGGCTATCATCTGGCTCAGGGCGGCGCCCAGCGACGATATCACGAGAGCCCAGTAGGCGTAGCCCAGCATGGCAAGAGGTATACCGAGTCCCAGGGACGCAATCGTCGAGATCAGGCGGACGGGAACCAGACGACGATACTCGAAGCGCCGCCGAGCAGTGGCCATGTGCACCGCGCACAGCGCGTTGAAGAGAAGCTGGAAGCTGAGGATCGGCAATATGATGGCGATCCTGTGATCATGGAGCAGCGCGGCCGCGCCGCGCGCGGTCAGACACAGCGCGACCATCGCCACCAGGGCCAGTGCGATGTTCAGGTAGTAGACGCTGCTGTAGAGCCGATTATCCTGCTCTGGGTGGCGCATCAGTGCCAGCCCCAGACTGTTGTCAATCAGGAGCGGGAAGAGGTTGATGAAGAGGAGCGAATAGCCGACGAGTCCGAAGTCGGTGGGTGACAGGAGTCTGGCGTATACGATGTACGAGACTCCCCGGGCTCCGCCGGCTATGAGCTCGCCGGTAATCGCCCAGAACGAGCCGGAGAGGAGTCGCGATTTCAGACCGCTTGAACTCATCAAGCCCTATCTGGGGCCGTTGGAGGCATCGGCATTCCCTACACCATCGGTGCTGTACCCCAGTCGCTTCATGAGATCTCCCGCCTTACGCACGATCAGTTCTGACACGCTGTGTGGAAGCGGTTCCCGGGTGCCCCCCGGCGATTTTCGCCGGACAAATTCGTAGCCCTTCAGTGCCGGATGGCTCGCGGCCAGTTCCGCCTCGAGGCTGCGCATCATATCGATACCTGAGTTGGACACCGCAGTAGCCAAAAGCTCGTCCGTAACCGGCATGCCCAGGAGAGCGTACAGCCGCTTCAGCTCGGCGGGCGTGTCCGCGAGGAGATCCTCGTATCGGATGAGGGTGAACGCGGCTGCTGCATCAACGCCGTGCAGCCATCCCGAGACGTGGTCGACCCACCCGGCTATTCCGTGGTGCGGGTGCGTCACGAGTTGCTCCAGAGTGCCTTTCCACCAGCCCAATCCCGTGAGGAATGCCCAGTACGAGACCATCACGTGCCGCGGGTCGCGGACCAGGTAGCACACTTTTCGATAGTAGCGCGTATAAGGGGAGTGGCTCTTGAAGCACCGGTAGCCTGGGAGAGGCAACCCGGATGTCCTCATGTGATGCGCCAGCTGGATATCGGGGACGAAGTCGTTGATGTTGAAAAAAGTGATTTTGCGACGATCGCCATTGAGGAGAACATTCGTATTGGCAACCAAAAACGTGAGCCAGGTGACGCCGGACTTCGGAAACTCCACGAAGAACAGATCGTCATCGCGGCGCTCTGACGGAAGGTACTCTCGCGCAGCCACCGATCCAATGGCATCGTATAGCTGAGAACGAATCCCCGAGACGAACCGGCGGACATACGCCATCGAATACCCCTGTGTGCCTCAAAATTGGGCGGATCACTCTTTCCGTGCGCACGGCGATGGCGCTGCTGGCGGGCTCAAGCCGCCGCCGCCCCTCTGTACGCCTGAAGTGCGAATGCTGCTCTCTCGGACACCGAGGGAGGCCTGCCTCCGGCACTGTTTAAAATGAGCTATGCTGCCAGATATGCGGCTAGAATGGCAAAATGGGCCGGGCGCGTCCAGTGCGCGGACAAGCGTTCACATGGTCCGGTACCTGGGTGCGCGAGACAGTACGGCGAACTCTGCTGCTGCAGCATGCAAAGCGCTGCGCGACGCGGCCCCGGGTTGCACGGCCGGTCCGCTGGCACCGATCGGCCCAATTAGATTCATCCGGGCTCGAGCCGAATCAGGCTCTCTCCCAGGCGCTTAGGGCGAATGAGCGGGACCGGGCGGAGCGCAAGGCAATCGAGATCAGGTCAATGACCCCAGCGAATGTTGATCAGTCACCACCGGAATTTCTACGGCGCGGCGATGATCGCCCCCACGTGCTTGCTGCGCGAGAGGACGCCGTCACCGCGCGAGACCTGCTGCTGTTCCTATGGCGCACCCGCTGGCTGGCAGCGCTGGCGGGCTGTATCTGCGCGATCGCAGCGATAATCACGGCATTCGCTGTCACTCCGGAATACACGGCGCACGTTGAGCTTCTGCCCGTGTCCAGCCGCAACGAGTCGCTGGGGAGCCTGGGCGCGCTCGTATCGGCTGGGTCGGGATTGGGGGGGCTTGCTTCCCTGGCGGGGCTGAGTCTTGGGGGCGCGGGAGGACAAACGACGGCAACCCTGGCCACGCTTCAATCGAAAGTCCTGACGTACCGCTTCATCCGCGAGAACAATCTTCTCCCGATCCTGTATGCCAAGGAATGGAATCCCATATTGAAGCGTTGGAAATCCACGGATCGAGAGAAGATTCCCACATTATGGAAGGCAAACCGGCTTTTCGAGAAGAAGATCAGGTCGGTGGATGACGATGAAAAGACAGGCCTGGTTACGCTCACCATTAGATGGAAGAATCCGCAGCAAGCCGCCCAGTGGGCCAATGGACTGGTCGAGATGACCAACGATTTCCTGCGCCAGCAGGCGATCGAGGAGGCGCAGCGAAACATCAAATATCTGGATCAGCAAATTGCCGGCACCAACATAGTGGAAGTGAAAAATGCGATCTACGGACTCCTGGAGTCGGAGATCAAGAAAGAGATGGTCGCAAGAGGTAGAAATGAATTCGCGCTGCGAGTGATCGACCCTGCCGTGCCTCCAGAAAATAAGAGCTTTCCGCGGCCGATCTTGTGGACGGTCGGCGCATTCCTGGGCGGTGTCTTCCTGGGCCTCCTCTGGG
>JABBNZ010000055.1 GCA_019352035.1 Pseudomonadota bacterium | reverse complement strand
GAAGAAGCTCGCCGCCATCGACGGCAAGGCGCAGCTCCTCGGAGAATATGAAGTGTTTCACGGGGACTGGTCGAAGCTGTTCGATGCGCCGGCGCAGATTGCCGCGGTCTCCACGGAGGAAGTGCGCGCCGTCGCACTGGAGATACTCGATGAGCGGCGCCGCACCCTCGGCGTGCTGGTGCCGGACGCGGCTCCCGCGAGCGCCTGAAGATGACGGTGCGCGTACCCGGGCACGAAAGGCTCTCGCTCGAGAACGGCGTCTCCCTCATTCTGGTGCCGCGCCGGGACGTTCCGTTGGTGGCGTTCAGCGCAGTTCTGCGCGGCGGTGCGCTCGGCGATCCTGCCTCCAGGCCCGGCGTGGCTTCCCTGGTCGCGGGTCTGCTGGAAAAGGGCGCCGGAGAGCGCAATGCCTATGCCTTCGCCGACGTCGTCGAGGGCGTGGGCGGCAGCTTCGGCGCCGGAGCCGGCGCGGAGGCGATCACCCTCCGCGGACAGTTCCTCGCGCGCGACCAGCAACTGATGCTGGAGCTGCTCGCGGACGCGCTGCTGCGGCCCCTGCTCGAGGAGGAAGAGCTCGGGGATCTCGCGGCCCGCCAGGTCGAGCTCATCAAGGCCGCCAAGGACTCCGATCCGGCGGAGCTCATCGGCACCTACGGCCGCGCGTTCCTGTTTGGCGATCACCCCTACGGGCGACCGGTATTCGGCTGCGAGGCCTCCCTCGCGGCCATCGACCGCGAGGATGTGCGGCGTTATTACGAGGCGCAATTCGGCGCCGAGCGGCTGATCCTCGTGCTGGCGGGCGACATCGACTGCGACCTGCTCGCCCGAATGGCCGACGACAGCTTTTCCCGCTGGCACCGCACACCCGCACCGCCGCCGATCCTTCCGCGCCCGCGTGCCCAGGCCGGCCGGCGCGTGCTGCTCATCGACTTTCCCGGATCGGCTCAGACCTACTTCTGGATCGGCAACGTGGGGGTGGACAAGCGATATCCCCGGCGCGCGGCGCTCGATCTGGTCAACACGCTCTTCGGCGGACGCTTCACCTCGCTTCTCAACACGGAGCTGCGCATCAAATCCGGCCTCTCGTACGGCGCGCGCTCGAGCTTCGCGCGCGGCAGCGTGCCCGGCGAGTTCTCTCTGCGCTCATTCGCTCAGACGCAGAACACCGGCAGGGCGCTCGATCTGGCGCTGCGGACCCTCGATCGATTGCGCTGCGACGGGGTGAGCCGGCCGATGCTGGATTCCGCCCTCGCCTACACGCTGGGCCAGTATCCGCTCGGCCTGGAGACCGCCGCGGACTGGGCCGGGATGCTGGCGGAGATCGAGCTCTACGGCCTCGGCAGAGGTTATGTCGATGACTATCCCGCGCAGCTCGCCGCGGTCGAGGTGCCGGAAGCGCAAGCGGTGATCGAGGAGGCGTTCCCGCCCTCCGACGCGGTCGCCATCGTCGCGATCGGGGATGCGGCGCGGATCAGGGGTGCGGTCGCCGAGTATGGGCCGGTGTCGCAGATGGCGCTCACCAGCTCGGAGTTCTCCGGCTGGTGGGCGTCGGGAGACGAAAACCGCCCCTGAGGGGGGGGAGGGGCGGCCTCGTCTCCCGGGCCCGATTGACTCGTTGATGGCCCTGGATCCGGACATCGTGACGGTGTCAGGATATGGAGGGCGGCGCCGCGCGACAAACGAAAAAAATTGCGGCGACGGATGAGCGCGGCTCATCCGCACGCCGCATCTGCGCTGCGCCGGGAAGGCTCGGCCGGATCGCGGAATTGCCCCAGCGCCCACTCGGTCAGGGCGCTGATCTCGGGCCTGCCGGCGTCCTTGCGGCGGCTCACGAGAAAGTAGGTGTCGGCGGTGGCGAGCTCCGTGGCAAACATGCGCACGAGCGAGCCGGATCGGAACCATGCCTCGCAGAGCTTCGAGGGCACGAGAGCGATGCCGACGCCGCGCTCGGCCGCACGCACGGCGGCATACATCGTGTCGAGCTCGATGAGGTTCTTGGGCTCCGGCGCCTCCAGGCCGATCTGCTCCGCCCAACTCGCCCACGCGCAGGGCCGCGGCTTGTGGACGATGAGCGGCAGCTCCCTGAGCGCCGCGCTGCCGAGCCGCGCCACTGCCGCGGCGTGCTGCGGTGCGCAGACCGCGGTCAGCGAGAGGGCGAAGAGCCGCGAGACCTGCACGCCCTGCGGCTCCGCATCGGCGAGCAGGATCGAGACGTCGGCACCGGGGGGATGCAGGGAGGGCCGCGGATCGCGGGTGTCGATCTGAATGTCGATCTCGCGATGCTCGGCGCAGAAGCCGGTGAGCCGCGGGATGAAGAGCTCGCTCGCGAAGAAGGGCGGCAACAGGATGCGCAGCGTCCGCCTGCCGCCGCCGCGGCGCGCGACCTGCGCGAGGCTGCGGTCGAGCGCGGTCAGCAGCGGCTCGATCTCCTCGAGCAGCGCGGATCCCGCCGCGGTGAGCTCGAGAGCGCGCGACTTGCGCACGAAGAGCTCCACGCCGAGCGTCTCCTCCAGCTCCTTCATCTGGTGGCTGACCGCGGAGGGTGTCAGGTACAGCTCGTCGGCGGCGAGCTTGAAACTGCGGTGCCGGGCGGCGACGCAGAAGACCCGCAGATTCCGGGTCGGCGGCGGACGGGAGAGGCGCATCATGCGGGCGGTGGCACTGGGTCGAACTCCGGACCGATTTGCAAAAACCATGCCCCGTGCCTCCATCGCGTGAACCGGGCGGCTCCTCACCCTACCGGCGCCGGTTGACGGCACCGTTGCATCGAAATGGGCGGCGGATGACAGTGCCTGCACCGCCGCGGCGCACGCGCCGGCCGCCAGTCATGTCACGCTGGTGTTGGGAATCGCTCTCAGCGCAGAGCGCGGTCCAGCCAGTGCGAGAGGCTGGAGGCATCCACCGCGCCGGCCTGGCGCGCGAGCTCGCGTCCGTGGCGGAAGAGGATCAGCGTCGGAATGCTGCGGATGCCGAAGCGCGCGGCGAGCTCCTGCTGCTCCTCGGTATTGACCTTCGCCACACGAAGACCGGCGGCGCGCTGCGCCGCCGTGCGATCGAGCACCGGCGCCATCATGCGGCAAGGGCCGCACCAGGGGGCCCAGAAGTCGACGAGTACCGGCAACGTGGCCCGCTCGACATGAGCGGCAAAGGACGTGCGGTCCAACGCGACCGGCTCCCCCGCCAGGACGGGCGACTTGCAGCGCGGGCACTTGGGATGCTCCGCCATCCGTGCTTCGGGCACGCGGACGAGCGAGTGACACTGTGGACACGCCACCAGCAGGGCGGCGGCAGCGTGGGTCTCGGCATTCATGCCTGCTGCATGGGGCCGCGGGCGGGCGATTCAAGCGCCTGGGGCTTGGCTTCGCTCCCCGCGCCCCCATGTCACGATGCACCCTATCCTTAACCTTTCCACGAAGGCTCCCTCGCTCATGGAATATCGGGATTACTACAGCGTTCTGGGCGTGGCCCGCACGGCCACCGGCGAGGACATCAAGAAATCCTATCGCCGGCTCGCCCGCAAGTACCATCCTGATGTCAGCAAGGAAAAGGACGCCGAGCAGAAGTTCAAGGAGGTCCAGGAAGCCTACGAGGTGCTCAAAGATCCGGAGAAGCGCGCCGCCTACGATCAGCTCGGCAGCGACTGGAAATCGGGGCAGCAGTTCCGGCCGCCCCCGGACTGGGCGAGCGGCTTCGAGTTCAGCGGCGGCAACCGCGCCCGCGGCGCCCGCGGCGCCGGCGGGGCGCACGCGTTCGAGGAGGAGGGCTTCAGCGACTTCTTTTCCTCGCTTTTCGGCGGCGCGAGCCCGTTTGGAGCCTCCGGAAGGCGCCAACAGCAGGCCGGACGCGATCATCACGCCCGCATCGACATCGATTTGGAAGAGGCTTTCGGCGGCGGCACGCGCACGCTCGACCTGAAGCGGCCGCAGGTGAAGTCCGACGGAACCCTGGAGCTGCGCTCGCACACGGTGCGCGTGACCATCCCGGCGGGCATCACGGATGGCCAGCTCATCCGGCTCGCAGGGCAGGGTGAAGCGGCGCCTGGCGGTGGACGTGCCGGTGACCTCTACCTGGAAGTGCACGTCCGGCCGAACCGTCTCTACCAGTTGGAGGGTCGCGATGTCACGCTGACGCTGCCGGTCTGCCCCTGGGAGGCGGCGCTCGGCGCGACCGTCACGGTGCCGACTCTCGCAGGCGCCGTCCAGATGCAGGTGCCGGCCGGCGCGCAATCCGGTCAGAAGCTGCGTTTGCGGGGCCGCGGCCTGCCGGGCAGCCCGGCGGGCGATGCTTACGTACAGCTCAAAATCGTCCTTCCGCCGGCCGACTCGGCCGCGGCGCGGGCGGTGTACGAAGAGATGCGCGCAAAGCTCGGCAGCTTCGATCCGCGTGCAGACCTGAAGGGCAACTCCTGAGGAGGCAACACGCGTGACCGATGTCGTGGCGATCCATGAGGTGCAGCTCATCGGCGAGGCGGACTGGCTCGCGGCGAGCGAGGTCTGCCGCCTCTGCCGGCTGGAGCTGGAGGCGGTGGTCGAGCTTGCCGATCTCGGCCTTCTCCGCCCGCGGGGCCCTGCGCCGGAGCACTGGCAGCTCCCCGCGGCCGTGCTGCCGCGTCTGGCGCAGGTCGGCAGGCTCATGCACGATCTTGGGATCAACGTGAGCGGCGCGGCCCTGGCGGTGGAGCTGCTGGAGGCCCAGCGCGATCTCGAGCGGCGGATCCGCCGTCTCGAGCAACTGCTGAATCCGTAGCGCCCCGCCGCCTACTGGCCGAAGCTCGGGCTGCTGCGGCTGAGGTATGCCGCCTCCTCGGGCGTGTCGCGGCGCTCCAGGATCCGATTGCGGTGGGGAAAGCGGCCGAAGCGCGCGACGATGGCGCCGTGCAGCTCCGCCGACCGCAGCGCGTCCGCAAACAGGGCTTTGAGCTCCTCCGGTGCTTCGTTGAGGAGCCGGCGGTAGGCAGCCACCGACTCCTCCTGGGCCTCGCGCCGCTCGGCGTGCTGCAGCGGCATGTAGAAGAAGATCCTCTCGAGCGGCGTGAGCGCCGCATCCGCCGCCGACTGCATGCCGGAGAGCGTCAGCGCGAGCGCATCCAGATCGGTGGCGAAGGCCCGCTCCGTGCCGCGGTGGACGTGACGGGGAAACTGGTCCAGCAGCAGGATGAGAGAGAGGCGGCGTCGCGGACTGTCGGCCCAGGCCGCCAGCTCGCCCGCGGCGGCGCGATCGATGAGGGCGGCGAAACGGGAGCGAATGAGCTCATCGGACCGTCGCTGCTCCTCGGCACCTTCACCGAACCACAGCGCGAGGCGGCCCTTCACGCCCTCAGGCTTCAGCGGCAGATTGCCGAACCAGAACCGGCGTATCTCCAGTGCCTCCTCCATGAACGGGCCTCATTCGCAGAGGCTTTCCAGATACCCCTGCGCCACCGGCGAGAGCCGCTTCAGCGCCAGTGCCCGCGCTTTCGGCGCATCGACGATGTACTCCAGAGGACCCGAGACGAGCATCTGCCGGATGCGCGGATGCCGCGCCGACGCCCGTGCCATCTTGTTGAGCACGGTGAAGCCGCGGTTGATCTTGTCTCGGGGGGCCCGGTTCTGCTCGATGGAACGGGCCAGATACTGGCCGAAGCGCACGTAGAGGAAGTAATCGTCATCCCCGACCTGAAAGCGCGCCTCGGCGAAAAAATCGGGAAAATTCTTCTCGAGATACGAATTGACGCTGCGAAGAGAGGGCCCAGGGTCGCTGTCAGTCGACGCGTTGCTCTTCTTCATCTCGTTCGTCAAACCTCCAAAGGGCCGGACGACCATCGCTGGGCGCCGCGGGCGGCACCCCCGCTGCGCGGCGCGGATGTTGATCCACCGCGTCGCGCATTGCAAGAAAAAAAAACCCGCCGAGTCTCCTCGGCGGGCTGATTTTTTTTGGAGGAACATGTCCCGGTAGACCGCTGTCAGCTTGCGTACGCGGGCTCTATTCACTCGGCTGAAACGCTGGGGCTCTCGCCCCGGCCCAATCTCGAGCTCCGCGTGTCAGTGCACGCGATGTCGTTCCTGACAACCGCTGCAAAAGTTGCGGCCGTCACCCGTGCCCGCGTCGACCTCCGGATTTCTGCTTCGTTACCCTCCGCAAGTATTGGCGTGTGCGCATCACCCCATGCTCTCTCGCCTAAAATCATACCGATTCCGGCTTGACTTTATCGTTGTAATTTGGCAACAGCGGAGCGTCCGCAAGCGGCAGCCGCACCCCGATGCGCGCACCTTCCCCGCCCGGCAGGTCGGCTGCCGTGACCGCGCCGCCGTGATACTCCGCGATCAGCCGCACGATGTAGAGGCCGAGCCCGAAGTGCGGCCGGCTGTCGCCGCCGCTGCGTGACTGCCAGAGGGATTCGAACAGCCGGCCGCGCGCCTCGGGCGCGAGCGGCGGTCCCGGGTTGTCGACTTCCAGCAGGGCGGCGGCTGACTCACGCCGCAGACGTACGACGATCGTGGCGCCGGCGGGACTGAAGTCGACCGCGTTGTCGATGAGCTTATCGAGAAGCTGCACGATCAGGTCGGGTGCGCCCTCGATCTCGATCGCTTCGGCGGGCAGCTCGGCCGCGAAGCGGCGCTCCGGGAACGCGCCCCGGTACGCGCTGACGGCCGATGCGATCACCGGTGTGAGATCCAAGCGTGAGCGCTCCGCGTTCCCGATCGCCTCCTCGACCTTGGTGGCGGCGCCCATTGCCACCAGAATGGCATTGAGGCGCTCGCTCCCTTGGCGAGCGCGCTCCAGGTATTGGCGCGCGCTCGGCGAGACTTCCTCGGACTCCAGGTTCTCGAGCGAGGAGCGCACGATCGTGAGCGGCGTGCGAATCTCGTGCGCCAGCTTGCCGGCGAGCGAGCGCAGATAGCTCGTGTACTCTCCGAGGCGTCCGAGCAGACGGGAAAAGCTGCGCGCGACGTCCCCCAGCTCATCCTGCGCCGCCGTCTCCGGGAACTGCGTCACGAGCCCCTCCCGGGTCAACGCGGACTCGCTGGCCCGGCGCAGGCGCGACAGCCTTACCGCCAGGTGCGCCGCGAATGCGAACGTGACGATGAATGCGAGCGCGCTCGTCACCAGCGTCTTGTCGAGCAGGCGGGTCAGCGCTCGATCCCGCAATCCTTCCCAGCGATCCGCAGCCTGGGTCACCTCGAGCTTTGCGATGACCGTGTGGCGAGCGGAGCCGTAGATCGGCGCCGCGGACGAGATATAGGGCGGCTCGCCCTGCCGATCGACGAAGCGCCGGTAGATCTGAGTCAGGATGCCGGGCTCAGGCGCGAGCACGCCCGGTACTGCCAGCTCGTCCGACTGCGCCAGGATGGAGCCGGCGGGCGTGCTCACCGACAGCCTCATGCCGGGCTGCATGAATTGCCCGAGATAGGGGCTCAGCGACGGCGAGGCGACGATCAGACGCCCCAGCGTGTGAAGATCGCTGCTGCGCAGCGTCCCGTAACTCAGGGGCTGCGCGCCGCGTTGATCGCGATCGTCCAGCAGGATGCCGAACTGGCTGCCGATCATCGAGAGTGGCATTCCGATCTCGACGTCGTAGCCGACAGCCGTGGGCTGAAGCGCGCCGACGACACGGGGGTCTTGCACCGTCGTGTCCTTGCCGTATTCGCCGGCTACGATCCGTCGCGCAAAGATGGGGCCGGGCCCTGTCAGGGCGAGAAACTCCTGCCGCTGGGCGCCCCGCGGATCCTGGTAGCCGATCCACACCCGATCGCCGAGGGCGGCGGAGTCGAGCGGGTTCGCGCCCGGCGCATCGAAGATGAGGCGAGGATCATCCACTTCCAGAAGCACATAGAGCATCCGATCGTGAACGCCGGTCAGGATACCGAAGCGGTGCGCGCCTGTGCCGTAGTACCGCCAAGCACCGGGAGCGTGAGGCCAGTCGTCCGGATACCCGTCGATGTAAGGGGCGGCCGTCAACACCAGGGGCGTCAGGTCACACGGACCCAATTTCGCGGGCGCAGGCTCGCCGGGATTGCGGTACAGCAGGCTCATCCGCCCCTGCAACGACGCGGCGATGGTCTCGGAGACCGCCTGCAGCGAGTGCTGCTCGCTCTGTCGCAGCGCGGCTTCCATCTCTCGGGCGTAGCGGATGCCGTCCCACGGTAGCACGAGCGTGGCCAGGCCGAGCAGCAGCAGTTTCAGTCGCAGCGACATCGCCGGCTCACTCGACCCAGCGGTAGCCCATCCCGTAGACCGTCTGCAAGGCATCGAAGAGCGGATCGATGCTCTGGAACTTGCGTCGGATTCGCTTCACGTGCGACGTAATGGTGTTGTCGTCCAGCACGACGTTGGCCGCGTCCATCAGCTGCTGCCGGTTCTTCACGTGTCCCGGGTGGCGCGCCAGGGCGTGGACGATCCAGAACTCCGTCAGGGAGAGCAGGACGACTTTGGCCTCCCACTGCGCGCGCATCCGATCGACATCCAGCGTGAGCGGTCCGCGCCGCACGAGCTGCCCGTCATCGCCCGGCGGCTTGCGCAAGGCGTCGACGCGGCGGAAAAGGGCGTTCACGCGGGCAATGAGGTGTGCGAGGCTCAGATCCTTGGTCAGGAAGTCGTCCGCCCCGAGGCGCAGGCCCGATACCGCATCGAGCTCGGAGTCGCGCGCGGTGAGAAAGATGATCGGCAGCTCCGCGCAGAGCCCGCGCAGCTGCCGGCAGAGCTCGAAGCCGCCTTCGGGCTCGTCCTCGAGCGAAATGTCGATCACCGCCAGATCCGGCAGACGCACGGCAAATGCCGCCATGGCCTGCGCGCGGGTCCCATAGGCGCGCACGACGTATCCCTCGCGCGTGAATGCCGCCGCGTAGTTGTCGCGGATGGCCGGCTCGTCTTCCACGATCGCAATGAGGCGTTTCATGCAGTCAATTATAGGGCCACGGAACTAATCACTAGCGGCCGTGGCCGGGTTGCGGCTGCGCTGGTATCGTCCGCGCCCTATGAAGATACCCGAGATCCTGATGGTCGAGACCGTGCACCAGCCGGGGAGCCTCGCCAAAGTCCTGCAGGTGATCGCCGAAGCCGGCCTCACCATCGAGCATCTGAACGCCCTGCGGCGCGCCCAGGGGCGCACGGTCTGGGAAATCACGCTGGAGATGGACGAGGAGGCCGATCGGAGCCTATATGAGCGGATAGACGGCCTGCCGAACGCGCGCTTCATCGGCAAGTCCGACCGGGTCTTCAACCGCCATCGCGGCGGCAAGATCCGCACCGTCGCCGCCCTGTCCATCAACACGCTCCAGGTCCTACGCGATATCTACACGCCGGGGGTGGCGCGCGTGTGTCTCGCGATCGAGAAGGACCCCCAGGCCGCCTATGAGTTCACCAGCGTCGGCAGCACCGTGGCGGTGGTGACGAACGGCACTGCAGTCCTGGGGCTCGGCAATATCGGCCCGCTGGCCGGGCTGCCGGTCATGGAAGGCAAGGCGGCGCTCTTCGCCGACCTCATCGGTCTCTCGGCGGTGCCGATCCTCATCGAGGAGCGGCGGCCGCAGCAGGTGGCGGACATCGTCGCGGCCATCCAACTGTCCTTCGGCGCCATCCAGCTCGAGGATTTCGCCGCGCCCGAGTGCTTCGAGATCGAGCGGCTGCTGCGGGAGCGGTTGCGCAAGCCGGTGCTGCACGATGACCAACACGGCACGGCGGTGGTCGCCCTCGCCGCGCTGACCAATGCCGCCCGCCGCGCGGGCAAGCGTTGGGAGGAGAGCGTGATCGGCCAGATCGGCCTCGGCGCCGCCGGCCTCGGCATCGTGCGGCTGCTGCGCGCGGGAGGCGCGAAGCGCCTGCTCGGGGCCGACCGCAATCCCGATGCCGTGGCGCGCTTAGTCGCGTTGGGCGGCGAAGGCGTCACGCTGGAGTCGATCATGCAACGGTCGGATATCGTCATCGCGACCACCGGGGTGAAGGGACTGATCAAGCCCGAATGGGTGCGGCCCGGTCAGGTGATTCTCGCGCTCTCGAATCCCGATCCGGAGATCGAGCCGCTCGTGGCGCGGGATCGGGGCGCCGCCTTCGCCGCTGACGGCAAGGGGATCAACAACGTGCTGGCCTTCCCGGGCCTCTTCAAAGGCGCTCTCGCCGCTCGCGCGGCGCAGTTCACGGATGCGATGCTGATGGCCGCCGCGCGGGTGATCGCCGAGGGGGCGCAAGGCGACGCGCTGGTGCCGGACCCGCTCGACAAGTCCATGCACGAGCGGGTCGCGGCAGCGGTGGAGGAGGCCGCGCGTTAGGCGGCGATGGGCCCCATGAAGCCCTTGAGCTTCCCGAGGGCGTTCGACTCGATCTGGCGGATCCGCTCCGCGGATACACCATACTTGTCGGCCAGCTCGTGCAAGGTGGCCTTGTCGTCGGTCATCCAGCGGCGGTGCACGATGTCGCGGCTGCGGCCGTCCAGCTGCTTCAGCGCATCGTGCAGGCGCGCCGAGGAGTCATCTTCCCATTCCGCGCTTTCCACCCGCTCCGCCGGGTCGGAGTTCGGTGCGGGCAGATAGGCCGCCGGGCTGTAGATCTCCTCGTCGTCCGCGTCCGGCGTCGGATCGAAAGACATGTCGCGCGCCGCCAGCCGTTTCTCCATTTCGGTCACTTCTGACGGTGTGACGCCGAGGTCGCGCGCCACCGCCGCCGTCTCCTCGGCGGAGAGCCAGGTCAGATTCTTCTTCAGCCGGCGAAGGTTGAAGAAGAGCTTGCGCTGTGCCTTGGTGGTGGCGATCTTGACGAGCCGCCAGTTGCGCAGCACGTACTCGTGAATCTCGGCACGGATCCAGTGCACCGCGAAGGACACCAGCCGCACGTTCAGGGCCGGGTCGAACCGCTTCACGGCCTTCATCAGGCCCACGTTGCCCTCCTGGATCAGGTCTCCGACCGGCAGTCCGTAACCGCCGTACCCCCGGGCGATGTGCACCACGAAGCGCAGATGCGAGAGCACCAGCTTGCGGGCAGCGTCGAGGTCTCCTTGGAAGCGGAAGCGCTCCGCCAGGCCGCGCTCCTCTTCCCGGGTCAGCACCGGGATCCGGCTCACGCGATCGAGGTACGCATCCAGGCTCCCGACCGGACCCGCGAGCGCCAGATCACCCGCGCGCGAGATCAATGCGGTATTTGCGGTCATGCAGTCTCCAGATGTCGTTTAGTCGAGGCATTTTAGCACTCGAAGGATTTGAGTGCTAAGGGACGCGGAAGTTCCCCCGCGCGGATCTCCATTTCCCCTTGTAGCACAGTAGCTTACGTCTCAGCCGCCGTGACTGGGAATACCTCCTTCGAGGGGTCCCTCAGCCGACCTGGAGGACCAGCTTTCCCTGGGAATGATGGCGCTCCAGCTGGCTCTGCGCCGGCGACATCCCGGCCGAGCACCTTGGGCAACTGGTCCTGCTTCACCACCGGGTAGCCGCCCGAGCGGATCTTGTAGTCCACCGGATTGACACTGGCGGCGCGCACCCTGATCAGCACCTCATCGTCCTTCGGCGTGGGCTTCTCGACATCGGCGAGCTCGAGGACCTCGGGTCCGCCGAAGGAGCGGATGCGCACGGCTTTCATGGTGGTCATTGCGGCCTCCGGCCATATCGCTTGCGACGGCAGGTTCAATCCCGCTGTGCGATGGGGGTTCCCTCATAAGAAGCGCTGGATCGGGGCTCCTGCCCCGCCCAGCGCCCGTCAAAAAGCGTGGTCTTTGGCTCAACGGCGATCGGCGGAGCGAGGCGGTGCTTGTAGGGCACGTCCCTGTGCCTGGGCACCTGCTCGTGCCGCTTCAGGGTTCGTAATGGACGCGGTCCATGGGAAACTACTCGGCCATGCCCGAGCTACCGGAAGTCGAGACGACACGACGCGGCTTGGCGCCGCACGTCTCGGGCCGCCGGATCGCGGCGCTCACGGTCTATGAGCCGCGCCTGCGCTGGCGCGTGCCGGATGACCTGCCGGCGAAGCTGGCGGGCCAGCGGATCACCGGCACGGGCCGGCGCGCCAAGTATCTGCTGATCGGGCTGGAGTCGGGCACGCTGCTCGTGCACCTCGGCATGTCGGGGAACCTCAGGGTCCTGCCCGCCGGTACGCCGCGGATCGCGCATGATCACTATGATCTGCTGCTCGACTCCGGGAAGATCCTGCGATTCAACGATCCGCGCCGTTTCGGCAGCCTCCACTACGCGACGGGCGACCCTGGCCGTCATCCTCTGCTCGCCGAGCTCGCCCCGGAGCCCTTCGATGCTCAGTTCGATCCCGACTATCTGTGGCGGATCGCTCGCGGCCGGCGGGCATCGATCAAGCAGGTGCTGATGAACAGCCGGCTCGTCGTCGGGGTGGGGAACATCTACGCCAGCGAGGCGCTCTTTCGGGCGCGGGTGCGGCCCGGGCGGGGGGCTCGATCCCTCACGCGGGAGGAGGCCGGGCGGCTGGTGAAGGCCGTGCGCGCGGTCCTCTCAATGGCCATCAGGGTCGGGGGGACCACGCTGCGGGACTACGTGGGAACGGACGGCGAGCCGGGATACTTCCGCCAGAAGCTGTATGTCTACGAGCGGGCGGGGAAGGCCTGCAGGGTGTGCGGGACGGTCGTCCGGCGGGTGACCCAACAGGGAAGGTCCACGTACTACTGCCCGACCTGTCAGCGGTGAGCTTCGGGTGCTCTATTTCGCCTTCCGGTGCTTCTTCAGTTCCGCTTCGACGATCGGATGGACGAACTCGTGCACGTCACCTCCCAACACGGCGATTTCGCGGACGAGGGAGGAAGAGATGAACGTGAACTGCTCCTGCGGGGTCAGGAAGACCGTCTCGATGTCGCGGTCGAGGTGGTGGTTCATGTTGGCGAGCTGGAATTCGAACTCGAAGTCGGAGATCGCCCTGAGGCCCCGGATGATCACCGTGGCGCGATGCTTGGCGGCGAACGCGACGGTCAGCCCGGAATACCCCAGCACCTCCACGTTCGGCAGGTCATCGAGCACCCGCCGCGCCAGGTCGATGCGCGCATCCAGGGGAAACATGGGCGCCTTGTTCGGGTTGGACGCGATGGCCACGATGACGCGGTCGAAGATGCCCGCCGCGCGGCGCACCAGGTCCTGGTGACCGTTGGTGATCGGATCGAAAGTCCCCGGATAGATGGCATTGCGGCTCATTCGACGTCTGTCCCCCTCGCGCTTCGCGAATAGAGATGATACCCGACCTCGCCCGCACGCTTTGCCTTGAGCGGCATCCAGCCGGCGGGCACCGACGCCAGCGCGTCGGAAGGACATTCGACGTAGACGAGCGCTTCGTCGGCAAGCCATCCGCCTTGCTCGAGGCGCGCCGCGGCCGCTTCGAGCAGCTTCGAGTCGAAGGGCGGATCGAGGAACACGATGTCGAATGGCGCGGTGGGTTGCCGCTCGAGGAAGCTGCGGGCATCGGTGCGCTCCACGGCGGCCTCGGGCGCGCCCCATTGCGCGAGCCGCGCGCGGATCTCGCCGGCCGCGGCAAGATCGAGCTCCACGAAGGTCACGTGCGCCGCGCCGCGGGACAGCGCTTCCAGGCCGAGCGCGCCGCTGCCGGCGAACAGATCGAGACAGCGGGCCCCCGGCACGCGGGCTGCGAGCCAATTGAAGAGCGTCTCGCGGACACGATCGGGTGTGGGACGGATCTGCGGCGAGGGCGGAAAGCGCAGCCGCCGCCCGCGCCACATGCCGCCGATGACCCGCAGCGTCCGCGCGGAGGCACCGCGGCGCGTTGGGGAAGAGCGGCGGCCTTTCATCGAGGCGTTGGATCCGGGCATCGGGCCCGGCCCAGCGCGCACATTGCGCTGCGCACTCCTGCTCCGCGCACGTCCCGAGTCCAACCGGGCCTGCCCGGGATGTCCGTCCATGGCCACCCGCTCTGCGCAGCGAAGCGATGCTTCGCCGAATGAATCGCCTGGAGCGATTCATGACGACGCGTAGCCTCGCCCCCGGGCAGATCGCCTGGAGCGATCTGCAACGTCAAGCGCTTTGGCGCTTGACGGCCCAGAAGCGGCGCGGCCCAGGTTGGGCCGAGTAACGGGCTCGGCCCAGGATGGGCCGAGCAAAGGCACAGCCTCGCCCTGTGCCTGGCCGACGGGGGGTGCCGCTTCATGACTCGGTCTCGATACGCGTCGATGGGAAGCTCGCTACGATACACTACCGGCGGAAAAACCATGTTCGGACGCAAACCCAAAGACGGCGCCGCGGAGGCCGAGGAACGCCAAGGCTTTTTCAAGCGGCTGCGCAGCCGGTTGAACCGCGGCAACTCCTGGCTCACCTATGATCTGGCGAACCTCTTCAAGGGGCGGCAGATCGATGCGCAGATCCTCGAGGAGCTCGAGACGCGGTTGCTGACTGCCGATGTCGGCGTCGAAGCCACCGAATACATCCTGACGGGCCTTCGCAAGCGTGTGGCGCGCAAGGAGCTCGCGGACGTGGAAGCGCTGATCAATGCGCTACGCGATGCCATCGTGGAGATTCTGGAGCCCTGCGCCAAGCCGCTGGCGGTGGACGAGAGCAGCAAGCCCTTCGTCATCCTGGTGGTGGGTGTCAATGGCTCCGGCAAGACCACCACCATCGGCAAGCTCGCCCGGCGGCTCGCCGACGATGGACGCAGTGTCGTCCTGGCGGCCGGCGATACTTTCCGCGCGGCGGCGATCGAGCAGCTGCAGGTGTGGGCGGAGCGCTCCGGTGCCGCCTTCATCGCCCAGCGCGCGGGCGCCGATCCCGGCGCGGTGGTCTTCGATGCGCTGCAGTCGGCGCGCTCGCGCGCAGCGGACGTGCTGTTGGCGGATACCGCGGGACGGTTGCACAGCCAGTCGCACCTGATGGAGGAACTGAAGAAGGTGAAGCGCGTCCTACAGCGGGTCGAGCCGTCCGCGCCGCACGAAGTGCTGCTGGTGCTCGACGCCAACCAGGGTCAGAATGCGCTCTCCCAGGCCATCCAGTTCCACGAGGCCATCGGCGTGACCGGCATTGCGCTCACCAAGCTCGACGGAACCGCCAAGGGCGGCATCGTCATCGCCATCGCACGCCGCCTGGGTCTGCCGATCCGCTTCATCGGCATCGGCGAGCAGCCGCAGGATTTCGGGGAGTTCGACGCCCGCGCGTTCGCCGCCGCGCTCCTCGAGGGGCCGCGCGAGCCGGCGGGCGGGCCGCAACCCTAGTGCCGTCCACGCGATGATTCAATTCGAGCGCGTCAGCAAGCGCTACCCCAACGGCAGGGAGGCCCTCACCCATGTCAGCTTCCATCTCGCGAGCGGCGAGATGGCGTTCCTCACCGGACGCTCCGGGGCCGGCAAGAGCACGGTCCTGAAGCTCGTTGCGCTGCTCGAGCGGCCGACGCGGGGCACGGTGACGGTCAACGGCAAGAGCACCGGCTCGCTGAAGGCACGACACATTCCGGCATTCCGCCGCCAGATCGGCGTTGTATTCCAGGACCACAAGCTGCTCGTCGACCGCCCGGTCTTCGACAACGTCGCGCTGCCTCTCGTGGTCGCCGGCGCGCCGCTCAAGGAGGTCGACAAGCGCGTGCGCGCCGCGCTCGATCAGGTGGGCCTCCTTGGCAAGGAGCGGATGCTTCCCGCGGAGCTCTCGGTCGGTGAGCAGCAGCGGGTGGGGATCGCGCGCGCGGTGGTCAGCAAGCCGCCGCTCATCATTGCCGACGAGCCCACGGGGAATCTGGATCCCGACCTCGCACTCGAGGTGATGCGCCTCTTCCGTCGCTTCAGCGATGTCGGCGTCACGGTGCTCGTCGCGACACACGACCAACACCTCGTCCATGAGCTCGCCAAGCGCGAGATCGTTCTGGCGAGCGGCGAGATCCAGGACGACGGCGCCGATTCGCTGCCGCACGTGGTGGCCACCCGATGAGCCTGAGCGTCTTCGGCACGCGTCACGTGCAGGCGCTGCTCGGCTCCTTCGGGCGCCTGGCGCGCAACCCGCTCGCCACCGCCCTGACGCTGCTCGTGATCGGGCTGGCGCTCGCATTGCCGGCGGCGCTCGACCTCTTCGTGAGCAACGCGCAGGTGGCGACCGGCGGCTTCGGCCAGGCGGTCGACATGTCGGTGTATCTGAAGACCGGCGTCCCGCTCGCCCAGGCGCGGCAGCTCGCGGCCGATGCGCGCGCGCGGCCGGGCATCGCGCGGGCGACCCTGATCCCGGCGCAGGAGGGGCTGAAGGAATTTCGCAAGTACTCGGGCTTCGGCGCCGCGCTCGATGCGCTCCCATCCAATCCGTTGCCCGATGTGCTGCATGTGGTGCCGCGCGCGAGTGCGAGCAGCGCGGCGGATCTCGAATCGCTGCGGCGCTATTTCACGGCATGGCCGGAGGTCGATGTCGTGCAGCTCGACACCCAGTGGGTGCTGCGCTTCAACGCCATCCTCGCCGTGCTGCGGCGGCTGGCGGTGATCGCCGCCGCGCTGCTCGGTGCCGGAGTGCTCGCGGTCGTCGGCAATACCATTCGCCTGGAGATCCTCAATCGGCGCGCGGAGATCGAGGTGACGAAGCTGGTGGGGGGCTCCAACGCCTTCGTACGCCGGCCGTTTCTTTACACCGGACTGCTCTACGGGGTCGGGGGAGCGGTGCTCGCCTGGGTGATCCTCGAGGCGGCGGTGTTGATCCTCGATCCCTCGGTCATCACGCTGGCCCAGCTCTACGGCAGCCGGTTCGCCCTGCAGGGGCCGTCGAGACAGGTCCTTGGCGCGCTATTCGGCGGCGGTATGGGTCTGGGTTGGGCCGGAGCGTGGATCTCCGCCCACCGACACCTGCGCAGCATCGAGCCGCGAGCGTAGTCTATGACGCTGGGCGGAGCGAAGCGGCGCTTCGCTGAGCGAACCGCCTCGCCCTGCGGCGGCGGGGCACGTCCTGGTGCCTGAATTCCTACTTGATCTTGGTCTCTTTGTAGGCGACGTGCTTGCGCGCCACGGGATCGAACTTGCGCACCTCGAGCTTGTCCGGGTGCAGGCGCTTGTTCTTCGTCGTGACGTAGAAGTGGCCGGTGCCGGCCGAGGAGAGCAGCTTGACCTTCTCGCGCATGGGAGCTCCTTCAGATCTTCCTGCCCTGGGCACGCAGCTCGGCAACGACCTTGTCGATGCCCTTCTTCTCGATCGTGCGCATGCCATGCGTGGACACGCGCAGCGATACCCAGCGCTTCTCGGTTTCCAGCCAGAACCGCTGGTTGTGCAGGTTCGGCAGGAAGCGGCGGCGCTTCTTGTTGTTCGCGTGAGAGACGCGGTTTCCGACTGCCGGGCCTTTGCCGGTGATCTCGCAGACGCGCGACATATGAATCGACCTTGAAATTCAGCTACTTGGATGCGAGGCGGCCGCGGCCACTTCGCGGGAGCCGAGCTTTATACCAGCCCGGCGGCCTTCGGACAAGTCTGGCAGGGTGCTCACGGCGCGAGCGCCGCGGCGAGGGCCTCGATGAGGCCCTCCACCTCGCCGGCGCTAGTGTAGTGCACGAATGAGACCCGCACGATGCCCTGGGCCGGATCGACTCCCAGCGCCTCGAGGAGCCGCACGGCGTAGAAATTGCCGTGCGCCGCCATGAAGCCGCGCTCCGCGAGCCGCCGCGCGACCTCGTGCGGCGCCACACGCCGCGGTACGAAGGCGACCGTGGGTGCGCGGACGTCCGGATCGGCAGGACCGAGCAGGCGCACGTCCGGGTGGCCGCGCAGAAAGTCCAGCAGCGCCGCGAGCAGCGGCTTCTCCGATGAGCCCAGCAGTGCGCGTACGCGCGCTGCTCGTCCAGCGGCGGGTGAGCCCGGATGGTGATGCGCATCGAGCGCATCGAAATATTCGGCGATGCCGCGGGAGGCGGCTATCTGCGCGTGGTCGGGTCCGGCGGGCACCAGCCGCTTCGGCAGAGCATCCGCGTTGAAGTAGTGGCCCTCGTTGGCGAGCCGCTCGAGGATGCCGCGGCGCACGACCATCAGGCCCTGGTGCGGTCCATAGGTCTTGTACAGCGAGAAGAAATAAACGTCCGCGTTGAGCGCGGGTACGTCGGGCAAGCCGTGAGGCGCCCAGGAGACGCCGTCCACCACTGTCATCACTCCCGCGGCGCGCGCCCGCTCGCAGATGGCGGCGACCGGATTCTCGTGCGCGACGATGTTGGAGGCGTGGGGGAAAGCGAGCAGGCGGGTGCGCCGGCCGAGGAGGGGCTCGAGCTCGCGCGGATCGAGGGTGCCCGACTGCGGATCCACCCGCCATTCCTTGATCACCATCCCGGCCGCGGCGAGCCGGCGCCAGGCGCCGCTGTTGGCTTCGTGATCCTGATTGGTCACGATGACCTCATCGCCCGGGGTGAGCAGCGGGCGCACGGCTTGCGCGAGCACGTAGGTGTTCTGGGAGCTCGACGGTCCGAAGTGCGCCTCTTCGGGGCCGACGCCGAGGTATTCGGCGAGGCGCGCACGTGCAACATCCATCCACTCGCCCGCTTCCCGGGAGGCGGTGAACGCGTAGTACGGCTGCACCTTAAGCCGCCGGTAGTACTCCCCGAGCCGCTCGATGACCGGCCCGCAGGCATACGAGCCGCCGGCATTCTCGAAGAATGCCTGGCCGGCGAGGGAGGGCTCGGCGAACGCCGGAAACTGGGCGCGGACGAAGGGGAGGTCCAGGGTGCCGGGTGCGTTCATGCGGGCTTTGCGGGGTTAAAGGAGTCCGTGCTCGGCGAAAGAGTAGCACCCGCCATTGCCGACGATGATGTGGTCGACTATCCGGACGTCCATCAGGGTCAGCAGGTCCTTCAGGCGCCGGGTGATGAAGTCATCGGCGGGGCTCGGCTCCAGGGCGCCGGAGGGATGGTTGTGCGCGATGATCACGGAGGTCGCATTGTGCAGCAGCGCCTGGCGCAGCACCTCCCGCGGGTGCACCTGCGCGCAATCGACCGTGCCGCGGAAGAGCTCCTCGAAGGCGATCAGCCGGTGCCTGTTGTCCAGGTAGATGCAGCAGAAGACTTCGTACGGACGGTCGCGCAACTGCGCCGCACCTCCTCGAGGAGGTGCCGCTTGGCCAGCTCGACGGCGGCCTGCACGGCCGCATAACGGGCCTCGCCGATGCCTTTGCGCCGCCAGCGGCCGAGGCGCGCGCCCAGCAGCTCCCGCAGGCACCCGAACTCCTTGAGGAGGGAGCGGGCCATCGCGACCGCCGAGCAGCCCGGAATGCCCGACCCGAGGAGCAGGGCCAGCAGCTCCGCATCGGAGAGGGCCTGCGGGCCTCTCTTGAGGAGCTTCTCCCGGGGCCGCTCCGCCTCGGGCCACTCGCGGATGGTGAGCGCGCCCGCCCCGCTCGAAGTGGCGCCGTCCCCGACGCTCGCGCCCGTACGGTCCATGAGGATCCCCGGTGTGACTCGACCCGAAGGGCATGATGGCCGCAGCGCCTGGATCGGGCGAGGGGGTCAATGGCGGCGTTCTACCGAGAAACGACGCATTTGCCCGCCCTTCCCGGCCTCGCCCGGTCGGGGCCGCCAAGCGCTGGCGCGCGTGACGTTGCGGATCGCTCCGGGCGATCTGCTCGGGGCCGGCGCTTTGCGCCATGCGAAATCGCTCCAGGCGATTATATCGTGAGGCCTCGCGCGCAAGCGGCGCCGGGAAACGGGGCCGCCGCGATGGACGGCCAGTGGCACCGCGCCGATAATCCGCTGATGCAAGGCAAACGCATTCTGCTCGGCGTCACGGGCGGCATCGCCGCCTACAAGAGCGCGGATCTGGTGCGGCGGCTGCGCGAGCGCGGCGCCGAGGTACAGGTCGTCATGACGGCCGCGGCGCGCGAGTTCGTCGGGCCGCTCACCTTCCAGGCGCTCTCCGGTCGTCCCGTGCGCTCGGAGCTCTGGGATGCGGCGGCCGAGGCCGCGATGGGACACATCGAGCTCGCGCGATGGGCGCAGCTGGTGCTCGTCGCCCCCGCGAGCGCCGGCTTCCTGGCGCGCCTGGCCGGCGGCCACGCGAACGATCTGCTCGCCACCCTGTGTCTGGCGACCCAGGCGCCGATCGCCGTCGCTCCCGCCATGAATCGCATCATGTGGGCCAACGCCGCCACGGTGGCGAACGTGGCGATCCTGCGCGAGCGGGGCGTGCAGGTGCTCGGTCCCGCCCAAGGCGAGCAGGCCTGCGGCGAGGTCGGCGAGGGGCGGATGTTGGAGCCCGTCGAGATCGCCGATGGCATCGACCTGCTGCTGCCGCGCAGCGGGCCCCTGCAGGGGCGGCGGGTGTTGATCACCGCCGGCCCGACGCGCGAGCGCATCGATCCGGTGCGCTTCATCAGCAACCGCAGCTCCGGAAAGATGGGTTTCGCGGTCGCCCAGGCCGCGCGCGAGGCCGGTGCCGAAGTCGTGCTGGTCGCCGGGCCGGTGAGTGTGCCGACCCCTTCGGGCGTGAGGCGGGTGGATGTGGAGAGCGCGCAGAGCATGTTGGCCGCCGTGCTGCGGGAGGTGGAGGCTGCCGATATCTTCATCTCGACGGCGGCCGTCGCCGACTACCGGCCGGCCAACCCCCATGGCCAGAAGATCAAGAAGACCGCGAACACCCTCGATCTCAACATGGAGCGCACGGCGGATGTGTTGGCGACCGTGGCCGCCCGGCCGCGCCGGCCGTTCGTGGTGGGCTTCGCCGCGGAGACGGAATCCGTCGAGCCGAATGCGCGCGCGAAGCTCCTCAAGAAGAACCTCGACATGATCGCGGCCAATGAGGTGGGCGATGACAAGGTCTTCGAATGCGAGGACAACCACCTCATCGTCCTCTGGAGGAATGCCCGCCGCGACCTCGGCCAGGGCTCCAAGCTGTCACTGGCGCGCGAGCTCGTGCGTCTGATCGCGGAGTCCTACGCGGCTTCGCTCGCCGCCGGCCGCGACGGCGGCGTACAGGCGCAAGCGTGAGCGCGGCTCCAGCGGCGCGGCGGCCCCTCAAGGTCAAGATCCTCGACCCGCGGATCGGTGCGGAGTTTCCCCTGCCGGCGTACGCGACTCGCGGCTCCGCCGGGCTGGATCTGCGCGCCTGTGTCGATGCGCCGCTCGAGCTCGCGCCCGGCCGCGCAGAGCTCGTCCCCACCGGGATGGCCATCCACCTGGAGGATCCGGGACTGGCCGCGGTGATCCTGCCGCGCTCCGGTCTCGGCCACAGGCACGGCATCGTCCTGGGGAACCTGGTCGGCCTCATCGATTCCGATTACCAGGGCCAGCTCATGGTGTCGTGCTGGAATCGGGGACGAGAGCCTTTTACCATCCGCCCGGGCGAGCGCATCGCGCAGCTCGTCGTGGTGCCGGTGGTGCAGATGGCCCTGGAAGTGGTGGATTCCTTCGAGGACAGTGCCCGCGGCGCGGGCGGCTTCGGACATTCGGGAAGAGACTGACCGGGCGCCACCCGGACGGCTCACCTGCGGCAGCCATCGTCCCCGTCGCCGCGATCGTCGCCCTGGCGGCGGTCGCGACAGTCCTGCCGCGAGCGGTCGTGATGGTACCGGTCGTGCGGGCGGTCGGAGTAGCCTCCCGGCGGTGCAACGACGCAGCCTGCGAGGAGCGCGATCAGGCTGAGGAGGCAGCTGCCTCGGGCGATGTATCTGGTGGCTGACATGGAAATCCTGCCAGTGGCTGATGCAATGGAGGATCGCAAGGCGCATGCCCGTCGCGGGAGCCCCCCCTGGCGCTCTTGATTTGGCCCCGCTTTCCGGCGAGTCTCTGACCGGCGGTCCTGGGCGCGCCGGCTCATCCATCGAGGAGATCGACTGTGACTGACACCATCGACGTGGTTGGTATCGTGGGAAGCCTGCGGCGGCAGTCCTTCTCGCGCCGGCTCGCTCTCGCGCTCACGGCAGTGGCGCCCGCCTCCCTCAAGGTGGATCTGGCGCCGATCGGCGGCCTGCCGCTCTACGACCAGGACGAGGATGCGGATCCGCCGGCGCCCTGGCGGGAATTCCGCGAGCGCGTCCGCCGGGCGGATGCGGTGCTCTTCGTGACGCCGGAATACAACCGCTCGGTGCCCGGCGTGCTGAAGAACGCCATCGATGTGGGCTCCCGTCCCTACGGGCAGAGCGCCTGGAACGGCAAGCCCTGCGCCGTCGTCAGCTGCTCGCCGGGCTCGCAAGGCGCCTTCGGGGCCAACCATCATCTGCGCCAGTCCCTCGTGTTTCTCAACATGCCCGTGATGCAGCAGCCCGAGGCCTACATCGGCGGCGTCGACAAGCTGGTTGACGAGAATGGGAAATTCAGCAATCCGTCCACGGGCGAGTTCTGCCGCGGCGTCATGGCGAGCTTCGAGCGCTGGATCCAAACCGTTCGCGGCGGCGGGTAGCGCGGCGGGAATCGGCGGCGGCCGCCGCTCCCCGAGGTCCCGGCATGTCCGTGTCCCTGTCTCAGCGACTGCTCGTCGCGTTCGTCGCCTTCGTGCTGGTCATGTTCTTCACGCCGGGGCCGAACAACATCATGCTGATGTCGTCCGGGTTGACTCACGGCTTCCGCCGGACGCTGCCCCACATGGCGGGCGTCACCCTCGGCTTCGGCTTCATGATCGCCACGGTAGGGGTGGGCCTCGGAGCCGTTTTCCTCGCCTATCCGGTCCTCGAGATGGTGTTGAAGTATGCGGGCGCGGCGTACCTGGTATACCTCGCCTTCGTCATCGCGACGTCCGCTCCTGCGACGGCGGAGAATGCGGCGCGCCGCGGGCCGATGACTTTCTGGGGCGCGGCGATGTTCCAGTGGGTCAACGGCAAGGGATGGGTCGTCGTCATCGGCACCATTACGGCCTACGCGGCCATCGCCCAATTCCCGTGGAACATCGTCATCCAGACGGCCGTCAGCGTGGCCGCCGGAGCGGCTTCCACGATCGCATGGGCGCTCTTCGGCAGCACCCTGCGCTCCGTTCGTGGCTCCGGGCGCTCGGTGCGCGTCTTCAACATCACGATGGCCGTGCTGCTGCTGGCCTCGCTCTACCCGGTGTTCATGGAACGCTGACTCGCCTCGTGTCCCCGGAGCGTGGATCGCAGCTGGATGCCGTCGTGATCCGCGATCAACGCCGACAGCCAGTCGACGAACGCGCGCACGCGGCGCGAGAGATGCCGCCTCTGGGGATAGACCACGTTGAGCGGTGACGGCTCGGGCAGCCAGTCGGCGAGCACGAGCTCGAGCGTGCCGCGCTCCATCGCCTCCTTCACGACGAACGCCGGCATTTGCGCGATGCCGAGCCCCGCTTCGGCCGCGCTCACGTAACTGTTCTCGTCCTCGAGGGCGAGGTGTCCCGGAAAGACCGCCTGGACGCGCTCGCCGTCCTTTGAGAACACCCACTCCACGGTCTCCCCGGTCCTCGGCGCGAAGTGATTGATGCATCGATGTCGTGCGAGGTCGCGAGGATGGGACGGCGCGCAATGCCGCGTCAGATACGCGGGCGCGGCGCAGCTTGCGAAGTAGAGGTAGCCGACCCGCCGCGCCACCAGGTTGGGATCGCCCACGTCGCCGACCCACA
>JABBNZ010000189.1 GCA_019352035.1 Pseudomonadota bacterium | reverse complement strand
GAACACCAGCGTCAACGCCACGAGCAGGATGGTCAGCGCAATCTCGTTGGGGGTCTTCTGGCGCTTGGCGCTCTCGACCATGGCGATCATCCGGTCGATGAAGGTCTCGCCGGGATTGGCCGTGATCCGCACCACGATCCAGTCGGATAGCACGCGCGTGCCGCCGGTGACGGAGGAGAAATCGCCGCCGGACTCCCGAATGACGGGCGCGGATTCGCCGGTGATCGCGCTCTCATCGACCGAAGCGGCGCCCTCGATGACCTCGCCGTCTCCGGGGATGTAGTCGCCGGCCTCGACGAGGACCACTTCGCCCTTGCGAAGCTGGTCGGCGCGGCTGCGCGTGACGCGCGTGCGGTCCGCCGGGTCGGCGAGGCGCTTGGCCTGCACCGCATGCTTCAAGCCCTTCAAGCTCGCCGCCTGCGCCTTGCTGCGCCCCTCCGCCAGCGCTTCGGCGAAGTTGGCGAAGAGCACCGTGAACCACAGCCAGATCGCGACGTCGAGGATGAACCAGGGCGGCGCGTCGCCATGACCCGCGAGCGCCTGGAACCAGAGGGTCGTGGTGAGAATGCTGCCGATGTAGACCACGAACATCACGGGGTTGCGCCACTGTACGCGCGGGTCCAGCTTGCGCAGCGATTCCACGATCGCCGGACCGATCAGCGATCGATCGAACATCGAGAGTCTGCCCCGGCGGGCGTGGCGCGGCGGCTCGACCGTGGGCTCCGGATTGCCGGGCGGAAGCTCCGGGCTCGAGCGCTGTGTGCTGACTGACATCTCAACGTCCCCAGAGGATCAGGTGCTCGACGATCGGGCCCAGAGCGAGTGCCGGCACGAAGGTGAGCGCGCCGACGAGCAGGACCGTGCCGATGAGCAGGATGATGAAGGTGGGCCCGTGTGTCGGCATGGTGCCGGCGGTGACCGGAATGCGCTTCTTCGCCGCGAGCGAGCCGGCGACCGCCAGCACCGCGACGATAGGCCAGAATCGGCCGAGCCACATCGCGAGGCCGAGCGCCGTGTTGTAGAAAGCGGTATCGGCGGAGAGGCCCGCGAACGCGCTGCCGTTGTTATTGCTGGCGGAGGTGAAGGCGTAGAGGATCTCGGAGAAGCCGTGCGCACCCGGGTTGGCGACGCCCGCCCGGCCGGCCGCCGTGCTCACGGCGATCGCCGTGCCGAGCAGCACGATGAAGGGCATCACGAGGATGGCGACGGAGCTCATCTTGATCTCGAACGCCTCGATCTTTTTGCCGAGGTACTCCGGGGTCCGCCCGATCATGAGACCCGCGATGAAGACACCGATGACGGCGAAGATGAGCATCGAATAGAGCCCCGTGCCCACTCCGCCGAAGACCACCTCGCCCAGCATCATGTCGAAGAGCGGCACGAGGCCTCCGAGCGGCATGTAGGAGTCGTGCATCGAGTTCACCGCGCCGCAGGAGGTGAGGGTGGTGACCGTGGCGAAGAGCGTCGAGCCGGCGATGCCGAAGCGCGCCTCCTTGCCCTCCATGTTGCCGCCGGGCTGAAATGCGCTCGCGGCTTGATCCACGCCGAGGGCGGCGAGCCGGGGATTACCGAGCTGCTCGCTGTGGTTGCAGAGCGCGAACAGGCCCACGAAGAGGATCACCATGGCGCCGAGCACCGCCCAGCCCTGGCGGGTGTCACCCACCATCCGGCCGAAGGTATAGGTGAGGGATGCCGGAATGACGACGATCGCCAGCATCTCGAGGAAGTTCGCGAGCCAGGTCGGGTTCTCGTACGGGTGGGCGGAATTGGCGTTGAGGAAGCCGCCGCCGTTGGTGCCGAGCTCCTTGATGGCTTCCTGCGAGGCGATCGGGCCCATCGGCAGGATCTGGGTCCGGGTGGTGGCGCTGGTCTCCTGCTGCGGGTAGGTCACGGGCTCCAGCATCGTCACGCTCTTGTAGGCGCTGAAGTTCTGGATCACTCCCTGGCTGACCAGCGCCAGAGCGAGCACGAACGCGATCGGCAGCAGCACGTAGAGCGTGGATCGGGTGATGTCGGCCCAGAAATTGCCGATGGACCTCACCGAATGGCGCGCCAGCCCGCGGATGAGCGCGACCGCCACCACGATGCCGGTCGCGGCCGAGAGGAAGTTCTGCACCGCGAGCCCGGCCATCTGGGTGAGGTAGCCCATCGTGGACTCGGGGGTATACCCCTGCCAGTTGGTATTGGTGGTGAAGCTGACCGCGGTGTTGAAAGACGAGTCGGGCGAGACGCCCGGAAAATGCTCCGGATTGAGCGGCAGCCAGAACTGCAGGCGCTGCAGGCCATAGACGAGGAGCGCGCCCAGGGTGTTGAACACGAGAAGCGCGATGGCGTAATGCTTCCAGCCCATCTCCCGCCCCGGATCGATACCGCAGAGACGGTAGATGAGCGCCTCGATGCGCGCGCCGGCGCGCAGCGGCCAGATCGGCCGGCCTTCCATGACGTTCGCCAGGTAGAGCCCGAGCGGCTTGGTGAAGAGCACGACCGCCGCGAGAAACAGGGCGAGCAGGCCCCACGATTGGGCGGTCATGTCAGAATTTCTCCGGCTTGAACAGGGCGTAGAGCAGGTATGCGGAGAGGCCCAGCGCGAGCAGTCCGCTGACGACGTACACCGCGATCACGGCTCGCCCCCGAGACGCGCGAGCGCCCATGCGAGCCAGTGCGAGACCGCATAGAGTCCCGCGATGACGAGAATGAAGACCATGTCCACGTCCAGCCTCCCAGGGGTGCTTGACCGTCGCCGGCGAGCCGCACCGACCGGCGAAAAACGCACACAAAGTAGCGCGCGGTCGGTGAGCGCAGAGTGAGGAAAAGCGCCCGCCCCTTTGGGCGGCGCGCCGCCAAAGCTCGATGCCGGATCTCGGAAGGATTCAGCGGTCATTCAGAAGCACTCTGGTTTGATGAAGGCGTGGAGAAGGTTGACGCAGCGATGAATGTGAGCCCGCGCCGAAGAGACGGACGCGCCGCGGTGGGGATGGCAACCGCATTGGCGATGAACGGCGATTCCGGGCGACGAGCGGCGATCGGGTACTTCGGAGCCGCACGGGGCACGGCGACTCATGAATTGCGACGTTTGGGCCTGCGCTTCCCGGCGGGCACTGGTCTGCGAACTGCTTCAAATTTCCGGCGCCGCGGGCCGAAAGTCGCCGTCGGGAGACTCCCCGACCTCCTCCGCACGGTGTTATGTTCAACGCACATCGCACGGGGGATCCATGCACCTTGAAATCCTGATGTCGGCGCCGCGCGCACTCGCCACGATCGCGCGGGACAACAGCAATCTTTCCGCCCTGGCTCTGGTCCTGGGCGTGGTCGGCGGCTGCATGCTGTCAGCCTGGCGCGAGCAGCTGCGCGAGCGCAAGGCGCAGTGCGACCGCAGGCCCAACCCACTGGAGCGAGGCTAGGATGATGTACTGGAACGCCGCTTGCTCTCCTGACTGTCGTACGCCCGTCACGAACGGGTGGCAATCTTCGAGCGCCATGCAAGTCAGTCCTCTTTTCGTCGTCACACAGCGTCGCGACCTGGCCGCGCGCTACCAGACCACCACTCGGCAGTGGCTGGTGGCCCGCACCACCTATCGGCGGCTGCACGAGGCTCCGGTGAAGAACATCACCGCGCTTCGGGATGCGGCTCGGCGGCTGGACCAGCTCGAGCGCGGACGCGCGGCTCTTCTGCGGGACATCAAAGCCCTCGCGGATTAGCAATTAGGCGCTGGATCCGGGCTTTCGCTGCGCAGTCCCTGCTCTGCGCCAAGCTCCGGGGTGTCCGTCCCTGGCCACCCGCGCGACGCATGCGTCGCATTGCGCTGCGCATTCCCTGCTCCGCGCAAGCCCGGGGT
>JABBNZ010000188.1:3192-3837 GCA_019352035.1 Pseudomonadota bacterium | reverse complement strand
CGGCGATCTCAGCGTTTACGAGAATGTAGAGCTGCCGCTGATCTATCGGGGAGGCGTGAGCCGCGGCGAGCGCTCGCGCAAGGTCGCCGAAGCCCTCTCGAGCGTGGGGATGTCTCACCGGATGCGTCACTATCCGGCTCAGCTCTCCGGCGGCCAGCAGCAGCGGGTTGCGATCGCGCGAGCACTGGTCGGGGACCCGCGCATCCTGCTCGCCGATGAGCCGACCGGAAATCTCGATTCCGCCAACGGCGAGAAGGTGATGGAGCTGCTGGCCGAGCTCAACGCCCGGGGGGCGACCCTCGTCATGGTCACCCACGAGCCGCGCTATGCCGCCCGCGCCAAACGCATCGTGCGCCTCTTCGACGGGCAGATCGTCGCGGAGCAGGAAAGCGGCCGCCGCGAAATGGCGGCGAGCGCATGAGCGGGCCGGTGAGCGAAGTGCGGACGCGATGGGCCGGCGCGGAGCAACTATCACAAGCCCTTCGGCGTCTGCACAGCGACTGGGCTTTCACGACAGCCTTCGTCATGACATTGGCGCTCGGCGTGGCCGCCAATCTCGCGGTGTTCTCGGCCCTGGACGCTTACTTCTGGCGTCCGCTGCCCTACCACAATGGCGAAAGGCTCGTAACCGTCTACTTCGATGCC
>JABBNZ010000188.1:0-3182 GCA_019352035.1 Pseudomonadota bacterium | reverse complement strand
AAAAACGGCTGGCCGGGTTTCCGGTTGCGATAGTGCGCCTTGTCGCTGCTTTCGTCCCAATCGGGGCGGTCACCCGCGAAGTTCGCTCTGGGGCCGCCAGGATCGGCGATGTCCGAACCCGCCTATGAGCTATTGCGGTCGGCTCGCGCGCTCGCCGCGAGCGGTCTGGTGAGCGGCGGGGGCAATCGCACGGTCCTGATTCCAGGCGAGCGGCCCGCGAGTGAGCGAGTATTCGCCGTCACCGCCTCGACGCTCGCGGTCCTGGGCGTCAGGCCCACGATCGGCCGCTGGATCAGCCTCGACGCCGACCGCGTGGGCGGCCCGGCCGAGGTGGACTTGAGTTACGAGCTCTGGCAGCGCGCGTTTCATGGCGATGGGGACGTGCTGGGCCGCACGCTGCGCGTGAGCGGCAAGCTCTACACTGTCGTCGGCGTGATGCCGCGGGATTTCACTTTTCCGGCGCGACATCCGCAGCTCTGGGTGTCGATGGCGCTAAAGCCGGCGATGCTCGCCGCGCAGAATTTGACGAACTTCAACTGCGTAATGATCGGGCGGCTGCGGCACGGGATGTCTCTGGCACAGCTCGACACCGGGCTCTCCGTGCTTCTGCCTCGCATCGAGCAATTGATGGATCCGTCCGACCGCGCCTGGATGCAACACGGCGGCACTTACGTCGCGTCCATGCCGCTGCGCCAGTTTCTCGGAGGCACCACGCGCGGACGCCTACTCATGATGCAACTGGGCGCGGCCGCCCTGCTGCTGCTCGCCATCGGGAGCCTCGTCAATCTCGCCCTCGCGCGCGCGCTGCGGCGGCGGGACGAAGCCGCATTGCGCATCGTGCTCGGTGCCGGGCGTCCCGCGCTCTTCTCTCAGATCCTGTTCGAGGCGCTGCCGCTCGGCGCTGCTGCCACACTCAGCGCCTGGCCGCTCACAGAGCTCGGCATGCAGGCACTGACCGGCTATGGGGTCGCCTCACCGAGCACTCCCTTCAGTCTGCACATCGGCGCCGCGCTCTGGGGTGCGGCCACCGGGATCGCACTCGCGCTGAGCAGCGCGGCCCTCGCTCTGCCGCTGCTGTTCGTGCCCGTGGATCGGCCCGCCGAGCTCCTCTACGGAACCGGCAAAGGCGGCGGCACCGGGAGCCGCGTACGCCCGCTTCGCCTCGCGCTCAGCATCGGCCAGATCGGATTGGCCATTGCACTGCTTGCCGGCGCCGCGCTTCTCGGCCGGTCTTTGCGCAACATGCTCGACGCCAACCCCGGCTACAGCGGCCGACAGCTCTATGCCGCGACCTTGCTCCTGCAGGGCTCGGAGTACAAGAACTGGGGCGCGTGGCAGGCGGCGCATCAGCGTCTGGCGGCCGCCGTGGCGGCATTGCCCGGCGTGCGCGGGAGTGGCATTGGCGAAGGTGTGCCGTTCTCCGGCGGTGGCTCCGGTTCCGGGTTCTCTCCCGCGCAGGATCGAACACCCAACGGGCCGACTCCCCTCGGCGCCATCACCATTGCAGGGCCGGGCCTCATGAACACGATGGGCCTGCGCCTGCTATCGGGGCGGCTTCTCGATACGAGCGACGCCGCATCCAACTCCACCAACGTCGTGATCGACGAGCGATTCGCGGACGCCCTCTTCGGGCGTGCGGACGTCGTCGGCAAGACGCTCAACTGCGCCCTCGGCGATGGTACTTGCCGGATCGTCGGGGTCGTCGGGACGATCCAGGACCGCTTCGCTTTGCATTACGCCTTCGCTGCAGGCACCGCCTTCGTCCCGGAAGGGCCGAGCGCCTTCCAACAGTGGGGCGGCGGCGTCACTACGGTCCTGATCCGTTCCAGCGAGCCGCCGGACGTTCTGGCGCGGGAAATGAGGACTCTGGTCCAGCGGACACTTCCTGATCAGACCCTGATCGCCTTCTCCTCGATGCGCAGCTTGATCAGTGAGTCCACGCAAGGCGCAGCCGCGCTCGCGAGCCTCGTGATCGCCTTCGGCCTTCTCGCCTTCGCGCTCGCCATCATCGGGACCTATGGCGTCGTCGCCTACGTGACGGGCCTGCGCCGCCGGGAGTTCGCGATCCGCCAGGCCGTGGGAGCGGACCCCGGACAGATCGAATCCCTCGTGCTCAACCAGGGGCTGATGCTGTGGGCGGTGGGCACGCTGGTGGGCGTCGGTTGCGCGCTGCTCTTTGCCCGCAGCCTCGCCGCGGAGCTGTACCGCGTGAGCGTCTTCTCGCCCGCAACCTATGCGTGGCCGGCTGTCGTGGTCGGCACCGCCGTGATGCTCGCCTCGTGGATTCCGGCGCGCGGCGCAAGTAAGCTCGATCTGATCACCCAGATCCGGCCGCAGTAGGGGAAGCGCGCCGTGTCCATCCGATGGGACGAAGGTTGGGTTCGCGAGTTCCGTCGCAACCGCGGCTTTTCCATCGCAGTCCTTGCAATTCTCGCGCTCGGTATTGGAGCAAACACGGCGACGCTGAGCCTGCTCTACGGCTATCTGCTCGCGCCGCTCCCCTATCCACATGCCGAGCACCTGGTGAATGTGCATTTCACCAGCGCCCGCATCCCCGGCAATCTGAGGATGTCGTATACGACGTACTTCGATCTGCGCGCGCAATCCAATGCGATCGCCGACGCAGGCATGTACAAGCGCAAGAACGTCAATCTCCTCGTGGGAGGTCGAGCGGTACACGTGCGCGGAGCTGCCGTCTCGGCCTCCCTTTTCACGACCCTCGGGGTGCGCCCGCTGCTCGGCCGTGTGTTCGGGCAAAAGGCCAATCAACCCGGAGACGCCCATTCGGTCGTCCTGAGCTACCGGCTCTGGGCGCAGCTGTTCGACGGTGATCCCGCCGCATTGGGCCGTACCGTAGTGCTCAATGATCTCGCTTATAAAGTCATCGGAGTGATGCCCGCGGCGTTTCGGTTTCCGGATTCCGCCACGGACCTGTGGCTGCCGAAGACCTTCTCCGCCTTCGACCACGACCCGGGCGAGCTGACCGCCTGGCATGACACGATGATCGCCCGACTCGCGCCAGGGGTGAGCGCAACTCAGCTCGCTGCGAGGTCGCAGGCCGTGCTGGAGCGGGAGATTGCGCACTTCCCGAAGCCAGGTGCCGCGCAGGAACTCCGGCGGTTCGCGATGCGGATCGCAGTGGCGCCGCTGCGCAGCGCGCTGCTGGGCAAACTCGGCGAGCG
>JABBNZ010000187.1 GCA_019352035.1 Pseudomonadota bacterium | reverse complement strand
GCATGCGGTCCGCGATCGTGTTGAGCAGCAGCGCACGCTCGGCCGCCGATGTCGCGGCCCAGGACGCCTTGGCTGCATGCGCCGCATCGAGCGCGAGCTCGATGTCCTCGGCCGTCGAGCGCGGTATGTCGCAGAGCGAGGCACCGGTGACGGGGGTGGTGTTGGCGAAGTACTCCCCTCGAAGCGGCGGGACCCATTTGCCGCCGATGAAATTGGCGTAGCGCTTCTTCAACTGGAGCCGAACGTGCCCGTGGGTGCTGGGGTCGATGGACATGGCGGATCTCTCGCAAGCTGTCGGTCGTGGCTGTGTGCAGTGCAATGCGCATGCCATGCCGCGAGCGGGAGATTTCGCGCGAAAACGCCTGAGTTCTGCTCCGTTTCGGCATGAAGCGGTTGTGGCTCTGTTGCGAAACGGAACAACCTGGATCAGCCAGTAGGGGTTTTCCCCTATGCGGCGGCGCCGGGCATGCGCTATGGTCCGATGGATCGTGTCTGCAGTGTCAAGATCAGGCTTTGGGGACATTGAATGACTGATTCCACGTTGCCGCGGCCGAGCGGGCCCCCAGGGCAGGGCCCCGTGGAGCGCGCCCGGACGGTGGCGCTGTGGCACGACCGGGCGCGCCGCCTCGGACTCACCGAGCAGCTGCGGCCCGACTTCGGTCCGGTGACGGGACAGGAGTTGCGGCGGCTGGCCGAGCAGCATCGCGAGCTGCAGAAGCACGCCGTGCCGGTGATGGAGCTGCTGCACCAGCAGATTCTCAATACGCACAGCATGGTGATTCTGACCGATGAGCGCGGTCTGATCCTGCATGCGCTCGGGGATGCGGACTTTCTGCAAAAGGCCGAGCGGGTGGCGCTGAGGCCCGGTGTGCTCTGGTCGGAGGACAGCAAGGGGACCAATGCGATCGGCACCGCGCTCGCGGATCGGCGCGCGACCCTGGTGCACGGGAGCGAGCACTTCCTCTCGGTGAACCGCTTCCTCACATGCTCCTGCGTACCGATCGGCGATCCGCACGGCCATGTGATCGGCGCGCTCGATGTGTCTGGCTCGCGCGAGGGGTATCACGCGCACACCATGGCCCTCGTGCGGATGTCGACCCAGATGATCGAGAACCAGCTGTTCGTCGCTCGGTTCGGCGAATGCCTGCGCGTCCATTTTCATGCCCGGCCGGAGTTCCTGGGCACTCTGGTGGAGGGAATTGCCGCATTCGACGAGGACGGCCGGCTGCTCGCGGCCAATCCGAGCGGACTGTTCCAGCTCGGGGTCGAGGCGGACGCTCTCTCGGCGCACACGCTCTCTTCCCTCTTCGGAATCGGCACCGGAGCGCTGCTCGAGCGCGCGCGATCGGCGAATCCGGGAGCGCTGCAATTGTGTCTGCGAAGCGGTGTCGCCGTCGCGGCCCGAGCGGAGTTTCGCGCGGCGTCATTGGTGGTCGCTGCGGGCCGGCATCCGCGGGAGCCCGCCGGCGCGGAGCGTACGATGCGAAGCGGGTCCCAAGCCGCCTCGCCCGCCAACGAGTTGCCCACGCTTGGAGATCTGGACACCGGAGATGCGGCGGTCGCGGCGGTGATTGCCAAGGTTCGCCGGGTACTGCGGCACGGCATTCCGATCATGATTCTCGGGGAGACCGGCACGGGCAAGGAGCTGCTGGCCCACGCCATCCACCAGGAATCGGCGCGCCGGGACAAGCCATTCGTCGCCGTGGACTGTGCGTCGGTGCCCGAGGCGCTGATCGAGGCTGAGCTGTTCGGCTACGAGGAGGGCGCCTTCACCGGCGCCCGCCGCGGCGGCAATCCCGGCAAGCTGGTGTTGGCGAACGGCGGCACGCTGTTCCTGGATGAGATCGGCGACATGCCGCTGGCGCTGCAGACGCGTCTGCTGCGGGCATTGCAGGAGCGGTCCGTGCAGCCGCTCGGCGGGCGCAGGCCTGTCGCAGTCGACACGGCCGTCATATGCGCCACGCATCGCGACATCAAATCCATGGTGCGGCGCGGCGAGTTTCGGGAAGACCTGTTTTACAGGCTGAACGGCATGGTCGTGCGGCTCCCAGCCCTCAGGGAGCGGCAGGACCTGGAGGCGCTGATCCGCAGAATCCTGCGCTGCGAGTGCGCGGCAGCCGGACCGATGAGCCTGGCACCGCAGACTCTGGCGCTCTTCCAGCGGTACGGCTGGCCGGGCAATATCCGGCAGCTGGCCAATGTCCTCAGGACCGCGAGCGCCATGGCGGAAGGACAGAACGTGATCGATCGGGATCACCTGCCCGAGGACTTCCTGGAGGATGTGGATCCGGCGTCGGACCCGGAACAGCCGCTGGCGCCGCCCGAGGCGGGCGGGCCCGCTTTGCTGGCGGGCGAGAGCCTGCAGGACCTGCGTGCCTCGGTGGTCGTTGCCACCCTGCAGCGCTACGCGGGCAACATCTCGGCCGCGGCACGGGCGCTGGGCGTGTCACGTAACACGGTCTACAGGATGCTCAAGGAGCTGCAGCGAGGCTCGATCCAGTAGGCGGTTTCGCGCGCAGGGCTTATCCGGGAGTGTTCGCAGGCCCGGGAAGCGAGGGGGTACGTCCTGGCGCTCGCGTCAGGGAGCTCGCAAGCGCTCGCTTGAAGGGGCGTACCCTGTCGCCGAGTCGAACCAGAGCGCCGCGCACGGCGCGCGCGGCCAGGCTGTCGCGGGTGTACAGGCTCACGAGCGCGTTGGTGCCCAGATAAAGCGGCAGGGCAACCCGCAGGTGACCGCGCTCGTACGACCCGAGCACGCCCGGCGCGCCGACGTCACCTCCATTCGCAGCCGCCCGTCCGATCGCATGGGCGAGCCGCGCGACCCCGAGAAGTCCCAGGTTGAATCCATGCGCGGTGACCGGATGCATTCCCACCGCGGCGTCTCCCACCAGAGCGCAGCGCGGCGCCGTGAAGCGGTCCGCCATCACGCCTACCAGCGGATAGGCGAACACCTCGCTGACCCGCCGCATCCGTCCCATCCGCCTTCGGTACCGCCGCTCGACCTCGAACTCGAAATCCGCGGTATCGAGTTGCTGCAGCCCGCGGGCCTCACTATCGGCCACGGTGATGACGGCGGAGGACCGGTTGCCCTTCAGAGGCAAAAGCGCCAGCGTCTGTCCGTAGTCGAACCACTCCGAGGCGATCTGGTCATGAGACCTCTCGTGCTCCATGCGGCACACCAGCATCGTCTTGCCGAAATCCCGCGAGCGTGCCGGGATACCGGCTCTGCGGCGGACCTCGGAGAAGCGGCTGTCGGCGGCGACCAGCAGTGAAGCCTGCAGGACGCGCTGGTTCGAGAGGACGACCTGAATCGCACCGGTCTCGCGATGGACGTCGCAGACTGCGGCCTCGGTGAGGATCTCGACCCGCTCCTGCGCCGCTGCCGCCTCATACGCCGCGCGGCGGATCATATGGTTCGAGACCAGGTGTCCGAGCTCGCCGGCGCCGCCATCGGCGTGATCGATGTGCATGGGGCGTTCGGAGGGGCCATTGAAGACCCGCACGTCGCGGATGACCGAGATTACCTCCGGCGCAATGCGCTGCCACAGCCCGAGTTGCCGCAAGGTGCTGACGGAAGTCTGGGTCAGTGCGATCTCCCGCCCATCGAAGGCGGGCGCGGCGAGGTCGGTCCTCGGCTGCGGGTCGATGAGCGCAACGCTCAGGGCGCGGCTCGCGAGGGCTGCCGCCAGGGAGAGTCCCGCCGGGCCGGCGCCTGCGATCACGATGTCGAAGCGTGAGTTCACGGTGTCATCCTCTGCGGCGGTACGCGCTCTAGAGCGCGTCCCAGAGATGTCTTCGGGCGTAGTCCTGCATCGAGAGCGCCACGATCCAGTCGCT
>JABBNZ010000054.1:10958-23523 GCA_019352035.1 Pseudomonadota bacterium | reverse complement strand
GGGCCTAGACCATTCTCCAGCCAGTTCCAGCTCAAGCGGAACGAGAAGCTCTGCGGCGACACCCGCAACAGGGCCGCCCCCACCCGGTAGGCGAGGTAGTAGATCGGCATCACGGTGAGGGGGTTGACCAGGAGCGTCGTGCCGTAGATCGCCGGGACGTTGAGCCGCCAGGCGATGGCGATGAGCACCGCGACCAGGAGGTGGACCGGCAGCGGGATGAAGCAGATGGCCAGGCCCACGCCAAAGGCGCCGGTGATGCCGCGGCGGTGCAGCGCCCACAGGCGCGGATCGAACAGCCGGTCCCCGAAATGCCGCAGCAGCCAGTGGCCCTGCAGCCGGGCTGGGGAGGGAAGGAGCTTCTTCAGCACGCGACGGGGCATCGGGGTGCGGAATGTACCAGATTGGCGACGAAGTGGCGCTGGGGGCCCTCCCGCATTTGCCTTACCCGGCCCGCAGGCCGCTCAACGGCCGGCTCCCACAGGGAACCCAGTCAAGCTGGGTGCCCGGGGCACAAATAAGTCACCTTGAGCGCGTTCTCGCCTCGGGTATCATGCGCCGTCGCAGTTTCTTGGGTCCGTCCCCCGGGGTCGCTGGATGTGGGAAATCGTGCGGGCCGGCGGCCCGCTCATGTGGCCGATCATTCTCTGCTCGATCACCGCTGCCGCGATCGTGCTCGAGCGGCTGTGGACGCTGCAGGACCGGCGGGTGTTGCCGCGGGAGCTGCCGCAGAAGGTCTGGCAGCTGATCGAGGCCAATCAGGTCAACGACAAGGTCATTGCCGCGCTCGAGCAGAACTCGCCCCTGGGGAAGGTCCTCGCGGCGGGCCTCGCCAATCGGCATCGGCCGCGCGAGATCCTGATGGAGCGCCTGGAGGACACCGGACGGCACGTGGTCTACGAGCTCGAGCGGTTCCTCAACACCCTCGGCACGATCGCGGGGATCTGCCCGCTCCTCGGTCTCCTCGGCACCGTGACCGGCATCATCCGCGCGTTCAATGCCATCCAGGCAGGCGGCATGGGCGACCCGCGCGTGCTCTCGGGCGGCATCGCCGAGGCGCTGATCGCCACCGCGGCCGGCCTCTGCGTCGCCATCCCTTCGCTCATCGCCTACCGTTACCTGCGCGGCAAGGTGGAGCGCATCGTGATGGAGATGGAGAAGCAGGCCATCCGCATGGCCGACGTGGTCGAGGCCGCCGGCGCGCGCGCCGGGCGCTCGGCCGCCGCCTGACATGCCGTCATGAACCTCAAGCCGCGACGTCACGAAGAGCCGGAGATCAATATCGTCTCCCTGATCGATGTGGTGCTCCTGCTCGTCGTGTTCTTCATGCTCTCGAGCAAGTTCACGGATGAAGGGCGGCTGCATGTGGAGCTTCCACGGGCGAGCGCCGTGCCGGCCGCCGTCCGGCAGAGCGAGCCGCTCGTGGTCTCGGTGACTGAAGCCGGAACCTATCTCGTCAACGGGCGGGAGCTCATCAACTCGAGCCCGGATACGCTGCGCGCAGCCCTGCTGCAGCAGGCGGGCGCCGACCGCGGTATGAGCGTGACGATCCGGGCCGACGGCCGCGCCACCCAACAGTCGGTGGTCACGGCCATGGACGTGCTGGGACAGCTCGGCTTCGTCCGGCTCAACATCGCGACGATCAGGGACGAGCGGGCAGGCGCCCCTTGAACGATGTGGCGAGCCGCCCGCCGCCGCAGCCGGCGAGCGTGTCGGCGACCTACCGGCGGCTGCTCGGGTATCTGAAGCCGCACAAGGGAATGTTCACCCTCGGCATTGTCGGGGGCGCGCTGTATTCCGCTTCCACGGCGAGCTTCGCCTGGCTCGGCAAGCGCTTCGGCGATTGGGTCAGCCATCCCGATCCGCGGATGATCTTCCTGATCCCGCTGGCCCTGATCGTCATCTTCATCGGCCGCGGCATCGGCAACTTCACGCAGACCTATTGCATGGGATACGTGGGCCGCAGCATCGTCAAGCGGATGCGCACCGAAGTCTTCCGCAGTGTGCTCGAGCTGCCCGCAGCCTATTTCGACCGCACTTCCTCGGGCGCGCTCCTGTCGAAACTCACGTACAACAGCGAGCAGGTCGGCAACGCCTGCACCACCTCGGTCGTCATCCTGGTGCGAGCGGCGCTCACCGTGGTCGCGATGGTCTTGTATCTGTTCTGGCTCAACTGGCGGCTCGCACTGATCTCCCTGGGCACAGGTCCCCTCGCCGGCTGGCTGGTCTCGGTGGTCAACCGGAACTTCCGCCGCTACGGGCGCAGGATCCAGGACTCGATGGGCGATGTCACGCGCATTGCCAAGGAGAGCTTCGAGGCGCCGCGCCTGGTGAAGGTCTACGAAGCGCAGCCGCACCTGCGCGCCCAATTCGAGAGCGTCAACGAGCACAACCGCCGATCGTTCATGCGCATGATCCTCACCCGCGGGCTGGCGAATCCCACGGTCCAGCTCGTCACGGCGGTCGGCGGCGCACTGGTGCTCGGGCTCGCCATCCGCGACACGGTCGATGGGCAGATGACGCCGGGCGAGCTGTTCGGCTTCTTCACCGCCTTGAGCATGATCGCGCAGCCGCTGCGCGAGCTGGTGAGCGTCGCGGATCCGCTGCAGCAGGGGGTCACCGCGGCGGAGAGCTTGTTCGAGCTGATCGATGAGCCCGGCGAAGCCCGGGGCGGCAGCTACATCGCCGGCCGGGTGCGCGGCGACGTGGAGTTTCGTGACGTCACGTTCTCCTACCCGCAGGGTGCGCGGCCCGCACTGCGCGGCGTGTCCCTCGAGGTGCCGGCCGGCACCAGCCTCGCCATCGTGGGGCGCTCCGGCAGCGGCAAGTCGACGCTGGTGAGCCTGCTGCCGCGCTTCTACGAGCTCTCCGCCGGCGCGATCCTGATCGACGGCCGCGACATCCGGGAGTACGAGCTGACGAGCCTGCGCCAGCAGATCGCCGTCGTCAGTCAGGACGTCACGCTCTTCGACGACACGATCCGCAACAACATCGCCTTCGGCCGCAAGGTGTCGGAAGGCGACGTCGCGCAGGCCGCCGAGGCGGCGCACGTGCTGGAGTTCGCCTCGGGGCTGCCGGCCGGTCTCGACACCATGGTGGGCGAGCGCGGCGTGATGCTCTCGGGAGGCCAGCGGCAGCGCATCTCCATCGCGCGGGCCCTGCTCAAGAACGCACCGATCCTCATTCTCGATGAGGCGACTTCGGCCCTCGATACCGAATCGGAGCGGCACATCCAGGCGGCGGTGGCGCAGCTCGTGCGCGACCGCACGACCTTCGTCATCGCGCACCGGCTCTCGACCGTCGAGCAGGCGGACCGGATCGTCGTGCTGGATGCGGGGGCGGTGATCGAGAGCGGCACCCATGCCGAGCTGCTGGCGCGCGATGGACGTTACGCCCAGCTCTACAGGCTGCAGTTCGCGGACTAGTCGCGCATGCCGCAATGGCTCTTCAAGCTATGGTATGAGGAGCCGCCCGGGGTCTCGGTGTTGCAGCCTCTCTCGTGGCTCTACGGGGCGGCGGTATCGGCGCGGCGCGCGGCTTACCGGCGGGGTTGGGCTCGGTCGCAATCCGTTGGCGCACCGGTCATCGTGGTCGGCAATCTCACGGTGGGCGGCACGGGTAAGACGCCTCTGACCATCTGGCTCGCAGAGCAGCTGCGGCAGCGGGGGCTCGAGGTCGGTCTGGTATCGCGAGGTTACGGACGGAGGCAGGGCGGGATGCGTTCGGTCACGCCGGTGTCCTCGTGGCAAGAGGTTGGCGATGAGCCTCTGATCCTCCAGCAGCGCACCGGATGCATGACTCTGGTCGCGAGTGATCGCGTGGCCGCGGCGACGGCGCTGGTGGCGCGCGGTGCGAGGGTCATCCTGGCCGACGATGGATTGCAACATCTTCGGATGAGGCGGGATTGCGAGATCGTGGTGATCGACGGCGGCCGCGGCTTCGGCAACGGCCGGGTTCTGCCGGCGGGCCCGCTGCGTGAGCGCGCGGGCCGGGCGTGGTCCGCCGATGTCCTGGTGGTGAATGGCGGCGTCGAGGGCGAGCCGGTCCGGGGCGTTCCGCCGGAGCTTGCGGCGAGGGCCTTGCGGATGCGGCTGGTGGCGGCCGGGGCACGGCAGGTGGCCGGCTCGGGGCAGGAGCAGCCGCTCGAGGCCTTTCGCGGCCGGCCGCTGCACGCCGTCGCCGGGATCGGCAACCCGCAGCGGTTCTTCGCCGATCTGCGCGCCCGCGGGCTGGACCTCGTCGAGCACGCCTTTCCCGATCACCATGCGCTCTCGGCCGCTGACCTCGACTTCGGCGACGGCCTGGCGGTGCTCATGACGGAGAAGGATGCCGTAAAATGCCGTGAGCTCGCGCACCCGCGGTTCTGGTACGTGCCGGTCGAGGCGACCTTCAGCGAGGCCGACACGCACCGGCTCCTCGAGCTCGTGACCCGCAAGACCGAATCATCCTTCACCCGCGCCGGAGGTTAGAATCCCGATGGACGTCCGCCTGCTCGATATCCTGGCCTGCCCCGTCTGCAAAGGGACGCTGGTCTACCGGCGCGAGCAGCAGGTGCTCGTCTGTCGCCTCGACCGGCTCGCCTATCCGATCCGCGATGACGTGCCCATCATGCTGGAGGAGGAGGCGCGGCAGCTCACCGCCGATGATCCGCTGCTCGAGCGCTGATGAGCTCATCCAACTCCTTTCACGTCGCCATTCCGGCGCGGCACGCCTCGACGCGCCTGCCGGGCAAGATGCTCGCGCCCATCCATGGCAGGCCGATGCTGCAGTGGGTCTACGAGCGCGCACGCTCCTCGGGAGCCCGCGACGTGTTGATCGCGACCGATGATGCGGCGATCCTGTCCGCCGCGGCTGCCTTCGGTGCGACGGCGCGCATGACCATGGCCACGCACGCATCCGGCACCGACCGCCTGGCCGAGCTGGCGGCGATCGAGCACTGGCCAGACCCGGACATCGTCGTCAATGTGCAGGGTGACGAGCCGCTCATTCCGCCGGCGATCATTCGCCAGGTTGCCGACCTGTTGGCGTCGGACCCGGAGGCGGCGGTCGCCACGCTCGCGACGCCGGTGCAATCCCTCGCGGAGCTCCTCGACCCCAACGCGGTGAAGGTGGTCGCCGACTCCAACGGCAGGGCGCTCTATTTCAGCCGCGCGCCGATTCCGTGGAATCGCGACGGCGCTCCGTCGGGATTTTCGAGCCAACAGGTGTTTGCCGGTGCAAGGCGCCACGTCGGGATTTACGCCTATCGGGTCGAGGCCTTGCGGCGCCTGGCATCCCTTGCGCCGACGGCGCTGGAGAGGACGGAGAAGCTGGAGCAGCTGCGGGCGCTGGAAAACGGGCTCGTCATACGGGTGGCGGATGCCCAGGAAAGGCCGGGTCCTGACGTCAACACGGCGGAGGACCTGGAGCGTGTCGCAAAACTGCTGCGGGACGGAGGTCTGCCTGGCCTGCAATGAGTTACATTTCGTCAAATGGGGCGGTGCCAATGCCCGGGCGGACGGGAACTTCGCGGGTTCGCACAGCGTCGCAATTGCAGGGAGGCGAGGTTGTCAACCCGAGATTCGCCCCCACGTTCTGCCAAGGCACCGGCCTGCTGTACGGAAAGACCATGTATTTCAAATTGTTGCAAGAATCGCCGGGCCTCAGGGGCCGCGCCGGGATCGCCGCCGTGGCAGTCCTCGCACTGGGCCTGGCGGGCTGCGCGACGGCCCCGCCGCCCCGCCCCATGGCCTATCGCGGGCCGCCGCCGAATACCACCGTTTATGCTTATCCCGAGCACGGCCAGCCCGCCCAGCAGCAGAGCCGCGACCGTTACGAGTGTGCTCTCTGGGCCGTTCACCAGACGGGTTTCGACCCGAGCGCGCCCAATGTTCCGTCCTACGACCGAGTCGTCGTGAGCGGGCCGCCTTCCGGAACGGGAACGGCCATCGGCGCGATCGCGGGCGCGGTGCTCGGAGCCGCGCTTTCGGGCGATGACGATGCGGGCGCGGGCGCGATCTTCGGCGGCATCACCGGCGCCATGATCGGCAGCGCCAGCGATGCGTCCCGCGAGCAGCGGAGCGAGGAGATGATGAGCGAGCAGGAGCGGCGGCAAGCGGCCGAAATGGCGCACAAAGCGTACAACTATCGCCGTGCCATCAGCGCCTGCCTGGAAGGCCGGGGCTACAGCGTAAAATAGCCGCCGTGCGGATACTCTTCGTTTGCCTCGGCAATATCTGCCGCTCGCCCACGGCGGAGGTTGTCTTTCGCGCCGTGGCGGCGCGCGAGTCGCCGGACATGGCCCTGGAAATCGATTCCGCCGGCACGGCGGGTTATCACGAGGGCGAGGCCCCGGATCGCCGTACGCGCCAGGCCGCGTCGCGGCGCGGATATGACCTCTCGGCGCTGCGGGCGCGTGTGGTGGAGGCTCGCGATTTCGAGTATTTCGATCTCATTCTCGCCATGGACCGGGAGAATCTTCGGACGCTCGAGCGTCGGGCGCCGCAGGGTACGCGGGAGCGGCTGCGGCTCTTCCTGGAGTTCGCGCCCGAAGCGGGCGTCAGCGAAGTCCCGGATCCCTACTACGGCGGACCCAATGGGTTCGAGGACGTGTTGGATCTGATCGAGGCCGCCTCGCGCGGCCTCATCGAGCATCTGCGCCGCCGCTCCCAGGCGACGTGAGTATTCTCCTGCGCTGCGCGCAGGACCAACGGGGTTCGCCGAAGGCGAACCCCGTACATGCATCGGCGCGCAAGGCGCGCCGATGAAGAGCGCTCTCCCGCTATTCCTCCGGCCTGCGGCCGCCGCCCGAGGCGGCAGGGTCGGCCGGAGCCGATGACCACACCACGTACGGCTTCGCTTCGCGTGAAGTGTTCCCTTCCGTCGGCGGCGTGGGCTCGAAATGAGCCATGGGCGCCGTGGGCTCCTCGTGACGAGCGGGGACTTCGCGGGGCTCGCGTGGCTCGCGCGTCTCCCGTGGCTCGCGCGTCTCCCGTGGCTCGCGTGTCTCCCGTGGCTCGCGTGGCTCGCGCGTCTCCCGTGGCTCGCGTGTCTCCCGCGGCTCGCGCGTCTCCCGTGGCTCGCGCGTCTCCCGTGGCTCCGGCGCGGTAAAGGTCTCGCGCGCCGGAGAGGGTGCATGGTGCTGCTCGTGTACGCCATTCGCGGGCGCGGCGGCTGCCGAGTCGGCTGCTGCTCCTTCCTGGGGGGCCATGGCCGGCCTTGCGATACCCGTCGACTCGCGGGCGCCGCCTTCGCGGCCTGCACCGCCGCCGTGCCGGCCGCGCCGGCCCCTGCGGCGGCCACCGCGCCGCTCTCCGCGTTCTCCACCGCGCTCTCCCGCGACCTGACGCTGCTCTGCGCTCGCCTCGAGGCCGGAGGAGCGAAGCTCTGCGCCGCCTGCCGAAGGCGCTGGCGCGCTCGCTGCGGAGTCCGCGGCACGCGGGCTGACATCCCGCTCCCGTGGCTGACGACGTTCCTGATCCCGATCGCGTCCGTCTCTGCCGCGCCCCTCGGCGCGACGGCCCTCACCGTGTCCCCGGCGTTGACCGCCCTCGGATCGGCGCGGCTGGCGGGAATGCTCCCGCCGGCCGTCGCGGCGTCTCTCCCCGCCGCTGCTCGAGCCATGAGCCACCGGAGCTGGAGCGACAGCCGGCGCCGCAGCGGCAACCTGCGCCGTCGCCTCCGCAGCTTGGGACTCGGCCGCGAAGAGTTTCTTGAACCAGGCCCGAATACCGCTGTTGTTGCCGCGGGACTCCATCTCGATCGGCGCCGCGGGTGCGGCGGCAGGTGCGGCCGCGGCATGTGACACCATCGGAGCCGAAGTGCTCGGCAGGAGGGCCGCGACCGCGGGGACCTCCGCGGGCGGCCGGTTGTCGCGGGCGCCCCCGGGCTCGACGGGCTCCGCCGCGGTCGGCATGAGATAGCTCGTCTGCCGGTTCTCCGGCAGATCGATCTCATCGTCCCTGACACGCCTGATGGAGTATTCCGGGGTCTGCATGTTGGGGTTAGGAACCATCACGAGCTCCGAGGAGCTGCGGTCTTCCAGCGTCCGCAGCCACTCGCGCTTCTCGTTGAAGAGATAGGTCGCGACTTCCACCGGAAGCTGGACAATGACCCGAGTCGTGCGGTCCTTGCGCAGCTCCTCGCCGATGAGCCTGAGCACCGCGAGCGTCATCGACTCGACGCTGCGGATGCTGCCGATGCCGACGCAGCGGGGGCAGACGTTGTGGCTCGACTCCCCGAGCGACGGCCGCAGGCGCTGGCGCGACATCTCGAGCAGCCCGAAGCGCGACAGCTTCCCGATCTGAATCCGCGCGCGGTCCATTCTCACCGCATCGCGCAGCCGGTCCTCGACCTCGCGCTGGTTCTTGCCCGACTCCATGTCGATGAAGTCGATGACGATGAGGCCGCCGATGTCGCGGATGCGCAGCTGGCGCGCGATCTCGTCCGCCGCCTCGAGGTTGGTGTTGAGCGCGGTGGTTTCGATGTCGCTGCCCTTGGTGGCGCGTGCCGAGTTGATGTCGATGGAGACCAGCGCCTCGGTGTAGTCGATGACGATGCTGCCGCCCGAGGGCAGCTGCACCTTGTGGGCGTACGCCGACTCGATCTGGCTCTCGATCTGATAGCGGGTGAAGAGCGGAATGTCGTCGGTGTAGAGCTTCAGGCGCCGCTGCGCATCCGTGGGCATGAAGCGCTGCATGTACTCCTGCGCCTTCTGGAAGGCGGCCTGGTCGTCGACCAGGACCTCGCCGATGTCATCGGAGAGGTAGTCGCGCAGCGAGCGGGTGACCGCATCGCTCTCCCGGTACACGAGGAAGGGCGCGGGACCGTTTTTGGCCGCGGCGTCGATCTGTTGCCACTGTGTATTGAGGTTGTCGAGGTCCCATTGCAGCTCCTCGACGCCGCGGCCGACGCCGGCCGTGCGCACGATCGCTCCCATGCCCTCGGGAATCTTCAGCTGATTCATCACCTCGCGCATTTGATCGCGTTCCTCGCCCTCGATGCGGCGCGAGACGCCGCCAGCGCGCGGGTTGTTCGGCATCAGCACGAGGAAGCGGCCGGCGAGGCTGATGAACGTGGTGAGCGCCGCGCCCTTGTTGCCGCGCTCCTCCTTCTCCACCTGCACGATGACATCCTGGCCCTCGGCGAGCAGCTCGCGGATGTTCATCCGGCCGCCCTGCGGCTGTTGGCGGAAGAACTCGCGCGAGACCTCCTTCAGCGGCAGGAAGCCGTGACGGGCCGCGCCATAGTCGACGAAGCAGGCCTCGAGCGAGGGCTCGATGCGGGAGATTCGGGCTTTGTAGACGTTCGCCTTCTTCTGTTCGCGGGAGGGAATTTCGATACTGAGGTCGAAGAGTTTCTGTCCGTCAACGAGCGCGACCCGCAACTCCTCCTCCTGAGTTGCATTCACGAGCATTCTTTTCATGTGCCCCTACTATCAGATGTGGGGCCGGCAAGGCGGGAGGCCGCGACGCATGCGCGTCACGGCGGCGAAGATTCCTCACACTCTGCGCACCTTGATGCTGCGCGCGAGTCACGATGTACGTGTCGATGCCCGCCTCACGAAGGGCGGGGTGCCGGAAACGCTTCGGTGCTCTCAGTCGATGCCGCTGCCCGCGGAACCCTGAGCGAGGGGGTTCGACGCCGGCTGCGCGATCTTGTCGGCCCAATACGATGGCCTCTTAATGTCCGAGGTCCAACTAACATGCGGCGCGGTGCGCCGCGTACCATTGGCGCGTCCGAACTACGGACGGCGGACGGAGTATACTGTAAAGATTACTGTAGAAACAGTGTCTTACGCAGAGGTCGAAGTGCCAGAGGACGATTCCCCGGCTCCCCGGGGTGAAAACACCCACGCGAGCGACGCCCTGGCTGCGGAAAGCCGGGGCCGGGGCCATGGGGTGCGCCACTTCGAGGTCGAGGAGGCAGAGGCCGGCCAGCGCCTCGACAAGTACCTCGTCCGGCGCCTCGGCGATGTGCCTCGGACACGGATTTTCCGCATTATCCGCCGAGGGGAGGTGCGGGTGAACGGCCGGCGGGCGGGTCCGGAGGCCCGCCTGAGCGCCAATGATCGGGTCCGCGTGCCGCCGCTCTGGGTGAGCAGCGAAGCTGCGATCGACCGGCCAGGAGGGCCGGGCGGAGAGGGCGGCCGCCAAGGAGCGCCAGTGGCACGGCTTGGTCCTCCGCCGTGGATGGTGGAAGCGGTCGGCCGTGCGATCGTGCAGGGGACGGATCGTCGGCTGCTCGTGCTGGACAAGCCGGCGGGTATCGCGGTGCACGGGGGGAGCGGCATCAGTTTCGGGGTGATCGAGGCGCTGCGGGCGCTCAAGCCCGGCGAGCCGCTCGAACTGGCTCACCGCCTGGATCGGGACACCAGCGGCTGCCTGCTGGTGACGCGCGATGCCGCGACGCTGCGGATCGTCCACGCTCTGCTGCGGGAAGGACAGTGCGATAAGCGCTACCTCGTCCTCGTCGCGGGCAAATGGGACCTCGGGCACAAGCGAATCGATGTGCCTTTGCGCACCGATACCCGCGTCGGCGGCGAGCGGACCGTGCGCGCCGATGCCTCGGGCAAGCCCTCGGTGAGCGACTTTCGTCCGGTGCAATTCTTCGGCAAGGTGGCCACGCTGATGGAGGTCGCGCTGCACACCGGCCGCACGCATCAGATCCGCGTGCACGCGACTTACGCGGGTCACCCCGTGGCGGGTGATGAGAAGTACGGCGATGCGGAATTCAACGCCCGGATGCGCGATCTCGGGCTGAAGCGCATGTTCCTGCACGCCCACAGCATGAGCTTCGAGTGGCCCCAGGGCGCCCCGTTCAGCGCCAGCGCGCCGCTCCCCCCAGAGCTCGCCGCAGTCCTCGACAGGTTGGGGGACAATGTCAGGGCAGCTGGAAAGCGGCGCGGCGCAGGGCGCCGGCCAGCCAGATGAGCGGCAGACCTATCAAGGCGGTCGGGTCGCGGCTCTCGATGTTTTCAAAGAGAGAGATGCCGAGGCCTTCGACGCGAAAGCCGCCGGCACAGTCGAACGGGCGCTCGCGCTGTACGTACCGGTCTATCTCTGCGGCGCTGAGGCTGCGGAAGAATACGGTGGTGGTGTCGATGTGCACCATCCGGATGCCGGCTTGCACCCCGATGACGGCACAGCCGGTGTGAAAGCGCGCGCTCGAGCCGCTGGCGGCGGCGAGCTGGGCGCGGCACCGTGGGGCATCACCTGGTTTGTCGAGAATCTTGCTGCCGATCGCGGCGACCTGATCGCTGCCGATCACCACGGCTTGCGGGTGCCGGGACGCGAGCGCCTGCGCTTTGGCGATGGAGAGCCGCAGCGCACGGTCGGGAGGCAGCTCCCCGGGAAGAATATCCTCGGGCGTTTGCGGGGGCAGGGCGGTGAAGGGAAGGCCCAATCGCTCGAGAAGCGAGCGGCGGTAGGCGGAGGTCGAGGCGAGTATGAGCTCGGGCATCAGGTTTCCCGCGCGAAACAAGGACTTAAGATACGCAGAGGATTTTTGACTTGCCGACAGTCGATACCTATTATACGCGCCCCATGTCGCCGCCTTGGTCCCAGCCGCTCGATGTCGATCGGCTCTCCCGTGGCGAGACAGAGATAGGGTTCGACGTTCCGCTGGCCGAGCTGCCGCGGCTGCGATCGCGCATCGCGGGCATCGGCGGGAGCGTACGGGGCACCGCGCGCTTCGGAAGGCGATCGGGCTTCGCCGTGGTCGAGCTGTCGCTCGCGGGGCGGGCTACGCTGCAATGCCAGCGGTGCATGCAGCCGATGGAGCTGGCTCTGGAGAGCACGACCGAGGTGGCGCTCATCCTCGCGGAGGCGGATGTCTCCGAGGTGCCGGATGAGCTGGAGCCGGTGCTGGCGCGCTCCGGCAGCATCAGTGCCGGGGAGCTGGTCGAGGAGGAATTGCTGCTCGCGCTGCCGATCGTGCCGCTGCACGAGGAGCTGGGCGAGTGTGCCGTGCCGCCCGCGGCGCCGCTCCTCGCCGAGGAGGCGCCGGAGCATGTGACGCAGCGGCCCTTCGAAGGGCTGGGCGATCTGTTGAGACACAAGTAGTTCGTTGGTTTGGGTTCAGTTGGTTTTGAAGTTGGCGCGCGCTTCGGGCGCACGAGGACATTATGCCTGTTCAGAAAAGTCGCAAGACGCCCTCGCGGCGCGGAATGCATCGCTCCCACGACGGGCTTTCGACGCCCGCGCTCTCCACCGATCCGCAGTCGGGGGAGACCCACCTGCGCCATCGCATTACGCCCGATGGCTTCTATCGCGGCCGCCGCGTGATCGAGAAGCCCGCCGAGGCGGACGAGCAGGAATAGCTCCGCCCCGCTGACGAGCGCCGGCGCGCGCCGTGCTGCCCGTAGCCATCGATGTGATGAGCGGCGATCATCCGCCGCTCGAGTACATTGCCGGAGCGCTGCGTGCCCTGCGCGAGGATGCGGCGCTGTGCGCGCTGCTCGTCGGCGATCCCGCTCTGATCGAGCCGCGTGTCTCGCCGCTTCCGCAGGCGGTGCGCGCGCGCATCGAGGTGGTGCCCGCCGCCCAGGTCGGCGTGCCAATGCGCGTTCACCACCACATCGGTCACACCG
>JABBNZ010000054.1:0-10948 GCA_019352035.1 Pseudomonadota bacterium | reverse complement strand
CCCGCCGCCCAGGTCGTCGCGATGAGCGACAACCCGCGGGAGGACATCCGCCGCAAGAAGGACTCCTCCATGCGGGTCGCGGTGGAGCTCGTCAAGAGCGGGCGCGCCGCCGCGTGCGTCAGCGCAGGCAACACCGGCGCGCTGAACGGCATCGCGCATTTCGTGCTGAAGACCCTGCCCGGCGTCGAGCGGGCCGCCATCATCTCGGCCATCCCGGCCGCCCACGGGCATACCCACATGCTCGACCTTGGCGCCAACACCAAGGCGACGCCGGAGCAGCTGCGGCAGTTCGCCGCGATGGGCGCCATCATCTCGCGTGACGTCTACGGTCTCGCCGCGCCGAGGATCGGCCTGCTCAACATCGGGGAGGAGGACATCAAGGGGCACGAGGGCGTCCAGGCCGCGCATGCCCTGCTCGCGAGGACGCACCTCAATTATGTCGGGTTCGTCGAGGGCGACGACATCTTCTCCGGCGACGTCGACGTGGTGGTCACGGACGGCTTTACGGGGAACGTCGCCCTGAAGACCATGGAAGGGGCCGCGGGCCTGATCGCCGACCGCATGCGCCGGGAGTTTCGCGCCTCCTGGCTCGACCGGCTGGCGGGGCTCGCCGCCCGTCCGGTGCTGCGCAGGGTGGCGGCCAGCCTCGATCCCCGCAGATATAACGGCGCCTGCATGGTGGGCCTGACCGGCATCGTGGTAAAAAGCCATGGGAGAGCCGATGGTGTGGCCTTCGCCAGGGCCATCATCACCGCGGCGCTGGCCGCGCGTCGTGACCTGACCGCGCACATTGCACAAGCGCTCGCAGCAGAGGGCGCCGAGACACCACGGGGTTCGAGAACTTGAACTATTCGCGCATCGCCGGCACCGGCTCGTATCTTCCGGAGAAGGTTCTCACGAACTTCGACCTCGAGAAGATGATGGACACCAGCGACTCATGGATTCGGGAGCGCACCGGCATCGAGCGCAGGCACATCGCCGCAAGCGGTGAGACCACGGTGGATCTGGCGGAGCATGCGGCGCGGGCCGCCCTGGACGCCGCGGGACTGCGGCCGGCCGATGTCGATTTCATCGCCTTCGGCACCACGACGCCTGACATGGTCTTCCCGAACTGCGGTGCGCTGCTGCAGGCTCGGCTCGGCTGTCGCGGAGCCGCGGCCTTCAGCGTGGAGACCGCCTGCAGCGGCTTCATGTACGCGCTGTCCATCGCGGACAAGTTCGTGCGCTTCGGCGATGCCCGCCGGGCGCTCGTGATCGGCGCCGAGACGCTCTCGCGCATCACGGACTGGAGCGACCGCTCGACCGCGGTGTTGTTCGCGGACGGCGCGGGCGCGGTGGTGCTCGAGGCGGCGGAGCAGCCCGGGGTGCTCTCTACGCATCTGCACGCCGACGGCTCGTACAAGGACCTTCTTTACTGCGGGGGAGGGGTCTCCGCCAGCGGTGATCCGGCCAAGGCCCGCCGCCTCATCACCATGACCGGGAGCGAGGTCTTCAAGATCGCGGTGAGCACGCTCGGCCGCGCGATCGACGAGGCGCTCGCGGCCAATGCGCTCGACCGCTCGGCGATCGATTGGCTGGTGCCGCACCAGGCGAATCTGCGCATCATCCAGGCCACGGCGCGCAAGCTCGACATGCCGATGGAGCGGGTCATCACCACCGTGCAGGATCACGGCAATACTTCCGCCGCCTCCGTCCCCCTCGCTCTGGACGTCGGCGTCCGTGACGGACGCATCAAGCGCGGGGACCTGCTGTTGCTCGAAGCCTTCGGTGGCGGAGTGACCTGGGGCTCCGCGCTCATTCGGTATTAAGAAGCGCCGGATCCGGGCATTGCGCTGCGCAGTCCCCCTCGGCTCGCTCGGCGGAGCGAAGCGGTGCTTCGCCGAGGGGCACCGTTCGCCCTGCGGCGGCGGGGCGCCTCCCTGTGATCGCCGGGAGCGATTTTGGACGGCGCTTGGCGCCGGCCCCGAAGGGGCGACGCTCAGGATGGGCCGAGCAGCGCGGCAGAATGCCGCTCTTTGCGCCAATACATAAGAAAAACGCCGCGCGAGTGCGCGGCGTTCTTTGAAGAGAGCAGGAAAGCTCTTACTTCGAGATCGACCGCTTGAACATCCGGTTGATCTTCTCGTTGGTTGCATCGACCGCCGACTGGGCGGCCTGAGCGGCAGCCAAAGCCTGGTTGGCAGTGCTCTGCGCACCGCTGGCCGCCTGGCTGGCCGACTGAGCGGCGCTCGCCGCCTGATCCGCGGAGCTCTTCGCGGCCGACACCTGCGATTGCAGCTGGGCAACCTGCGACTTCAGATCCGCGATATCGGACTGCATCGGCTTGAGGTCCTGGCAACCTACAAGACCGACCACCAAAGCTGCGGCAGCAGCCACCTTGACAACACTCGCGCACTTCATACAAGTCCCCTTCTGGGTTGTTGATTCGGGAGGTCCTGAGAACGCTAATGCGAAGGAGGCGCGCACGTCCCGGATCCAACCGGGCCTGTGGTACGTCGCCTTCGCAGCACGCAACTGCACCAAATTTGCGGTGGGAATGCAACTCCAAGCGCTACTTTGTCTTTGAGCCGCGACAGGAGCGGGTAGGCCCGCGAGCGGCAGGGGATGCATGATAGAGGCGCAATCCGCGCGCCCGGACGGCCTTCCAGCCTCGCCGTGGGGAATATGAGACAGCCACGTCGACGCTCATCCGACAGCTCTCCCTTTTCAAACCGCGCTCTTGCCATGGGCTAAAATCTGGATATAATGTCAGTAGTGTATATATGAACAGGCATGGCAAGATGTCCGACCTCACCCCGCGTCAGACGGAAATTCTGCGTCTCGTCCAGCGCTTCATCACCGAGACCGGGATGCCTCCCACCCGCGCGGAGATCGCCCGCGAGCTCGGCTTCAGGTCTCCCAATGCCGCCGAGGACCATCTGCGCGCTCTCGCCCGCAAGGGCGTCATTGCGCTCGTGCCGGGCGCTTCGCGCGGCATCCAGCTGAAGGACACCATGCGTGAGCAGATGGGTCTGCCGCTGATCGGGCGGGTCGCCGCCGGCAAGCCGATCTTCTCGGAGGAGAACTTCGAAACCCGCCTGCAGATCGATCCGGCCCTCTTTCAGCCGCGTCCGCATTACCTTCTCAAAGTCACCGGCATGAGCATGAAAGATGCCGGCATCCTCGACGGGGACCTGGTAGCGGTTCATCGCACGGCGGAAGTGCGCAGCCGCCAGATCATCGTGGCGCGCCTGGAGAACGAGGTCACCGTGAAGCGCTACCGTCAGGAAGGCTCCGTCGTGTGGCTGATGCCGGAGAACAGCGACTTCGAGCCGATCAAGGTGGACCTCAAGGAGCAGCCGCTGCTCATCGAGGGCATCGTGGTCGGCGTGCTGCGCCGCGGGAAGACCCACGGACTGATGTAAATGCCCGGTTCTCGATATGTCCCGGGATCTCTCCCACCTCCTCGAGCATCCCGCCATCTGGCGCGGCCGCAGCGCCGCGCGGATGCGGGTGTTCCCGACCGGCTTTCGGGCTCTCGATGAGGGCCTGCCCGGAGGCGGTTGGCCGCGAGCCGGGCTGATCGAGATCCTTCCGAGCTGTCTCGGGGTGGGGGAGCTGTCGCTCCTGCTGCCCGCGCTAGCCGCCGCGACGCAGCGCCCCGAGGCGCGTTGGTGCGTGTGGATGGCGCCGCCGCTGCAGCCTTTCGCGCCGGCCCTCGCGCAATGTGGTGTGGCTCTGGAGCGCATGCTCGTCGTGCAGCCTCAAAGGAAAGACGCAGAGGGGAAGTCCGCGTTTTGGGCCTTCGAGCAGACGCTTCGCTCCGGAGCATGCGACATCGTGCTCGCCTGGCTGCGCAGCGCGTTGCCACGACAGATTCGCCGACTGCACCTCGCGGCGGAGCGGGGCGCCACCCTCGGAGTACTGTTTCGGCCGCGGGAGGCGGCGCGGGATTCCTCGCCGGCGGCTTTGCGGATCGCCGTGGAGCCGGCGGCACGGGGTGCTCGGGTCACGCTGCTCAAGAGCCGGGGCGGCGCGCGGGGCTCGATCGAGCTCTCCTTACGCTGAGGGCGCGCCATGCGACACCGCAGAACCCTCGAGCTCCCTTTCCAGGAGAGCACGGGCGTACCGGCGCCGCAGCAGGCGCCTGCGCCCCGTCCCGGCGATTTGCCCCGACCGGTCTCCGACCGTCCTGGGCTCGCCGTTGCGGCGACCATTGCTCCTGCGCAGCTGTGGCTGGCCGTGCACCTGGCGGCATCGCCTTCCCAACTTGCACCACAGGATCTGGAGCGTCTGGGCGCCCGGGCGCAGCGGCTCACGCCCCGCGTCAGTCTAGATCCGCCTGACAGCCTGTTGCTGGAGGTGAAGGGAAGCCTGCACCTTTTCGGTGGCGTGGAGGGGGTGAGCCGGGAGATGGCAGGGGAGTGCTTGCGTCTGCGGATGCCCGGCACGCTGGCGGTGGCGCCCACACCCCTTGCCGCGTTGGCTCTGGCGCGTGCCGGCAGGAGGCTCGGTCTTCCTGCCTCGCTGACCGGCGTGCCTGCCTCACAGCTGCTCGTCACGGATCCGGCGCAGCTCGTGGGGAAGCTCTCGCCTCTGCCGCTCGCGACGCTGCGATGGCCGCAGGACACGTTGGGCCGCCTCGCGCGCATCGGTGTACGGACCATCGGTGAGGCGCTGCGGCTGCCGCGCGCTGGGTTTGCGTGGCGCTTCGGCACCGCGCAGCTGCAAACACTCGATCGGCTGGTCGGCCGTGCGAGCGATCTCAAGGACCGCTTCGAGGTGCGTGCGCGCTTCCGCCGCCGCCGCGAGCTCCTCTACGAGTTGGAAAGTCAGGCGGCTCTCCTCACGGTGCTCGGGCCGTTGCTCGAGGAGCTCGGGAATTTCCTGGAGGCGCGTCAGTGCGGGGTGTTGGCGCTCGAGTGCCGCCTGTGGCACCGCGCCGTCCCGCCGACCTGCTGCGTGCTGCGACTCGCCGCGCCGCTGGCCGATCCGGCGCAGCTTGCGGCGCTGCTGGGAGAGCGTTTGAGCGCGCTCGTGCTGCCGGAGCCGGTGCGCGCTTGCGAGCTGCGCTCGGGACCGTTGGTTGCGCGGGTGCTCGATTCGGGGGGGCTCTGGCAGCCGGGGGAGCGGGGGGGCGGGGCTGCTGCGAGGGCGCCGGAGCTCATCGAGCGTCTGCGGGCGCGGTTGGGGGCGGAGGCTGTGCATGGGCTTCAGGTCGTTGAGGATCATCGACCGGAGGCGGCGTGGGAGGTGAGGGAGCTTGGGGCTCACTCGAGCGGGTCGCAGTGCGCTGGCGCTCGCCGGACCGTGCCACTGGGGGTTCCTGGCGGCGGGGGCGCCGGGCCGGATGCTGTTGAGGCCGTGCCACTGGCCGTCCCTGGCGGCGGGGCACCCGGCCCGGACATCCTGTCCGGGCGCTCGCCTCCTGAGTCGGCTCGCCCACTGTGGCTGTTGTCTGTGCCGCGGAAACTCAGGGAGCTGCACGGGCGGCCGCGACGTCGGGGGGAGTTGCGGTTGGTCGGGGAGGCGGAGCGGATCGAGACGGGGTGGTGGGATGGAAGGGAGATCGCGCGGGATTACTACACGGCGGTCGATGCTCGCGGGGTGCGGCTGTGGGTATTTCGCGAGCGCGAGCCGCCGCATCGGTGGTTTCTCCATGGAGTGTTCGGTTGAGGATGCCTGAGGTTCCATACGCCGAGCTTCATTGCCTGACCAACTTCACGTTCCTGCGGGGCGCATCGCACCCGCACGAGCTGGTGGGGCAGGCGGTCGAGTTGGGGTACGAGGCGCTTGCCATTACGGATGAGTGCTCCGTTGCGGGGGTCGTGCGTGCTCATGTGGCTGCGAAGGGGCAGCGGCTGCAGCTCATCATCGGCTCGGAGCTGCGCCTGACCTGCGGCATGAAGCTCGTGGCGCTCGCCACCGACCGGCGCGGCTATGGGCGGCTCTGCCGGCTCATCACCCGAGGACGGCGAGCGGCGGCGAAAGGGGGATATTCGCTGACGCGCGCGGACCTGGAGGAGAATGGGCTCGAGCACTGTCTCATTCTGTGGCTGCCGGAACAGCCGTCCTTCGAGGAGGCGCGCTGGCTCGAGGAGCGCTTTGCGGACAGGCTGTGGGTCGCCGTGGAGTTGCTCCGGGAGGGCAAGGATCGCGAGCGCCTGGAGATACTGCAGCGGATCGGCCGCGACGTCGGCTTGCCGCTGGTGGCGGGCGGCGATGTCCACATGCACGTACGCGCGCGCCGCAGGCTTCAGGATGCGCTCACCGCGATCCGGCTCAACGTGCCGATCCGGGAAGCCGGCCGGAGGCTCTACTCCAACGGGGAGCGATATCTGCGCGAGCGCGGCCGGCTCGTGAAGCTCTACCCGCGTGAGCTGCTCGAGGAGACGGCGGCTATCGCCCATCGATGCACCTTCTCCCTGGAGGAGTTGCGGTACGAATATCCGCATGAGCTCGTGCCCGCCGGTGAGACTCCGACGGGCCATCTGCGCAAGCTGACCGAGGCGGGAGCCCGTTGGCGCTGGCCGCAGGGCGTGCCGGACGGCGAGCGTTCCGCCATCGAGCACGAGCTCGCCCTCATCGCGGAGCTGCGCTACGAGCCTTACTTTCTGACCGTACATGACATCGTCGCCTACGCTCGCAGCCAGGGGATTCTGTGCCAGGGCAGAGGCTCCGCGGCCAATTCCCGCGTCTGCTTCTGCCTGGGGGTGACCTCCGTCGACCCGCTGCGCGGCGCATCACTTCTCTTCGAACGCTTCATCTCCCGCGAGCGCAACGAGCCTCCCGACATCGACATCGACTTCGAGCACGAGCGCCGGGAGGAGGTCATCCAGTACGTCTACCGGAAATACGGTCGGGAGCGGGCGGCGATCGCGGCCACGGTCATCATGTACCGGCCGAGGAGCGCGCTGCGCGATCTGGCCAAGGTCTTCGGCCTCGACGCCGGCCAATGCTCGCGGCTCACCAAGGTCATGCAGTGGTGGGATGGAGGCGAAGCGATGCGCGAGCGGTTGCGCGAGGCGGGCTTCGATCCCGAGGGCGCTCTGCTCGCCCGGCTGCTCCCCCTTGCGCAGCAGCTGGTCGCCTTCCCCGGATTCCCGCGCCATCTCTCCCAGCATGTCGGCGGATTCGTGATCTCGGAAGGGGCGCTCGAGGAGCTGGTGCCCATTGAGAACGCGACCATGGAAGGGCGCACCGTGGTGCAGTGGGACAAGGACGATCTCAACGACTTGGGTCTTCTGAAGGTCGATCTGCTGGCGCTCGGGATGCTGACCGCGCTGCGCAAGTCATTCGATCTGGTGAACGCCTTCCGCGGCACCCGGCATGCCCTCGGAGGCCTGCCGGCGGAGGCCCCGGAGGTCTACGAGATGATCTCCCGCGCCGACACCATCGGCGTCTTCCAGATCGAGTCGCGCGCGCAGATGGCGATGCTGCCGCGCCTGCAGCCGCGCTGCTACTACGACCTCGTCATCGAGATCGCCATCGTGCGCCCCGGGCCCATCCAGGGCGACATGGTGCATCCGTACCTGAAGCGTCGGAACTCCGGCGAGCCGGTGACCTACCCCGGGCGGGAGGTCGAGCAGGTGTTGAAACGCACCCTCGGCGTGCCGATCTTTCAGGAGCAGGTGATGCAGCTCGCCATCGCGGCCGCGGGCTTCACGCCGGGCGAGGCGGATGCGCTGCGCCGCGCGATGGGAGCATGGAAGCGGACCGGCGGGATCGAGCACTTCCGGGAGAAGCTGATCGGCGGCATGCGGGCCCGCGGCTACGCGGAAGACTTCGCGGAGCGGTTGTATCAACAGATGCTGGGGTTTGGCGAGTACGGATTTCCTGAGTCGCATTCGGCAAGCTTTGCCCTGCTGGCATACGACTCCGCCTGGCTCAAGTGTCACGAGCCGGCGGCTTTCACTGCGGCATTGCTCAACAGTCAGCCGATGGGATTCTATGCGCCGGCGCAGCTCGTTCGGGATGCGCGGGCGCACGGGGTGGAGGTGCGGCCGGTCGATGTCTGCGGGAGTGTCTGGGACTGCGTTCTGCAGCGGAGGCAGGACGGTCAACCGGCGTTGCGATTGGGACTGCGGCTGGTCAAATCCCTGTCGCGCAACGGCGTGGACCGCCTTATCGAGGCTCGTCGGCGGCAGCCGTTCGCAAGCGTGCAGGACCTGGCTGCTCGTGCGGCGTTGGATCGGGGCGACCTCGAGGCGCTGGCGGCGGCCGGGGCGTTCGCCTCGCTGAGTGGTAACCGCCACCTCGCCTTCTGGGAGGTCGCGGGGACGGAACGGCCGCTGCCGTTGGAGGCGGCATTGACCGATGCGCCTCATCAGGCGGCTCACGAGCCCACTCCGCTCCTCCGGACTCCCACGGAAGGGGAGCGCATCGTTGCCGACTATGCCTCCCTGGGGCTCACCTTGGGGCGCCATCCGCTGGCGTTACTGCGCAGCGCACTGCGGTCCAAGCATCTGATCAGCGCGCGTGAGCTGGACAGCTTGGCGCACGGTAAGCCGGTACGCACGGCAGGGATCGTTTTGATGCGTCAGCGTCCTGGTACCGCAAGCGGTGTGACCTTCCTTACACTGGAGGATGAGACGGGGCAGGTGAACATCATCGTGTGGGAACGGATCGGAGACGAGTACCGCCGTGCTCTGCTGGAATCGAGGCTGCTGGAGGTCCACGGCGAGCTCCAGCGGCAGGAAGGCGTGACGCACGTCGTGGCCCGCCGGCTGCTCGACCGCTCACCGCTGCTGGGCGAGCTGATCACCCGATCGCGCGATTTTCATTGAAGCCATCATGATGAAGGTGGGTCTGATCTCCGACACGCACGGCTTGCTTCGGCCCGAGGCGATGGCAGCGCTTGCGGGGGTGGAGGCGATCATCCATGCCGGGGACATCGGCACGCCGGAGGTGATCGAGGCGCTGCGCGCAGTGGCGCCGGTTCACGCCGTGCGGGGCAACAACGACCTGGGGACTTGGGCCCGGAAACTGCCGGAGACACTCGTGCTGCGGCTTGGCGGTGTCCGCATCAAAGTCGTGCATGACGTGAAGGAGCTGGATGTCGAAGCGGATACCTGCGCGATCGCGGTCATCGTCGCCGGCCACTCGCACAAGCCGGTCGTGGTCCGCCGCGAGGGCGTGCTCTTCGTGAACCCGGGAAGCGCCGGCCCCCGGCGGTTCAAGCTGCCCGTCTCGATCGGCTACCTGATCATTGGGAGCGGGGGCGCGCAAGCGAGGATTCGTGAGCTGCTTTGAGCGGCTCGCCCACGGCGAGCGCCTCGAAGCTGCACTCAGGCCTTTTTCTTCCGCCGCGGCTTGCCGGAGCCGTCCTCCTTGTCATCGCCGACGTCGTAGTCCTCGAAGTCGCTGGTGAGCTCGGCCGTGTGCTTCTCCTCGAGAAGCCGCTCGAGGCGGCGCCACGCCGGATCGCCGGCGCGCTGGCCGCGGCGCTTCGACATGTCCAGGTCCTTGATGACCTGATCGAGATCGACGTCGCCTTCCTCGATGACCGGCTCGTCATCGTCTTCGCTTTCGAACTCGTCCGATTCGGATTTCTCGCTCATGCGGGACACCGCTAGTCCAGCAGGGGAACGGGGCGCAGAAATTAAATCAGATCCCGTTACATCTGCAATGGGCTCATTGGCGGATTCATTGGCAGGTGCGACTCATGCCTCTAGTGGCCGATCAGGTCGTTCAATTTGAAGATCGGCAGCAGCATGGCAAAGACGATACCCATGACGAACAAGCCCATGAAGACGATGAGCAGGGGGCCCAGGAGCCCCATCATGGCGGCCAGCAGGCCATCGAGCTCGCGCTCCTGGCTCACCGCGGCCTGCTCCAGCATGGAGTCGAGCTCGCCGCTCGACTCGCCGCTCGAGATGAGGTGGACGGTCATCGGCGGGAAGAGCTTGCTCGCGGAGAGGGAGCGCCCGATGGCGGCCCCCTCGCGCACCCGCGCGGCGGCGTCCAGAACGGCATCGCGCATCGGCAGATTGGTGACCACTTCGCCCGCGATGCGCATGGCTTCGAGCACCGGCACGGAGGCCGCCGAGAGAATGCTGAACGTGCGCGTGAAGCGCGCGGTATTGAAGCCGCGCACGAGCTTGCCGGCGAGGGGCAGTCGCAGCTGCAGGCGCTGGAACCGGCGCCGGGCCTCGGGGTTGCGCTGCCAGCGCTGGAAGAGCACCACGGCGATGATGACGAGGACGAGGAGCCAGATGCCGTAATGGCGCAGGAAGCCGCTGGTGCCAATGAGGATGCGGGTGATGAGCGGCAGCTTCGCCTTGCTGGCCTCGAAGACCCCGACGACCTTGGGCACCACGAAGACGAGCATGGCCGAGACGATGACGAAGCACATGACCGTGAGGACAATGGGGTAGAGCATCGCCGCCAGGATTTTCTGCCGGAGCTCCTCGCGGCTCTCGGTATACGTCGCCAGGCGCTCGAGGACATTGTCGAGGTGGCCGGCCTGCTCGCCGGCGGACACCGTGGCGCGGTAGATCTCCGGGAAAACCTTCGGGAACTCCGCGAGCCCGTCGGCCAGCGTGTGCCCTTCCATCACCTTCGAGCGCACGCCAAGGACGATGCTCTGCACACGCGGCTTTTCCGTCTGCTGGGAGACGGCGAGCAGCGATTCCTCGAGCGGCAGGCCCGCCCGCACCAGCGTCGCGAGCTGGCGGGTGAAGAGCGACAGATCCGCGGGGGAGACGCGGCGCATGAAGCTGAAGGAGCGCTGCCGGATGGCCTCCTTCTGCGCCACTTCGCTCACGACTACCGGCAGGAGCTGGCGCTCGCGCAGGAGCTGGCGGATGTGGCGAGGAGTATCGCCCTCCAGGACGCCCTTGCGTTCCTTGCCGGTGCTGTCGAGCGCGGTGTATTCGAATGCCCCCATGGCGTTATTAAGAAGCGCTGGATCGAGGCAGCCTGCCCCGCCCAGCGCCGTCTCGGGCAAAAAGCGTGGTTTTTGCCCGAG
>JABBNZ010000012.1 GCA_019352035.1 Pseudomonadota bacterium | reverse complement strand
GGGCGGGCCCGCAGGGCCGAGGCCCATGGAAGGGCCGAGTAAAAGCGTTCCAGACGCTTTTGTCATTGCGCCTCCCGCGGGCCGGATCGCTCATCGCCGAGCACGCTGGCGGCCACGGCCGCGATCCGCGCTTCGAGCCTCGCGTCGATGCGCGAAGACTGGTTGTGAACGACACACCCGCCACGGGAGAGTGTCGGGTCCTCGACGATTGTCCATGCCCGATCGGTCGCAGGGGCGGTCAGGTGCTCCCGTATCGTCGCCGCGTCCTGCGGATGCAAGTGGACGCGCACCTCGCGCGCCGCGGCCGGAAGCAGCGCCAAGGACTCGCGCAGGATGGCGATCACCTGAGCAGGCTCGATGCGCAGCTCCCGCCGGGCGAGCTGCTTGCCCACCGCCAGCGCCAGCTGCGCGAGCTCGCTCTCGATATCGGCGTCGAGCTGCTCGAGCGGCCGGCCAATGAGCTGCAGCGCCGCATCGAGATGCTTCACGCGCTCCTCGAGCGCTGCGAGCCGCGTGCCCGTCTCGGCGCGTGCGCGCGCCATCCCGGCCTCGTAGCCGCGCGCCTCGGCCGTCTGCAGGGCGAGCCGCGCGGACTCCTCGGCCGCCGCGGCCCGGCGCTCTTCGCGCGAGCGCCCGATGATGGGACCGTCGACGTCCGGCAGACGCCAGCGCTCGATTGCCGGCGGCACATGCGCCTCAGACATATTCCTCGCCCTTGCCGCCGAGGGAGATGGTGCCGGCCTCGGCCAGCTTGCGGGCGATCTGCAGGATCTCCTTCTGCGCGGCCTCGACCTCGGAGAGCCGCACCGGGCCTTTCGCCTCCAGGTCATCGCGCAGCATCTCGGCGGCCCTCTGCGACATGTTCTTGAAGATCTTCTCCTTCAACGCATCCTCGGCACCCTTCAGGGCGAGCAGCAGCCGCTCCGCCGGCACCTGGCGCAACAGCTCCTGCATGCCGCGATCGTCGACGTCGATCAGGTTGTCGAAGACGAACACGAGATCGAGGATGCGCGCGGCGAGGGCCTCGTCGGTCTTCTCGATCTGCTCCATGAGCGCGCTCTCCTGGCTCGGCTCGAGGAAGTTGATGATCTCGGCGGCCGCTTTCGCGCCGCCCAGACCCGAGGTCTTGCCGGAAGCCTTGCCGGCGAACTGCTTCTCGATGATGTCATCCAGCTCGGTGAGGGCGCTCGGCTGCACTCCATCGAGCGTGGCGACCCGGGCGATGACCTCGGGTCGCACATTGGCGGGCAGGTGCCCGAGCACCTCGGCCGCCTGGTCCGCATCGAGGTAGGCGAGCACGATGGCGATGATCTGCGGGTGCTCGTGCCGGACGAGCTCGGAAATGGCGCGCGAATCCATCCATTTCAGCGCATCGAGCCCCTTGGTCGAGCGCCCGATGTTGATCCGGTCGATGATGCTCGCGGCCTTGTCCTGCCCCAGGGCTTCGACCAGCACCCTGCGCAGGAACTCATCCGCGCCGACGCCGACCGAGGTCTGACTCTCGACCGTCAGCGCGAAGTCGGAAATGACGTTCTGCACTTCCTCGAGCGAGACGTTGGCGAGCTTGGCCATCGCGGTTCCGATGCGCTGCACCTCCTTCGCGCCCATGTGCTTGAGCACCTGGGCCGCCTCGCTCTCTCCGAGGGTCAGCAGCAGAATGGCGGCACGCTCGGTGCCGCTGCGGGCGGCCTCGCGCCGGTCGGGACGATCACTCATCGTTGCCTACCCAGCCGCGCACCACTTGCGCGACTCGCTTCGGGTCCTGGGTCACGAGCGTGCGCGCCTGAGTGAGCTGCTGCTCATGGGTCAGGGCGCTCACGACCGCCTCCTTCTGCGCCGTGGGCAGGGCGGGCGTCAGCCCCGGTCCGCCTGCGGCGGCGCCCGGCAGGGATTGCGGGCCTGCCGTCCCGAGGCGCATCGGCGCGATGAGCGTGCGCACGAGCGGCCGCAGCACCGAAAGGACCAGCACGAGCACCACCACGAGGCCGGCGACGATGCGCAGCAGGCTCCAGACGAAGGGACTCTGCCAGAGGGGCGGGGACTGGAAGCCGCCGCTCGCGGCAGCGGGCGTGCTGGAGGTATCGAATGACGCATTCACGACGCTGACGTTGTCACCTCGCGCGGCGTCGAAACCCACCGCATCCTTGACGAGCTGGGTGACCCGCGCCAGTTCCTGTGCGCTCAGCGGCTTCTTCTTCGTCTTGCCGTCAGGGCCGGTGACGCTGCGATCGCCGATCAGCACGGCGACCGTCAGCCGCCGGATCGTGCCGGCAGGACTGTTGGAGTAGTCGAGCGTGCGGTCGATCTCGTAGTTGCGAGTGATGTCACTGGAAAGCGTGTTACCGCCGGCGCCCGTGCTCCCGGGGACGGGCTCCGTCGCAGGCTTGCCCGAGGCGCCCGCTGCGGCTGCCGCGGCGGGCGCGGGCGATGCGCCGCCGTTCTGCGCCGCATTCTGCGCGGCTCCGGCGGCGGCAGCGCCCTTCTGGGCCGCCTTGGCGGCGGAGGGCGGCACGATCACGCCGGGCGCCGGAGGCTCATTGGACAAGGATCCCGGCACGCCGCCGCCGCCGGCGCCGCCCGCGGTCTGCTGCGAGATGTGCTCGCTGCGCACGATCTGACTGTTCGGAGTGTAGAGCTCCTTGGCCTGCTCCTTCACCGCCATGTTGAGCTCGGCGACCACCTTCGCGTGCACCAGCCCGGGTCCGACCAGAGGCGTCAGGAGTGCCTCGATGCGCCGGGCGTAGTCGCGCTCCAGGCGATGGACGATGTCGTATTCGCGCTCGTCCATGGCGTACGGGTCATGGCTGTTGGGCGCGGAAAGCAGGTTTCCCCGCTGGTCGACGACGGTGACGCTCTTCGGCGAGAGATCCGGCACGCTCGAGGCCACCAGGTTGACGATGGCCTGCACCTGCTCCGGGTCGAGCGTCGCTCCGGGCTTCAATTGCACGAACACCGAGGCGCTCGCGCTGCGGTTGTCGCTGACAAAGACGGACTGGCGCGGCTCGGCCAGGTTGACGCGGGCGCCGGCGATCGGCTGCATGCTCGCGATGGTGCGCGCCAGCTCCATGTCGAGCGCATGCTGGTAGCGCACGTTCTCCATGAACTGGCTGACGCCGAAGCCGGAGCTCTTCTCCAGGGCGGAGAAGCTGTCGTTGTCCGTCAGTCCCTGGCCGGCGAGCTTCAGGCGCGCCTCGTCCAGGCGCTCGGCCGGCACCTCGATGCCGTTGGAGCCGGAAGCGAGCTTGTAGGGAATCTGTGCCGCATCGAGCGCCTGCGCGATCTGAGCCTCGTCCTGCGGCGCGAGGTTCGCGTAGAGGAGGCTGTAAGTCGGAGTGCGCGACCAGAGCACGATCCAGACGCCGGCGGCGACGGCGGCCGCGATGCCGATGAGCAGCAGCAGCGGGCGCAGGCTCGCCGGCAGCCCCGACATCTGAGCCGGAACGCCGGCGGGGCTGTTGGCGAGACTATTCGACAGGGTGGCGGAATCGGCGGCCATGATCTGCGGTTACATCCGTCTCGTTACATCTGCATGTTCATGATGTCCTGGTAGGCGCTGATGAGGCGGTTGCGCACCTCGGTCAGCGCCCGGAAGGACACGCTCGCTTTTTCCATCTGCACCATCACCTGCGGCAGCTCGACGCCGGGCGCGCCGCGGGCGAAGGCGTCGGCGAGCTGGTTGGCGCTCTGCTGGCTCTGGTTCACCTGATCGATCCCCTGGCGCAGGAGAGTGGCGAATTCGCTCGGTCCGCTTCCCTTCGCGGCCGCAGGCTGCGCCGCAGTGGGGTTCAGCTGGGTCGAGAGGGTGCGGATCTGGGCGAGCACCCGATCGATTTCCATTTGGCTCATGATGGTGTCCTCACGCCGCCGGCACGTCGATGCCGGCCTCGCGCAGGCGTGCCAGCTTGTAGCGCAGCGTCCGCGGGCTGATGCCGAGGCGCTCGGCCGCTTCACGGCGGCTGCCCTGATGGCTGCGCAGCGCATCGAGGATGAGTTCGCGCTCCGCCTGCACCAGCGAGCCGGTCAGAGAGCCAGCCGAGACGTCGGTGCCACTGGCCATTGCCGCCGGCAGGCCCGCCGGAGCGCACATGCGTGTGCGGGCGCTCGCCGGAGCGAGGGCTCCTCGAGTGTCCTCGCTGAAGGGCGCCGGCTCGCCCTCGTTCGCGAGCTCGAACTGGATGTGCTCGGGCCGGATCACCGGCCCGGCGAGCAGAATCAGCGCGCGCTGCAGCAGGTTGTCGAGCTCGCGCACGTTGCCCGGCCAGGGATACGTGAGCAGCAGATGGGCGGCCTCGGCGCTGAGCGCCGGGATCGGCTCGCCCGGCCGGCAGCGCGCGGTCAGCAGTTGCATGGCCAGAGGCAGCACATCGTCCCGCCGCAGCCGCAGCGGCGCGATGGCGAGCGGGAACACGTTCAGGCGGTAATAGAGATCCTCGCGAAAGCGTCCGGCGGCGACTTCCTCGCGCAGCCGCCGGTTGGTGGTGGCGATGACGCGCACATCGAGGCTCACGGGCGCGCGGCCGCCGAGGCGCTCGACTTCGCGCTCCTGCAGGACGCGCAGGAGCTTCACCTGCAGGCCGAGAGGCATCTCGGTCACCTCATCGAGCAGGAGTGTCCCGCCCTGGGCCTGCTCGAACTTGCCGGAATGGGAGGCATGGGCGCCGGTGAAGCTGCCGCGCTCGTAGCCGAACAGCATCGCTTCCAACATGCTCTCCGGGATGGCGGCGCAGTTGACCGCGACGAGGGGCCGCGCGGCGCGCGGGGAGCGGCGATGAATGTAGCGGGCCAGGACTTCCTTGCCGGTGCCGGATTCACCGACCACCAGCACCGTGCAATCGCTCAGCGCGACGCGGCGCGCCAGCTCGACGAGGCGCCGGGAGCTCGGCGCACACGCGACCGGATCGGACACGGCGCGCCGGGCGCAGGGCTCATCGCCGGCGGGGCACGCCAACGGTGTTTCGTCAGTATCGAACATCCAACCTCCCACGTACGGGGCCGCTTCGTGGTGAGGTAAGGTGCAAAAGGCGTGCCGGGCGCAAACCGGCGGCAAAACGTGAACGCCGTCACGTTGGCGGCAGCAATTCGCCGCCCGCGCGTCAAACTTCCGTCGCCGTCTCGATGCCGAGCTTGCGCAGCTTCTCGACGAGCGTCGTGCGGCGCAGGTTGAGCAGACGCGCGGCGTGGGCGACCGTGCCGTGGGCGCGATCGAGCGCCTGCTGCACGAGCGCGCGCTCGATCGAGAGCAGGTGCGCGCGCAGATCGAGGCCGGCCTCCGGCAGGGCAGTCAGTAAATCGGACGCGGCGGCCGCCGCAAGGGCGGTCGCGCCGGCGCCGGCGATCGTTCCGGTCTCGAGGAGATCGAGCGCCTCGTCCGCACCGAGGACGCTCTCCTCGTCCTCGAGGGGCTGCTCCTGCTCTTCCCACACCCAGCCCTCGGGCGGCCGGTACTTCGACGGCAGATCCTCGATCTGCACGATGCGGCCGCCGGCGGTGATCGACAGCCGCTCGATGAGGTTGCCCAGCTCGCGCACGTTGCCCGTCCACGGGTGCAGCGCCAGGGCGGCGAGAGTCCGCCGTGCGAAGGTCACTGCGGGGCGGCCGTCCGCGACGTTCTGCGCGACGAAGTCGCGCACGAGCAGCGGCAGGTCCTCCATGCGCCTGCGCAGCGGCGGCATGTCGATCGGAAACACGTTGACCCGGTGAAAGAGATCCTCGCGGAAAGTGCCGCGAATGATGGAATCCTCGAGATTGCGATGCGTCGCTGCAATGATGCGCACGTTGCATCGGATCGGCACGTGATTGCCGACGCGCTCGAACACGCGCTCCTGCAAGACGCGCAGCAGCTTCACCTGCATCGAAGGGCTCATGTCGCCGATCTCGTCGAGAAACAGCGTTCCGCCCTCGGCGATCTCGAAGCGGCCCTTGCGGGCGGCGATGGCGCCGGTGAACGAGCCCTTCTCGTGGCCGAAGAGCTCGGACTCGAGGAGCTCGGCCGGAATCGCGCCGCAGTTGACGGCGACGAAGGGGCGGTTGCGCCGCGGACTCAGGTCGTGGACGGCGCGGGCGGCAACCTCCTTGCCGGTGCCGGATTCGCCGAGGATGAGCACCGTGGAGTCGTGCGCCGCGACCTGCCGGATGAGGGCGATGATCTCGCGGACCGCGGGGGAGTTGCCGGTCGGAAGCCGCGCGGCGGCCGCGGCCGCCGGCACTTCCCCGGGTGCGCTCTCGTGTCCGACCGATGCCAGGCCCGAGAAGCATTGCGCTGCCGCCATTGAGACTCCCGCGTACTTATTTCGAATGTGCTTTTCTTCGTCGGCAGCGGGGCTCTTGCGGCGATGGCGTGGGCCTTCGCGACGGAGCCTCGTCCCGTTGCGCGCCATGTTGCGTGGCCGCGCGAGCCCGGGCTGTGAAGTGCTTCTTGGTTGTGGCCGACTGGCGACAGCGCAGCTTGCGCTTCGTGACGCCAATCACAGGGGCGAGGTGCGGGCGCGCGCAGGACGCCGCCGCATTGCTCGAGCTAATCCGATGTGCTTCGCGGCCGGCCCCGCGTGCCGGCGATCTGGCGCCGGTGGCGGCGGAAGGCCATCTTCTCGATGAGATCGGCGACGGTCTCCCCGAGGGGGATGAATCTTGCCTTGACGTTGCCGTCCGGTGTGACGCTCGTCACACGGCCGGGAAGGCGCAGCGGCTGCGCCAGGCATTCGTGCAGATGGACCTCGAGAATGCCTTGGGCGCCGGTCTCGGGCAGCGGCGGTGTGCCGCGCCAGACCGCGCCCAGCGCATTGAACCGCACGGCGGCCGGCGTCGGGCGCGGGCGGTTGGCGGCGAGGATCTGGCCGACGAGGTCGAGGAGAAGATTCATCTTGCGCTCGAGGCGCATGAGATCCGCGGTGTAGGGACTGTTCTCATCGGGCTTCTCCACCGGGCCGTGCTCCTCCATGGCATCCCAGGCCTGGAGCACCTGCTGGTTGCGGTCGGCGAGGCCGGCGGCGGTATCGGCGTCGAGCGGCCCCGGGGAGGGGCGCCAGAGCACCGGGAGCACGCCCTGGAAGGCGAGCTCCTCGTACAGCACCACTGTGTCGGCCCCGTCGAACATACCCGGTTATCGGCTGGCAGCACCTTGACTTTAGGCCCGCTCGATCTTGTGCTTTCGCGCGCCGCGCCTCAACTGGCGTTGCTCAGAGGTGTGATATTGGTCTGGGTCTCCTCGAGGAAGAACCGGCGCACCAACATGGCCTGCTGCAGCTTGCCCTTGCGGATGTAGGCTTCGTAGAGCAGGTCCTTCATGACCTCCAGGGCGATGCCGGCCTCATAGCCGTCGAGGACCGGAATGTTGGGGCGGGGGTCGGTGGCGGTGCCGAAGAGAATGCTCTTGAGGCGCGCGAAGGTCTCGGCGGAGAGCTCCGCGAGCTCGCGCACCTCGTTGAGCTCGTCGAAGAGCCGCAGCTTGCCCGTCTCGCCGAGATCGGCGAAGACGGCCTGAGCGGTCCGGCGGCACATCGAGGCGAAGGCGTTGAAGGCGCCGCCCGAGTAGCAGGTCAGCGCCTCCTTGAAGAGCAGCTCCACTTCCTCGGGCAGGTAGGTGAAGGAGAATTTCTCGCGGGCGCGCTCCACCTCGGTGAACAGCGGGGAGAGCTCGATGCGGTTGGCGGCGTACATGCGGACGGCGAAGCGCAGAAAGATGGGGGCATTGCAGGCATCGCACCGATAGACGATGCCGGCCTGCACGGGACGATAGGTCTGCAAATCCTCGAAACGCGGCACGGCGCTGACGCTGATGTGCGCGACCACCTGACAATGCGGGCATGTCAGCGCCAGGCTCTTCTCCTGGCTGTTGATCAGACGGCTCGATGAGTCGATGTGGACGGACATGCTGCTCGTGCGGTCCCTGGCGGGCCGCTTCATCTTCTTGTGCGTACCAGCCTCGATTGTAGCTCATTGGCGACAGTCGAATCGAATCCCTTTCCGCCGCCCCCGCGTCGCGTTATGTCATATCGGGCTGCGACGAGCTCCTGCCGCCGCCGGCAATCAGTACCGAAACGTCCATCAGCACGTGCGGCAGGGCGATGTCGCCGCGGGTGACGAGGTACTTCGGCTCCCACTGCGGATCGAACCTGGCCTTGTATCGCCGCAGATCCTCGAAGTCATAGAAGTGCTCACCGTGGCGGAAAACGAAGTTGCCGACGCGGTGCCATGCGGGGGCCAACGGATGACGGTCGAGGCCGGCGAGCGGCGCCATGCCGAGATTGAGCCAGCCATAGCCCTGATCGCGGCCCCAGCCCAGCAGCTCGACGAGGAGGAAATCCATGGTCCCCGGGGGGGCCTGCGGACCGAAGCGCATGAGATCGACCGCAAGCTCCGCCCGCGTATCGGTCATCCAGAGGACGGCGAAAGCGGCCGGTACGCCGCTCGCGCGCACGAGGGCGAGTGGGAAGTTGCGCAGGTACTTCGGGGAGAAACGGCCCACGGTGAATCGCTTCTCGCCGGTCGCCTTGCTGGCGAGCCAGGCGTCGGAGATCCGCTGCAGGTCGGGCATCAGCTCATCGATGCGGGCGGCGGGTACGACCTCGAAGGCGAGCCCCTCGGCCTGCGCGCGCCGGTGCGATTGCCGCACCTGCTCGCGGGCCGGATCGTCGGGGGAGAAATCTGCGAGGCGCACCCGCGCATCCTCGCCCACCTTGAGGGGCGCGAGCCCGAGCTCCGCGTAGAGCGGCAGCAGTTCCGCGCGCGTCTGATAGAACACGGTCTGGCCGCCGTGACGGTCCGCAAGCTCGCGAAGCCGCCAGGCCAGCTCCTCGGCGCCCGTGCGCGAGCCGATCGGATCGCCGAGCGCCACCCAGCTGCGCCGGGTGACCTGATACATGAGAAAGGCATCGGCCGGATCGTTGAAGAGCAGGCGCTTGTCGCCGCTCAGCGCGGCATTCGCCAGGCTGTGATCGGAGCGGTTGATGATGGCGCGCGCGCGGGTGAGATCCTCGGCGCTCGCCACGGCCGGCTCCGGCCGTGCGCGCCGCAGCAGGTTCACCGCCAGGTACGCGATCGCGAGCACGATGACCGCGAGTGAGGCGCGCAGCATCCGCGGCGCGCCGGCGTGCACTCCGAAGGTCGACCACAGCGCCGCCGAATACGTCACTTTCCGGTAGACGAGCAGGCCGATCCAGATGGAGAGAATGATGACACCGGTGATGCTCGCGACCCAGGCGGGCGTGAAGCGCTCATCGAGAATCGCCGTCGGCCGGTAGAAAGCCCGCCGTCCGAGCGCCAGCACGGCGAGCACGAGTGCGAGCACGACGGCTTCCTCGTAGCGCACTCCCTTCAGGAGAGAGGCGATCAGGCCGCCGAGGAGCAATGAGGAGGACAAGGAGTAGGCCGCCTTGACGCGGCGAAAGAGAGCGCGGGAGAGCACCAGGAGCCCGAGTCCGATGATGCTTGCGGTCAGGCTCGAGGCCTCCAGCAGCGCGAGCGGCAGGAAGCGATAGAGCAGCGTCAGGCGCGAGCCGATGCCGGGCGCCGCGCCCGATACCAGCAGCGTCGTGCCGGCGAAGAAGGTCAGGGCTCCCGCGATCTGCGGGGCGACGGGCGCGGCATACATCGCGGCGCGCTCGCGCGCTCGCGCGAAATGCGCCCGCGTGGCGCTCAGCTCCTTGTAGCCGAAGAGCGTCGCGCCGAACAGCAGCGGCGTCAGGTAGTAGACCGCGCGGTATGCCAGCAGGGAGCCCAGCAGGGCCTCCGGCGGCACGCCGCGCAGCATGAGCAGCATCACCGTCTCGAAGACACCGATCCCCCCCGGCACGTGGCTCACGATGCCGGCGATCACCGCGATGGCATAGGCGCCGATGAAGGGGATGAAGCGGATATGCGCGCCGGGCGGCAGCAGCCACCAGAGCACCGAGCCCGCGAGGCTCAGATCGAGCACGCTGAGGGCCACCTGCGCCAGGCCGATGCGGGGGCCCGGCGCGCGCAGCGCCCAGCCGCGGATCTCGAGGACGCCGCGCGAAAACGCCGCCCACAGCGCGTAGGCGACCACGGCCGCGAGCAGCAGCGCTCCGAGGAGAAACGTCAGATCGTGGGAGAGGTGCAGGACGGCCGCGCTCTGCCCCGGTGAGAGGAAGAGGGAGATGCCGGCGAGAGTGGCGAGGCCGATGCCGATGGAGAAGCTCGCGAACGCGGCGATCGTCGCGACCTCCACCGCGGTCACGCCGGCGCTGGCGTAGAGACGAAAGCGGATCGCCCCGCCGGTGAAGGCCGCGAATCCCAGCGTGTGTCCAAAGGCGCTCGCGATGAAGGACGTGAAGAGAATCCGCGCGTACCGCAGGCGCTTGCGCAGATAAAGGAGCGCCAGCACGTCATAACCGCTGAGCACCCAGTAGCTGATCGCGGTGAAGCCGAGCGCGATGAGCATGCGGGTGCGGGGTATCGCCTGCAGGTCGGTGAACACCCGGGTGAAGTGCAGGCGCGCGATCTCGCCGTGCAGGACGTAGGCCACCGCGGCGAATACGAGGAGCGCGGCCAGCGGCCCGATCCAACGCAGCAGTCCCCGGAACTCCGCCTCGCGCCCGTTTCCCGCCGGACTCTCCGTCGCGCCAACGGCTCTCGAGGATTTCCGCACGGGCAAGAGCCGCTCAGCCGCCTTCAGCGGGTAAGCGGCTTGTAACGGATGCGGTGCGGTTGCGCGGCTTGCTCGCCCTTGCGGCGCTTGAAGTCCTCGACATACTCCTGGTAGTTGCCTTCGAACCAGACGACCTGCGAGTCGCCCTCGAAGGCGAGGATGTGGGTCGCGATGCGGTCGAGGAACCAGCGGTCGTGAGAGATGACGACGGCGCAGCCGGGGAAGCCGAGGAGCGCGTCCTCGAGCGCGCGCAGCGTCTCGATGTCGAGGTCGTTGGTCGGCTCGTCGAGCAGCAGCACGTTGCCGCCGGACTTCAACACCTTGGCGAGATGGAGGCGGTTGCGCTCACCGCCGGAGAGCTCGCCGATCGTCTGCTGCTGCTGCGAGCCCTTGAAATTGAACCGTCCGACGTAGCTGCGCGAGGAGGTCTCGTAGTTTCCGACCTTGAGGATGTCCAGGCCGCCGGAGATCTCCTCCCAGACCGTCTTCTTGTCATCGAGAGCGTGCCGGGACTGGTCCACGTAGGCCAGCTTCACGGTGGGGCCCATTCGGATCTCACCTGCGTCCGGTTTCTCGCCGCCGGTCAGCATCCGAAACAGCGTCGTCTTGCCGGCGCCGTTCGGTCCGATGATTCCCACGATGCCGCCACGCGGCAGATTGAAGGACAAGTTATCGATGAGCAGCCGCTCGCCGTAGGCCTTGCTCAGTCCCTTGACCTCGATCACCAGCTCACCGAGGCGCTCCCCGGGAGGGATGTAGATCTCGTTGGTCTCGTTGCGCTCCTGGAACTCGCGCGAGGCGAGCTCCTCGTAGCGCTGCAGGCGGGCCTTGCTCTTCGCCTGTCGGGCCTTGGGGTTCTGACGCACCCATTCGAGCTCGTGCTCGAGCGTCTTGCGCAGCGTCTCGCGCTCGCGCTCCTCGAGCTTCAGCCGCTGCTCCTTCTGCTCGAGCCAGGAAGAATAATTGCCGTGCCAGGGAATGCCGTGGCCGCGGTCGAGCTCCAGGATCCACTCCGCCACGTTGTCGAGGAAGTAGCGGTCGTGCGTCACCGCGACGACGGTGCTCGGATATTCCTCGAGGAACCGCTCGAGCCAGGAGATCGACTCCGCATCGAGGTGATTCGTCGGCTCATCGAGCAGCAGCATGTCGGGGGCGGAGAGCAGCAGCCGGCAGAGGGCCACGCGGCGCTTCTCGCCGCCGGACAGGGTGCCGATGTTCGCCTCCCAGGGCGGCAGCCGCAGCGCGTCCGCGGCGATGTCGAGCTTGCGCTCCAGCTCCCAGCCCCCCGCGGCATCGATGGCATCCTGCAGCTTCGCCTGCCTCTCGAGGAGGGTGTTCATTTCCGCCTCTTCCAGGGGCTCGGCGAAGCGGTCGCTGATGCGGTTGAATTCGTCCACGAGCTTCAAGGTCTCGGCGACGCCCTCCTCGACGGTTGCGCGCACGTCGCTCGCGGGGTCCAGCTGCGGCTCCTGGGGCAGAAAGCCGATACGGATTCCGCTTTGCGGGCGTGCCTCCCCGTCGATCTCCTTGTCGATACCGGCCATGATCTTGAGCAGGGTCGATTTGCCGGCGCCGTTCAGTCCCAGTACGCCGATCTTGGCGCCGGGAAAGAAAGAGAGGCTGATGTCGCGCAGGATCACGCGCTTGGGGGGGACGACTTTGCCAACCCCCTGCATGGTAAAGATGTACTGAGCCATTTCCCGTCGAGCTTCGTTGAGGCCGCAGGTGAGTATTATCATCGACTCGGCATCACCGTCGCAAAGAGATGTCCATGCCTGACAACGTCGTAGTGATCGCCGGCGAGCGTCTCGCGCGCTACGGCTTCGGTGACGGCCATCCCTTCGGGCCCGACCGTCACGCGGCCTTCCTGCGGGAATTTGGGGCGCGGGCGCTCGACCGCAAGGTCCGCGTGCTCGAGCCGCGCATCGCAACCGACGAGGAGCTGCTGGCCTTCCATACCGGCAGCTATCTCGAGTTCGTGCGGGAGCGCTCCGCGAGCGGCCAGGGGTATCTCGATGCCGGTGATACGCCGGCGTTTCGCGGCGTATACGAGGCCGCATCCCGCGTGGTGGGCGCGACCTTGACGGCGACCGAGGGCATCATGGCGGGCGAGTTCCGCCGCGCCTTCGTGCCGATCGCGGGACTGCACCATGCGGCGCGCGGCCACGCCGCGGGGTTCTGCGTGTTCAACGACTGCGGGGTCGCGATCGAGCTGCTGCGCAGCCGGTTCGGGCTGCAGCGCGTCGCGTACGTGGACATCGACGCGCATCACGGGGACGGTGTCTTCTATGCCTTTGAGAGCGATGCCGCGGTGATATTCGCCGACCTGCACGAGGATGGCCGCTACCTTTATCCGGGCACCGGCTCCCCCGAGGAGACGGGACGCGGTGCCGCCGAGGGCACCAAGCTCAATCTGCCGTTGCCGCCCGGGGCCGATGACTCCATGTTCGCGCAGCTGTGGCCGAAAGTGATCGCGCATCTGGAGCGCTTCGAGCCTGATTTCGTCATTCTTCAGTGCGGCGCGGACAGCATCGAGGGGGATCCTCTGACGCACCTGCGCCTGACGCCGCGCGCCCACGCCCGCGCCGCAAGCGAGCTTGCCGCCCTGGCGCAGAGGCTCGGTCACGGGCGCCTGCTCGCGCTCGGAGGCGGGGGGTATGACCGCGCCAATCTCGCCAGCGCCTGGAATGCGGTCGTGGAGAGCCTTATTTAACGCGCTGGATCCGGGCCTTGCGCTGCGCAGTCCCCGCTCTGCGCAAAGCTCCGGGGTGTCGGGTGTCCGTCCATGGCCACCCGTGCGACGCATGCGTCGCATTGCGCTGCGCATTCCCTGCTCCGCGCAAGCCCGGGGTGTCCATCCCTGGCCACCCGCGCGACGCATGCGTCGCACCCTGCCCGGCCCAGCGCAGCTTTGGCGAGCGATGGCGCCGGGCAACGAGCCCGTGTCGCTTGCGGGCCAGTCACGGCGAAGGGCTTCCGGTACAATCCCCGGCTTCTTGCGCGTTCTCGACAGGACCCCCGAATGTTCTCCAAGAGCCTGGATATCCGCAGCTTCGACCCCGACCTCAGCCGCGCGATCGAGGGAGAGCGGCGACGCCAGGAGGACCACGTCGAGCTCATCGCGTCGGAGAACTACGTGAGCCCGCGGGTACTGGAGGCGCAAGGCTCCGTGCTCACGAACAAGTATGCGGAGGGCTACCCGGGCAAGCGCTATTACGGGGGCTGCGAGTACGTCGATATCGCCGAGCAGCTCGCCATCGATCGGGCGAAGAAGCTCTTCGGAGCGGCCTATGCGAACGTGCAGCCGCATTCCGGATCGCAGGCGAATGCCGCCGCCTATCTCTCGCTGGTGCAGCCGGGCGATCCCATCCTCGGGATGAGCCTCGATCACGGCGGGCACCTCACCCATGGCGCGCGCGTCAATTTCTCCGGCAAGTTCTTCCGCGCCGCGCAGTACGGCATCCGCCCCGACACGGGTGAGATCGATTACGAGCAGGTGCAGCGCCTCGCCGAGGAGCACCGCCCGAAGATGATCATCGCAGGCTTCTCCGCGTACTCGCGCGTGGTCGACTGGGCGCGATTCGCCGAGATCGCCAAGAGCGTGGGCGCGTACCTCGTGGTGGACATGGCGCATGTCGCGGGGCTCGTCGCCGCCGGCATCTATCCCAATCCGGTGCCGCATGCGGACGTTGTCACGACAACGACCCACAAGACGCTGCGCGGGCCGCGCGGCGGCCTCATTCTGGCGCGCGAGAACGAGGAGATCGCGAAGAAGCTCAACTCGCTCATCTTCCCCGGGACCCAGGGCGGCCCCCTCATGCACGTCATCGCGGCCAAAGCGGTGGCGCTGCTCGAAGCGCTGCAGCCGGATTTCGCCGCCTATCAGCGACAGGTGCTCGCGAATGCGCGCGCCATGGCCACGAGGCTCGCCAGCCGCGGCTATGAGATCGTCTCGGGCGGGACCGACAACCACCTGTTTCTCGTGAGCCTCATCGGCCGCACGATCACCGGCAAGGAGGCCGACGCCGCGCTCGGCAAGTCCAACATCACGGTGAACAAGAACGCCGTGCCGAACGATCCGCGGCCCCCGGCGATCTCGAGCGGCCTGCGCATCGGCACGCCGGCCGCGACCACACGGGGCTTCAAGGAGCGCGAAGTCGAGCAGGTGGCCGATCTCATCGCCGAGGTCTTGGATGCGGGCGGTGCGCAGGCCGTCGTGGAGCGGGTGCGGGCGCAGGTGCTCGAGCTCTGCCGGCGCTTCCCCGTCTATGGCTGATCCGTGTACTGCCCATTCTGCGGCCACATCGAGACGAAGGTAACCGACTCCCGCCTGGCCGGCGAAGGGCGGCAGATCCGCCGCCGCCGCGAGTGCCTCTCCTGCGGCGAGCGGTTCACGACCTTCGAGACCGCCGAGCTCGTGATGCCCATGGTCGTCAAGGGCGACCGAACGCGCGAGCCCTTCGACGAAGGCAAGCTGCGCTCCGGCATGGAGAAAGCGCTCGAGAAGCGTCCGGTGCCACGCGCGCAGGTGGATGAGGCGGTGAGCCGCATTGCGCACAAGGTGCGCGTTCTCGGTGATCGGGAAGTGCCGTCACGGGCCGTGGGCGAGCTCGTCATGGAGGAGCTGCGGCAGCTCGATGAAGTGGCGTACGTGCGCTTCGCATCCGTCTACCGGCACTTCGAGGATGTCGAAGCCTTCCACGAGGAGATCCGCAGGCTTCGCGACCCGAGCTTGGCCACGCCGGGGCCGCGCGAGCCGAAGCGCCCCGCAACGCGGCAGCCGGCGCAGGACCGCGACCAGCTCTCCCTGCTGCCGCCCGAGTCGCCGCCCTCGCAGGAGCGCGGCGCGGAGGAAGGGCACAAGTGAGAGGGCCGGCCGATGTTCACGGACTTTGACCGCCGAGCGATGGCGCGCGCGCTCGAGCTCGCCGAGCGCGGTCTCGAGACGACTCATCCAAACCCGCGGGTCGGCTGCGTCATCGCACAGGGTGAGGAGGTAGTCGGCGAGGGATGGCACGAGCGCGCGGGCGCGCCTCACGCGGAGATCAACGCTCTGCGTGTGGCCGGACGCAAGGCTGCCGGCGCTAGCGCCTATGTCACTTTGGAGCCGTGCAGCCATCATGGCCGGACGCCCCCGTGTATCGATGCATTGATCGCCGCACGCGTGGCGCGCGTCGTATTTGCTCTGGAAGATCCCAATCCGCGCGTGAGCGGCCGGGGGGCGGAAGCGTTGCGCCGCGCAGGTGTGGCGGTCGATTCGGGTCTGATGGCGGCCGAAGCCGCCGAGATCAATCCCGGATTCCTCAAGCGCATGCGCTGCGGCCGGCCGTGGGTGCGGGTGAAGCTGGCGATGAGTCTGGACGGCCGCACCGCACTCGCCAACGGCGAGAGCCAGTGGATCACCGGACCGCCCGCCCGCGAGGACGTGCAGCACTGGCGCGCGCGGAGCTCTGCGATTCTGACGGGCATCGGCACGGTGCTCGCGGATGACCCGCGGCTCGATGTGCGGCTGCCGGACCCTCCTGCCGCAGGCCCGCGGTCCGCGCCCCTGCGTGTCATTCTCGACGCCCGTTTGCAGACTCCGCCGAGCGCGCGGATGCTGGGGACCGGCGGCGGCGTTCTCATCATGACTGCGGCAGATCACCGCGAAATGGAGACCGCGCGCGCTACCCGGCACGCTGGGCTCGCGGAGCGCGGCGCCGAAATCGAGGAGGTGCCTGCGGAGCATGGCGCTGCGCCGGCGACGGGCCCCGGCCGGGCCCGACTGAGCCTGCCCGATGTGCTCGACCGGCTCGGCCGGCGTGAGATCAACGAGCTGTGGGTCGAGGCGGGACCCGGTCTCGCCGGGGCGCTGCTGCGCCAGGGGCTCGTCGATGAGCTGATCCTTTACATCGCGCCGAAACTGCTCGGACCCCAGGCGCGGCCGCTGGTCGAGATGGGGGAGCTGCGCAATCTCCACGAAGCGCCCGGCTTCATCGTGGTCGACACGCGTCAGATCGGTGAAGACATACGGTTGCGCCTCCGCCCGCGACAGGCCCTGCAGTAGTTGCCCATGGACGCTCGTCCACCCCGAATCGTGAAGCGGCACGAGCCTGTGACAGGCACACGGAGGTGCCTCGCCGCCGCCAGGTGGCGGAGCCGGGGGCAAAAAACCGCGCTTTTTGCCCGCGGCGCGCTGGACCGGGCAGGGTGCGACGCATGCGTCGCACGGGTGGCCATGGATGGACACCCCGGAGCTTTGCGCGGAGCAGGGACTGCGCAGCGCAAAGTCCGGATCCAGCGCTTCTAAACAAGAGGACGGCAGCGAATGTTCACAGGCATCGTTCAAGACGTCGGCAGGGTGTTGAGTCGTGAGGCTCGCGGTGGAGATGACCGGCTGCTGATCGCTTTCGATAGACTCGACTCATCTGGAATGAACGTCGGCGACAGCATCTGTGTGCAGGGCTGTTGCCTCACGGCAGTCGAGCTGCGCGATCGCACGTTCGCCGCGGACGTGTCTCGCGAGACCCTCTCGCTGACGACGCTCGGTGATCTGACACCCGGCTCGCCGGTCAATCTCGAGCCGTCGCTCAAGGCGGGCGATCCCCTTGGCGGGCATCTGGTTTCCGGTCACGTGGACGGCGTGGGCGGGATTGCCGCGATCAGCGGCGATGCGCGCTCCACCCGAATCGAGATCGCCGCGCCGCCCGCCTTGGCCCGCTACATCGCCCGCAAAGGCTCCGTCACCCTCGACGGCGTGAGTCTCACGGTGAACGAAGTCCAGGGTGCCACGTTCGGCGTCAACCTCATCCCCCACACCCAGGAAGTGACCACGCTCGGAGCCCTCCGGCTCGGTACTCGGGTCAACATCGAGATCGACCAGATCGCCCGATATGTCGAGCGGCTTCTGGGGGAGGCTGCTTCGCTGCAACAGCCGCGGTGAGCCAGGGACTGCGACACGGGTCTTTCGCCCAAGATACTTGGCGACCGAGCAGACCGGTCCGGGAGCGAGCAAGATCGACTCAATGACTCTTCTCGGTTCCAAGTCCACGATCGATCGTGCCGCCGTGAGCGGAGCCGGGGAGGGCGGCGGCGGCCCCCGCCGAGGGCTTTGGCGGCTCGGTGCGGGCATCTTCCCGCGCCTGCTGATCGCGCTGCTCCTGGTCGCACTGCTGCCGCTCACCGCGTTTTGGCAGCTCGAACGGCAGCGGATGATCAACAACGGGGAGGTCGAGGCGCGCCAGCGGCTGCAGCTCTTCGCGGACAGAGCGGTTCAGCAGGTCGATGACTGGATTCGACTGAACCTCTCGGTTCTCCAGCTCGCCGCGGGCGAGGCGTCGATGCGCTCCATGAATGCCCGGCTGCAGCAGCGCGCCATCAAGAGTCTGAGCGCCCAGCTTCCTTGGGCTTACCTGATCCATACGGTGAATCTGACGGGTTGGAACGTCGCGCGAAGCGACGGCCGCCGCCCGAACTGGTATGGCGACAGGGAGTACTTCAGGGAATTATTGGTCGGCAGGCCCTACGGCGTGGAGATCCAGATCGGGCGCACGTCACATCTTCCGGCGTTGCTGCTGGCCGTCCCCATCAAGGCACCCGGCGGCAAGCTCGAGGGCATGCTGATCGAGGCCGCGACCCTCGACCATGTCACGCAAGCGGTGACGTCCGCGCGGCTTGGACGCACGGGTCACGCCTTCCTCATGACCAACCGGGGTCTGCTGATCGCGGACCGGGGTGTGGCGATGCTGAGCAGGCTGCGCAACTTTCGCAGCCGTCCGGCGTACGCCGCCGCTCAACGCGGCGACGGCTTTTATCATTACCGATTCAGGGGCTCCGCCAGGATCGCCCAAATTCGCCATACAGACTTTGGCTGGATCGTCGTCGCGCAACAACAGCAGGCCGAGAGCATGGCGGCGGTGTCGCAGGCGAACCGCTATGCGTGGCTGCTGCTGGGCCTGACCACGTTGGCCGTGACGGGGATCTCGGCGCTGGTTGCGCGCGGGTTCGCACGGCGCATCGCTCGGAGCACCCGTGCGCTCGAAGCTGCGAGAGCGGAAGCCGAGCAGGCCAACCGGTCGAAGACGAGCTTCGTCGCCGCCGCGGTCCATGATCTCATGCAGCCTCTCAATGCTGCGCGTATGTTCGTAGATGCCGCGCGTGCGCGTCTGACGTCACCAGCAGACAGGGAGGTGCTGAGTGGCATCGACAGCGCGCTCGAGGCGGAGGATGAGATCCTCTCGACCCTGCTCGACATTTCGCGGCTCGAGTCGGGCACATTCGAGGTACATGAGCGTGATTTCGAGCTGCACACGTTGCTCGAGACCCTCGGGCGGGAGTTCGGCATCATTGCGAGTGCCCGCGGAATCCGGTTGCGCGTGATGCGGTGCGGCGCGGTGATCCACTCTGACGAGGCATTGCTGCGACGCATCCTGCAAAACTACCTTTCCAACGCAGTACGCTACAGTCGCCGCGGCCGTGTTCTCATGGGATGCCGCCGTGCCGGCGGGTCGCTGCGGATCGAGGTCTGGGACAGCGGTCCGGGCATCGCACCGGAGCATCATCGCCGGATCTTTCTCGAGTTTCAGCGACTGGACTCCGGTCAGCCGGCCGGGGGCGGCGCCGGTCTCGGACTCGCAATCGTGGAGAGGGTCGCGAAGCGCCTGGGGCACCGGATCGGCCTGCGCTCCTGGCGCGGCTTGGGCAGTGTGTTCTTCGTCGAGGTGCCGCTGGTCAAAGCGGCGGCGAGGGGGAAAGTGCTTGCATCGCGCGATCCACAGCCGAGCCGCGCGCAGGCCCGGATGCATGATGACTCAATGCCGCTGCGGGGCCGCCGCATCTGGTCGGTCGAGGACGATCCTCGTGTACGTGAGAGCCTGCAGGGCCTCCTGACCGGATGGGGGTGCGAGGTCGTGCTGGCCTCCAGCGGGGAGGAGGCGCTGCGGGTCGCGGCCGAGGATGCGCAGGCGCCGGACCTGCTGTTGCTGGATTACCGGCTGCCGGACGGCACCGGGCCCGAGTGGGTGCCCGAATTGTTCCGCATGTGGGGTGCCGAGGTGCCGGTATTGGTCGTCTCGGCCGAGCGGGATCCGGCGGTGCGCCAGAAAATTCAGGCGAACGGGTGGGGCTTTCTCGCAAAGCCGGCCAGTCCATCGAAGCTTCGGGCGGCGGTTGCGCATATGCTGACGCGCAGCGCGTCGCGCGTTTGAGCTCGGAGCCTCGATCAAGAGGAGGCGCTTTGCCGGCCTCAACTTGCGCCGATGGCTTCGGGGACGATGCGGTGGGGCGCGGGGCCTTCAGCCTCGAGGCATTTGGCGAGCAGAGCGGCGTGCGTGCGGGTATGGCAGCCCAGTTTGTGCAGCACGGCGGCGACGTGCACTTTGACGGTGTTTTCGGCGAGGCGCAACTCGTGCGCGATCTGTTTGTTGAGCAAGCCGTCGGCGATGCACATGAGCACGCGCATCTGTTGCGGTGTGAGCTGCGCGAGTTTCGCGGCGAGCTTCGCATCGTCGTCGCAGCGCATTACCTCATGACGGGGGAAGCAGGCCCCTCCGGCCATCACGCTGGCGATCGCGGCCAGCATTTCCGCGATTGGGGCGGATTTTGGTAGAAATCCCGCAGCGCCGAATTGCCGGGCGCGGGCAATCGTGCGCGGATGGTCGTTGGAGGAGACGACGATGACCGGCAGTTCCGGGCGCTGACCTCGAAGCAGCAGGAGCACGGAAAATCCCCGCGCCCCGGGCATGTGCAGATCGAGGAGGGCCAGGTCGAGGTCGGGATGCTCTGCAAGGGCAGCTTCGACGGCACTCAGGCTGGCGGCCGTGAGCACCGTCGCGCAAGGCATTGCCGCGCGCAGGGTGTGCGTCAGAGCCGCGCACACCAGCGGATGATCATCCGCGATGATGATCTTGGCCGGGGCTGCGGGCCCCGAGGAAGCCTCGTTGGCGCGATCCGCCGTCATGCTCCACCCCCCCCAATGGACAGTCTCGCCGCGAAGCCCGGGTCAGCGACCGGGATCCGGCTCGCGGTCATTGCATCATGGCCAGATTAAATAATCCTGAAATCGCGCCGGGCGGCGGACCCCGTCGCCCCGGCGGCGGGCGGCGATGCCCGGGCCGGATCGCCCGCCCGGCCGCGGCCTAGCCCGAAGGGGTTATCGCCAGGGGAGCGCGCCGCGCCAAGAATGCGGGTATACGAAGCGGCAAAAATCGAAGGCCGCGCAGGGGGATCGCAATGACGATCAGAATCAAGCTGATTGCGGGACTCATTCTCGGGCCGGCGTCCTGCTGCGCTCTGGCGCCAGTCGCCGCGGCGCAAAACGCCGCGGCCGGCCCGGCGGCACCGGCGCTGCAGCTGCAGCAGGTCACCGTGAGCGCGAACTTCATCCGGCCGGGCGGAAAGAGCGGCCTGAAGATGAACGTTCCGGTCCGCGATGTGCCGTTCTCCCTCGAAAACTACAGCCAAGCGTTCATGCAGGCGGTCGACACGACCCGCCTCACCGATCTCTACGGTTACATGTCCGATGTGCAGCGCGCCGGTCCCTCGGGCTACGACATCACGATCCGCGGCTTCACCAGCGGCTCCACGGATCCGAACTCCGTGCTCATGGACGGGCTTCCGGGCCTGCCGGCACGCACTGCCTCACCCGAAACCGCCGACATCGCGCGGGTGGAGGTGGTGAAGGGCCCCGCCTCCGTGCTCTATGGTCAGAATCAGCCGGGCGGCTTCATCAATCTCATCACCAAGAAGCCGCAGGGCCACTACGAGACCAGCGTGGATCTGCGCGCCAACACCTTCGCCGGCGACGGCATCCCGTTTGGCAGCAAGAACGGCTACACGGGCATCGTCGATACCACCGGTCCCCTGGACGGCGATCACCGGTTCCTCGGCCGGGCCATCGTGCAGTATACGAACCAGCAGTCCTTCCGAGCCTTCGTGCTCGACAAGGACTTCATGTTCGCGCCGAGCCTCACCTGGAACGTCTCCGCCCGAACGAAGGCGACACTGCTGCTCGAATTCCGCCACGGCAATGACAGCTGGGACCAGGGCCTGGTGGCGCCGGCCTTCAAGAGCCAGCTCATCGCGCCGATCAGCACCCGATATCAGAATCCGCAGGACAAGGAGATGGAGAAGGGCGAGACGGCCACCCTCCTCGTGCATCACGCCTTCTCCCACTCGCTCAGCTGGGACTTCAACGCGCGCTCGGTGTACTCGGAAGACTATGAGACCGGCTTCGACAACGGCACGGTGCTGAAGAATCTGACGACCCTGGAGCGCGTCGACCGTCAGCAGGACAATCACCACCACATCAACTTCATCGATACCTCGGCCACGGACCTGTTCCATACCGGACCGATCGCCCACCGGCTGCTCGCCGGCGTCACCTACGGGCAGACGATCGAGGATTACAACCGGATCCGCGACTTCAAGAGCCCGCTGCTCGACATCAATATCTACGATCCGGTCATCGGCTACAGCGACACGCCCCCGGCCACGGAGCCGCCCCAGGCGCACGAGTGGGCGACGGCGAAGGCGTACGGCGCCTATGCGACGGACCTGCTCACATTCTCGCGGCACTGGAAGGGAGTGGTCGGCGCCCGTTACCAGCAAGTCCGGGAGGAACAGAAGGACCTGCGGCTGGTGAAGCCGACCCGGTCCAGAAGCTTCACGTCCGCCCTCCCGATGGGCGGGGTCATCTATCAGCCCGATGAGCAATGGTCGCTCTACGCCAGTTACAGCACCTCCTTCGTGCCGCCATCGCCCACCGCGCAGTCGGTCGTCCCCGGTCAGACGCTGCAGGCGCAGACCGCCTCCCAGGAGGAGGTGGGCGCCAAGTTCGCCAGCACGGGCGGCAGGGCCACGGCGACGGTGTCACTGTTCAACATCAAGGAGGTCAACCTCATCCAGGAGGTGGGCATCACGGGCCTCTACGAGCAGATCGGGGCCGTGCGCAGCCGCGGCGCGGAGCTCGAGCTCGATTTCCGGCCCACCAATTGGTGGCAGCTCAGCGCCAACTACGCCCTCGTCGATGCCCGCATCATTGCGAATGCCGCGAAGGCCGATGTCGGCTCGATGCCGCTCAACGCGCCGCGCAACAGCGGGAGCATTCTCTCGCGGATCCAGCTTCCAGGCCGCTTCAGCAACATCGGGTGGATGCTGGGAGTGATCTACCGCTCCGAGAGGGTCGGCAATCTCCCGAACGCCGCGTTCGCATACGACTTCATCATGCCCGGCTACACCACGGTCGACACGGGCCTCTACTACGACGCCGATACCTACAGTGTCTCGTTCAAGGTCTCGAACCTGCTCGACAAGCAGTACTACCAGAGCGCCTTCAGCGCCGTGCGCATCACGCCGGGCAATCCCCGGAACGTTTCCCTGACATTGAGCAGGAGCTTCTATTGACCGGCGGACCCTCGGGCGGCGGGGCGCAATCCCGGCCGTGGCGCCGATTCTTTCAGCAGCTTGGAGACCCATCGAACATGACTAAGCGCTTCTCCTCGGCCCGCGTGCCCGGTCCGGCCTTCGCCGGCGACACCCCCTCCCGGCGACACGGGGCGGCCGGGCTCGCGCTGGCCTTGGCCGGTTTGGCGCTGTCGGCGCTCGCTCACGCGCAGGAGCCGGTTCTGAGTCAGGTGCCTCGATACAAGCCCGAGTACCACATCATCGGGCCGCTGCGCATCGCCGGCAGCCCGCTGATGGGGATGATCCCGGCGCTGATGAAGGGCTTCGAGAAGGCGCAGCCGGATGCGAAGCTTTCGGGAAACTTCCAGACCGAGAGCGAGGGCGCGCTCGGGATGATGTACGCCGGCGTTTCGGATGTCGCGCCCATGGGCGATGACGCCAAGATCACCGACCAGATGCCCTTCTACAACACGTACGGCTATACGCCGACGGAAATTTCCGTGGCGACGGGCTGCTACAACATGCGCGGGTGCCTGTATGCCTGGGCCATCATGGTGAACAAGGACAATCCGCTCACCCATCTGTCGATGCGACAGCTGAGTGAGATCTTCGGCGCCCAGCGCACCGGCGGCTGGGTGGTGGGTGGCCCGCAGCATGCGATCCTCTACACCGGCAAATACGCGCAGAGCGCGAAGAGCCTCATCCGCACCTGGGGGCAGCTCGGCCTGAAGGGCGGCTGGGCCCGCAAGAAGATCCAGACCTGGGGTTACGTCGCGCCCGGATTCGAGGTGAGCTTCGAGCGGCACGTCATGCATTGGTCGGACAAGTGGAATCCGAACTTCCGCGAGGTGGTGGAGGAGAAGGAGGCCACCGCGGACGCCGAGGGCGGAAAGGTCTGGAGCCAGCGCATGTACGCGGCCATCAGCAAGGACAAGTACGCCATCGGCTGGGGCGCTCTCATGCACGTCGACGGCACGTGTGTGAATCCGGACGGCACAAAGTGCCATTCCTATCCCAACATCAGGATCCTGGCGATTTCCGCGACCGCGGACGGGCCGGCGATCCCGCTGACCGCCGCGAACGTGCGCAATCGGAGCTATCCGCTGACGCGCGATGCGTACATCTACGTCAACAAGCCGCCGGGGCGGGCGCTCACTCCGGCGGTGCGGGAGTTCATCCGATACGTGCTGAGCCGGCAGGGCCAGGAGATCATCCGCAAGCAGGGCATCTACAGTCCTTTGCCCGAGTCCTACATCAAGAAGCAGCTGAAGAAGCTCGACTGAGGCGCCGATCCCCCTCGAGGTGAGTCTTGTGAAGAAGTTACATCTGTCTCTGCTCGGCATCGCGGCGCTGCCGCTCGTCCTGGCCGCGCCGGCACCCGCGGCGCCCCAGTCCAGCGGACAGTCCAGCGGACAGTCCGCGCCCTGGCTGAAGCTCTACCGCTCGAATGCGCAATCGAGGAAGTTCCCGCATGGCTCGGCCGCGGAGCGCAGGGCGCGCATGCACGCGGTGGCGTACTCGCGTTTCTATACGAAGAAGTTCGACCTGAGCGGTCTGCCCGGCTACGCGCCGAGGTCTCATCCGCACGGCACCCTCACCGTGTGCGGCAACAATTACATCGGCGATTCGCCGCTCGGGGGCTGGTGGAAGAAGGCCTTCGAGAAGTACCAGCCGGGGATCCGGATCGTCTATCACCTGCTGACTGCCGCCAACGCGATCCCCTGCCTGTACGAGAACCGGGGCGAGATCGGCATAGGACACCAGGCGCTGTTCTACGATGATCTGTCCAACCTGCGCCTGAAGGGATATCTGCCGACCGATATCTCGGTGGTCACCGGATCCTACGACGTGATCGGCTGGCAGAACTCCTTCGCCATCATCGTCAACGCCGCCAATCCCCTGACCGGGGTCACGATGCGGCAGCTGGATGATATTTTCGGGTCGCGGCGCGCCGGCGGATGGGTGGGATCCACGTGGCATCCGCAGTTCGCGCGCGGTCCGCAGGAGAACATCCGCCGCTGGGGCCAGGTGGGCCTCACGGGGGCGTGGACCGACCGCCCCGTGGATACGTACGGTTTCAGCCTGCGCTACTCGACGGCGCTCGAGTTTTCAGATGACGTGCTGATGTCGAGCGATAAGTGGAACGGGAATCTGCTGGCGTTCGGCAATTACAAGCGGGACGGCAGGACTTATCTCGAGAGCGATCAGATCATGGACCACGTGGCGCGGGACCCCGGCGGCATCGGCTACATCCGCTACCACGAGGAGCTGCCCAAGTCGGTCAAAGTGCTGGCGGTTGCCAGCACCGCGGCCGGGCCGTACGTTCCATTGACTCTCGACACCGAACAGAACCGCTCCTATCCGCTCTGGGGTGATCAGTCCTTCTGGGTGGAGGCCAAGCCGGGCCGGCCGCTCGATCGGAAGATCTACGAGTTCGTCCGCTTCGTGTTGAGTCGGCAGGGCCAGGAGCTGGTCGAGCGCGACGGCAAATACCTGCCGCTCACGGCGAAGGTGGCCGCCGAGCAGGCGCGGCGGCTCGATGCTCTGGAGGCCGGCAGGCCCGTCGAGCAATTGACGCGATGAGCCGTCAGGGCGGGCACGCGGGCCGGCCCGCACGGGCTCGCCCGCAGCTCGTCCTGGCGCTTGCCGCGCTGACCGCCGCGGCCGCGGGCCAAGCCGCCGACTTGGGCGGCGGCCCGCGATTCGCGCCGCCGCCGTATGCCGTGCAGGTGGTCGACTCACTGGCGTCCTACCGGCCGCGCGCGCAGGTCACGGGCACCATCCGCCTGTGGGGCCACGGCAGTCCCGAGCACGATTTCCTCGGCAGGCTCGTCGGCCGATGGAGTGCGGAATTTCGCCGCTACGAGCCCGGTGTCCGGATCGTCGACAGGATGTACGGAACCGCCTCGGCCATCGGCGCGCTCTGCAGCGGCGCGGGCAATCTCGCCATCCTGGGCGAGGAGCTGAGCCCGGCCGGGAAGCGGGCCTTCGAGCGGGCTCGCCACTACGCACCGACGCGCATCGAGATCGCCACCGGCAGTCTCGAGACCAACTACTTCGACTATGCCCACATGGTGTTCGTCGATCGGACCAATCCGATCGAGCGGCTCTCGCTCGGGCAGCTCGCCGCGATCCTCGGTGCCCGGTACGGGCGCGGGGAGCACAACATCCGCACCTGGGGCCAGCTCGGACTGAAGGGCGCGTGGGCTCCCAGGCGCATCGATCCGTATTTCTGGAAAGTGAACCAGGATTTCGCGCTGTTCCTTCGCGGCCGGGTGCTCGAAGGCAGCCATCGCTGGAACCCGCGCATCCGCCAGTTCGTCACCTTCGATCGGCCGGGAGGCGGTGTCGATGACCGGGGATTGCAGATTCTGCGGGCCCTGGCTCGCGACCCCTACGGCATTGCCGTGTCCAACATCCGCTTCGCCAATCCGCAGGTGAGGACGCTGAAGCTCGCTTTCACGCGCGCAGGTCCCTACGTGAGCGCTACGCCGCGGACGCTGATCACGGAGCGCTATCCGCTGACGCGGATCATTCCGGCATACATCGACCGTGCGCCCGGCCAACCGGTCGCGCCCGCGATACGGGAGTTTCTGCGCTTCATCCTGAGCCGGCAGGGGCAGCGGGCGCTCATCGAGGAGAGTGGTTATCTGCCGCTGGGGCGGCGGCAGATCCGCGAGCAGCGGCTGAAGCTTCGAGACGCGCGGCCGTGTGGTGTCGCAGGCTCCGCACGCTGCTCATATGGCAAGCCGCCCCCGCGGCAGGCGGCGCCTGAAATCCGCGGCCCTGCCGTCCCGTCCCTCGACCGCCCGGGGGCGCCGGCCGCGGGCGAAGCGGTGCTGCGGGTGTGGGGTAACCCGGCGCTCGCCTCTCTTGCCCGCCGCTGGGCGAGAGGCTTTCGCGCGAGCCATCGGGATGTGCGCGTCGCCCTGCATCTGACCGGCAGCGACATCGGGATGGCGGGTCTTTACACGGGAGAGGCGGACGTGGCTCTCATGGGCCGGGCCGCCACCGGCAGTGAGCTGAAGGCCTTCGAGTGGGTCTACCGGCATCCGCCGCTGCGCGTCGAGATTGTGCGGGGCAGTCTCGAGAGCCGGGGCAGGTCGCCCGCGCTCGTGGCGTTCGTCCACGCCGACAATCCGCTGCGAGGCATCGACTTTGCGCAGCTTCAGGGACTGATCGAGGCTCGTCCGCCGCCAGGAGTGCCGCGCATCCACACCTGGGGTCAGCTGGGCGTGCGCGGCAAGTGGGCGGGGCACGCGGTCGAGATCTATATGCCTGACACGGAGAGCGGCACCGGGCGTTTCCTGCGCGCAACGGTGTTGGGAGGCAGCGCGCTGCTCGAGTGGCCGCGCATCAACGAGGTTGCGAGCGCCGCGCCCGAAAGTGAGGCGGTGCTCCACACTCGAAGCCGCATCCTGGGCGCGCTCGCGCGTGACCCTTACGGATTGGCGATCGCCTGGCTGCCGCCCGGCGCAGGGCCGGTAAAGCCGGTGCCGCTCGGCGTGAATGCGGCCGGCCCGTATGTGCTGCCCACGGCGGCGACCGTCCGAGAGGGCTGCTACCCGCTTGGCCGTGACGTTTACGCCTATCTCGATCCGGGCGCGGGGGCGCCGTCCGAGGCCCGCAGGTTCGTGAGCTACATCCTCAGCGCGAAGGGGCAGGCCGCGGTTCACGGCGGCGACGGCTATCTTCCGCTGATGCGGGCCAGACCCGGAGAATCCGCATGCGAACGGCACTGACGTTTCTGATCCTCTTCTGCCTTGGCGTGCCTGCTGCGTGCGCGGCTTCTCACGAGGTGGCCGTGCCGCCCTGGGCGCAGTACGTGCAGTCGCTGCCGGGCTATCGACCGCGCCGCCAGGTGAGCGGCACGATCCGCAGCTGGGGGCACGGATTCCTGAAGGTCATGATGCGCGAGTGGGAGCAGGGATTTCAGCGCTTTCAGCCCCATGTCAGGTTCCGGGACGATCTGCTCAGCAGCGGCGCCGCGATGGCGGGCCTGTACACGGGCAGGGCCAACCTCGGCGTGCTGGCGCGCGAGATCGTGCCGATGGAGGCGGCGGCCTATCGGAAGGTCGCCGGGCAGAAGCCATTCCCGGTCACCGTGCTGACCGGCAGCTACACCGACCCCGACAAGATCATGGCGCTGGGCGTGTTCGTCAACAGGGACAATCCGCTCGCGCGACTGGACTTCAGGCAGCTCGCCGCGATCTTCGGCGCGCAGCAGTCGCGGGGCGAGCCGCACGGCATCCGCACGTGGGGTCAGCTCGGGCTCGGAGGCTCGTGGAAAAACCGTCCGCTGCACCCTTACAGCGGGCCGGCCGCCGACGAGGCACCGTGGTTCTATTTCTCGCAGACTGTCATGCGCGGCAGCACGCTCTGGAACTGTGCGCTGAAACAACTCGCCGGGGCCGCCGGGCCGGGCGGCAAGCGCATCAACGGCTACCAGCGCGCCGTTGACGCCGTCGCCGCCGATCGGGACGGCATCGCTCTGACATCCGCCGGCTACCGCAATCCCCATGCCAGGCTGGTGGCCATCGCCGTGGGCCCGGGGGGACCCTACATCGAGCCGACCCTGGCCCAGGTCGCGGACCGCGAATATCCATTGTCCCGCGCGGTGAAGTTCTACATCAATGACGGACCGAAAATCGCGCCCGACCCGGTCGTGGTGGAGTTTCTGCGCTACATCCTCAGCCGCCAGGGCCAGGAGCAGGTGCTGCGCGAGGGCAGCTTTCTGCCGCTCACCCCGTCCGTCGTGACCAGGCAGCTGAAGAAGCTGCCCGCGTCCATGTAACGCGTTTGGAGATTTCATCATGAGAGCCCTCGTACTCTTCGCGTTCGCTGCAAGCATTGCGACCCCCGGCTTTGCGGCGGCAGCGACACCGGCGCTCGAGCTGGCCGGCAAGATCCCCGTACCGCACATGGTCGGGACCTGGGACCACATGACGGTCGATCCGAAAACGGACCGGCTGTTCCTGTCGGCCCAGGACCAGCAGAGTGTGTACGTGGTGCCGCTCCAAGGCGGAGCCATCCGACGCCTGTCGGGCGGCTTCGACAGACCTCAGGGAGAGCTGTTCGTGCCGTCGTTCGATCGCCTGGTGATCACCAACGGGCGTGACGGCGTAGTGCGCATTCTGAGCGGCCGGGGCTATCGGACCGCCGCGACGGTCAGAGTCTCCGTCGGCGCGGACATGATCGCTTTCGATCCGAGGCACCGCCTCCTCTATGTCGAGTCCGGCGGTACTGATTCCAACCGCGGGCCCGGCTGGCTCGCGCTGATCGATCCGGCAACGGGCAGGCGCGTCGGGCGGATCGCCACCGCCTATCGCGCCGCGGCACTCGTCATGGCGCGGCGAAGGCCGCTGTTGTACGCCGCCATTCCGGGGCTCGATCAGGTGGCGGTGGTAAATACCGATACGCGGCGCATTGTCAGGCGGCTGTCAGTGCCCGGCAGGCCGGCATCGATGGCCCTCGATGAGGCGCACGGGCGACTGTTCGTGGCCACGCGCACGTTTGCGGGCGATCCCCGGCCGCCGACGTTCAATGTGCTCGACACCGCCACGGGCCGTGTGATCGCAAGTCTCCCGAGCAAGGATGCCACCGAGGACATGTACCTGGATGCGGCGCAAGGGCTGATCTACACGACCAGCCTGCAAGGCTTCGTGCAGGCCTACCGGCAGCTCAATACCGATCATTACGCGCTGGTAGCGACGGAGCCCACCGGACCGCATTCGGGAACGTCGCAGTTCGTGCCGGGCCTGGACGAGCTGTGCGTGGCTGTTCCACCGCATTCGGGCCAGCCGGCGGCGGTTTGGGTGTTTAGGCCCATCTGAGGCCGCCCACGCGGCGCTCGACCTGTGGCAGGATCGCTGTATCTTTCACCGGAGGCGCTGCCATGGCACTGAGGTCTCGCATCTTCGCCGCCGCGCTGGCCGCCGCCACGGTGCTCAGCGCACCGATGCCCGCGCTCGGCGCGCCGCCCGTGATGGGCAGACCCGCTCCGGCCCTCATCGTGCGGGAGCTCGACGGCCACCGGTTCGACCTCGCCAAGCTGCGCGGCAAGGTCGTGCTGGTGAATTTCTGGGCCACCTGGTGCTCCCCCTGCCGCGTGGAGATGCCGACGCTCAACGCGTTCTACCGCCGTTATCACTCGCGCGGGCTCGAGCTGCTCGGCCTCAGCATCGACCAGGCGCCGGATGACGGCCAAGTCAGGCAGGTGATGCGGCAATTCAGCTATCCGGGCGCACTGGCGAGCGGGGCGCGGGCGAATGGCTTCGGCGAGCCGGTCGCGGTCCCGGTCACGTACGTGATCGATGCCCGGGGGGTGCTGCGCGCGCAGCTGCAGGCCGAGGGGCCGGCGGGAGTCTCCGCGCGGGCGCTCGAGAAGGCGGTATTGCCGCTGCTGGCGCGGGGCAGCTAAAGCCGGAGGGGGCGCCCAGGTATACTGGGGTGCCCTATCAAGAAGCGCTGGATCCGGGCTCCTGCCCGGCCCAGCGCGCGTTGAGCCAAAAAAGGCGTGGTTTTTGGCTCAACGCCCGCCACCTCCGGCGACGGGGCACCTCCGTGTGCCTGTCACGCGTTCGTGCCGCTTCATGATTCGGGGTGAACGTGCGTCTTTCGGCAACTACTTCGAGGCGTCCCCATGTCCAAAGTCCTGCCTCTTTCCGGCAAGCCGGCGCCGCCGGCCGGCCCGGCGGGCCTGAATTCCGTCGAGGAGATCGTCGCCGATCTCAGGGCCGGGCGCATGGTCATCATCATGGACGACGAGGACCGGGAGAACGAGGGGGATCTCATCATGGCGGCGCAGCTCGCGACCCCCGAGGCGGTGGCGTTCATGATCCGCCACGCGAGCGGGATCATCTGCGTGCCCATGGAGGAGGAGCGGCTCGCGCGGCTCGACCTGCCGCAGATGGTCGCGAGCAACAGCGAAGCGCACCGCACGGCCTTCACGATATCCGTGGATCTGCGCGCCGGGACGACCACAGGCGTCTCCTCCGGCGACCGCGCGGCGACCATCCGCGCGCTGGCGGACGAGCGCTCGCAGGCCAGCGATTTCGCACGGCCGGGACACATCTTTCCGCTACGCTCCCGCCGCGGCGGAGTGCTGGTGAGGACCGGTCACACGGAGGCGGCCGTCGACCTCTGCCGCCTGGCCGGCATGCAGGCCGCCGGAGTCATATGCGAGGTGATGAACGATGACGGCACGATGGCGCGCAGGCCCCAGCTCGAGGCGTTCGCCAGGCACCACGGCCTGAAGATCGGCACCATCGCCGATCTCATCCGCTACCGGCTTCGCAACGAGCGCTCCGTCGCGCGGGTGAGGACGCAGCCGGTACAGACGGAGCTCGGGGAGTTCATCCTTTACGCCTACGAGGACCGCATCAGCCAGGATGTGCATCTCGCGCTGACCCGCGGGCAGCTGCAGGGCGGCGAGCCGCCTCTCGTGCGCGTGCACGTGGTGGACCCTCTGCGGGACCTCCTCGGCATCCGCGCGGATCCCCTCGCATGGACACTGCGAGCGGCCATGGAGCGGATCGCCCGTGCCGGCAACGGCGTCATCGTGATCCTGCGCGACCGCGAGTCCCCGGATGACCTGCTGGATTCGGTGCGATCGCTGGTCGCGCCGGACGCTGCGGACGCTGCGCCGGAAACGGGCTCGCCGCCGCCGGGTATGCGCCGCGATGGAGAGGTACTGCGCACCTTTGGCATCGGTGCGCAGATCCTCAAGGATCTTGGTGTGCGCCGGATGCGGGTGCTGTCGGCACCGAAGCAGATTCACGGGATCTCCGCGTTCGGCCTGGAGATCGAGAGCTATGTCGGAGAGGACGGTTGAGCGCACCACGTGTTCTGGAAGGTGAGATCGCCACGCGCGGGCGCAAGGTGGCCATCGTCGCCGCGCGGTTCAACGACTTCATCGTCGCGAGCCTCCTCAAGGGCGCCGCGGCGGCCTGGCTGGAGCGCGGCGGTCCCGCCGAGGATCTGCTGATCGCGCGCGTGCCGGGAGCGTTCGAGCTGCCCGTCGCCGCGCGCAGGCTCGCGCTGTCTGGCCGCTACGATGCGGTCGTGGCGCTCGGCTGCGTGATTCGCGGGGACACGCCGCACTTCGAGTATGTCTCGGGCGAGTGCGCCCGCGGGCTGCAGCTCGCGAGCCTGGAGAGCGGCGTGCCCGTCATCTTCGGGGTCCTCACCGTCGAGACGGTGGAGCAGGCCCTGGAGCGGGCGGCCACGACCGCCGGCAACAAAGGCGGCGAGGCCATGGAGGCCGCGCTGGAGATGGCGAGCCTGCTGGCGCGCCTGGCGTGACGATGTCTACCGAGCCGTCTCGCGCCCTCTCCGGTCAGCGCTCGGTGGCGCGCAAGCTCGCATTGCAGGCGCTCTACCGCTGGCAGCTCAACGAGTGTCCGTGGCAGGACCTGATCCAGGAGTTTCACGACGCTCAGGACATGGCGCGGGCGGATCGCGAGTACTTCCGGGAGCTCGTCGAGGGCGTTTGGCGGGAGCGCGAGGCGCTCGATGCCGGCCTGTCCCAGTGGACCGACCGCGTTCCCGCGCTCCTCGATCCCATCGAGCATGCCATTCTGCTGATCGGCACTTACGAGCTGCGCCACCGCCCGGACGTGCCATACCGCGTGGCGATCAACGAGGCGGTGACTCTGGCCAAACGCTTCGGCGCCACCGACGGCCACAAGTACGTCAACGCAGTGTTGGATCGGGCGGCGCGGGTGCTGCGTCCCAACGAGCATTGAGCGCGTGCCGCTGTCGGAGTTCGAGCTCATCGACCGTTTCTTCCGCGGCTGCGGCGCGAAGCGGACCGATGTGCGCGTGGGCGTCGGCGACGATGCGGCGATCCTCGAGTGTCCCGCGGGCATGGAGCTGGTCGCCGCCATGGATACCCTGGTGGACGGCGTCCATTTTCCGCACGGATCCCCGCCGGGCTCGGTCGGTCACCGCGCGCTGGCCGTAAACTTAAGCGATCTCGCGGCGATGGGCGCGCGCCCCGCGTGGGCGCTCCTCGCGCTGACGCTGCCGGCGGCGGAGGAATCCTGGCTGTCGGAGTTTGCGGCTGGAATGTCGGCCTTGGCGCGCGCCCATGATGTTGCGCTCGTCGGCGGCGACACGACCTGCGGCCCGCTGTGCGTCACCGTGCAGGTGCTGGGACACGTGCCGCGCTCATCCGCATTGCTGCGCTCGGGCGGCAGGGCGGGCGATGCGCTATTCGTGTCGGGAACTCCCGGCGATGCGAGTGCCGGGCTCGCGATCGAGCAGGGCAGGCTCCCGGGCGCGGGAGAGGCGGCGGCGTATCTGCGCGAGCGTTTCCTCCATCCCGCTCCGCGCCTGGCCCTCGGGGAATGCCTGCGCCTATACGCGAGCGCCTGCATAGACGTCTCCGACGGCTTGCTGGCCGATGCCGGCAAGCTGGCGCGGGCCAGCGGCTGCGGGGTGGAGATCGCTTACGAGATGCTGCCGGTATCGCAGGCGCTGGTGGGCGGCGTGGGCGAGGAGCGCGCGCGCGAGCTCGCGCTGACCGGTGGCGATGACTACGAGCTCTGCTTCAGCGTGCGGCCGGCGCACCTCGCCCGGCTGCTCGCGGATTTGCCGCCGCAGCGCTGGGGCTACACCCGCATCGGCACCCTGACGGAGAGCGCGGGTGCGCAGGCTCTTCGCGGCGGCGCCGTGATGAATTTCTCGACTTCCGGATATGACCATTTCCTGACTTTGACCTGACCTTCGGTTATGTCAAGTCGCCGGCCTCGAAGGCGGCGATGCGGAAAGTACGCATCACGCCAGAGGGAATGGATCACAGATACGCGCCGGCTCAGTCCGTATCCTCTCGGCGATCCATGAATCCGCCGCGACTCATGCCCGCACCCGCCAAAGGACCCGCCGTATTGCCGAAGGCCGCACCGCGCGGCATCCCCGAAAGGATCGGCAAGTACATGGTCATCAAGGAGGTGGGGCGCGGCAGCACCGGCGTGGTGTATCTCTCGCATGACGCCTATTACGGCCGAGACGTCGCGATCAAGGTCTACAACATGGATTCGGGCGCCGACCCGGAGCGGGCGCGCGTGGCGCGCAAGATGTTCCTCTCCGAGGCGCATCTGGTCGGAATGCTGCAGCATCCGCACATTCTCCCGATTTACGATGCCGGCGAGGAGAACGGCCGCTGCTACATCGTCATGGAGCACGTGCACGGCGCGCGCACGCTGGCCGCGTACTGCCGGCCGGACAACCTGCTGCGGATCGACGATACCGTTGAGATAGTGTTCAAGTGCGCCAAGGCGCTGCATTACGCGCACACGCGCGGCGTGATCCATCGCGACGTCAAGCCCTCCAACATCATGCTCACGCAGGACAGCGACGTGCGCATCATCGATTTCGGCATCGCGCTGGTGTCGGACTCGGAGATCTCCCGCATCGAGGGCATCGCCGGCAGCCCCTCGTACATGTCCCCGGAGCAGGTGCAGAGCCTGGATCTCACCAACCGCTCCGATCTCTATTCGCTCGGCGCGGTGATGTACGAGCTGCTGACGGGCTCGCGGCCGTTCCGCGCCGGCAACCTGCAGAAGCTGCTGCATCAGATCGTCTATGCCACGCCGCCGCCCATCCACACCCTGCGCAAGGACGTGCCCGAGGAGCTGGAGACCGTCGTCGCGACCGCGCTGCAGAAGGATCCGGAGAAGCGGCACAAGAGCGGGCTCGACTTCGCCGCGGAGCTGACGCGGGTGCATCAGCGCCTGCGCGAGGCCAACTCCCGCATCGACCGGCAGGAGCAGTTCGGTGTCCTGCGGCGGTTGAAGTTCTTCCATGAGTTCTCCCACGCGGAGATCTGGGAGGTGCTGCGCGCGAGCAGCTGGCAGCACTACTCGCAGGGCGAGGAGATCGTCAAGGAAGGCGAGATGGACGACCGCTTCTACATCCTCGTCTCCGGCGGCTGCGCGGTCGAGCGGCACGGGCGGCGCATCGGCGCCCTGGAGACCGGCGACTGCTTCGGCGAGGCGAGCTACGTGCCCGGCGCCAAGCGCACCGCCACCATTCGCGCCGCGAGCGCGGTGACCGTCCTCAAGGTGAGCTCGACTCTTCTCGAGCAGGTCTCCGCCTCGTGCCAGCTGCGGTTCAACCGGGTCTTCCTGCGCACGCTCATCGGGCGGCTGCAAGGCGTCGAGGCCGCGGCTCCTTCCGTCAACAGCTGAACGTCCGACCGCAGGCGCAGGGATGCGCCCGGATCCAGCGCTGCAAACCGTTCTGCTGTACATTCGCGGCCGTGCACATCCTGCTCATCGAGGACGATACGGAGGCCGCCCGGGTCCTCGTCAAGGGACTGCGCGAGAGCGGCTACACGGTCGATCACGCCGCCGACGGACGTGAGGGACTCTCCCGCGCCCTCGCGGGCAAGTTCGACCTCATCGTCACCGACCGGATGCTGCCGCACGTCGATGGGCTGCAGATCATTCAACAGCTGCGGCGGGCGCGGCTCGCGACGCCCGTCCTGGTCCTGAGCGCGCTCGGCACGGTCGATGACCGCATCCGCGGCCTGAAGGCGGGCGGCGATGACTATCTCACCAAGCCCTTCGCCTTCGCGGAGCTGCTGGCGCGCATCGAGGCGCTGCTGCGCCGCCGCCAGAGCGCCGCGGAATCGACGGTGCTCAGAACGGCGGACCTGGAGTTCGATCTTCTCGCCCGCAAGGTCACCCGCGGCGGCGAGCAGATCGAGCTCACCGCCCGCGAGCAGAAGCTGCTCGAGTTCCTGATGCGGCGCGAGGGGCAGGTCGTCACCCGGATGATGCTGCTCGAGGGCGTCTGGGACCTGCACTTCGATCCGCAGAGCAACGTGGTGGACGTGCACATCAGCCGCCTGCGCCAGGCAGTCGATCGCGGCGCGCAGCGACCCCTGATCCACACCGTGCGCGGGTCGGGATACGTGCTGCGGGAGGAGGACGGGTGAAGGACTCGCGCCGCTGGGGACTGTTCAAGACCTCGGCGTTCCGGATGTCGATGGGCTACACGCTCCTCGTGACGCTCGCCGTGTGCGTCACCCTCGGCAGCACCTATCTGCTGACCCAGAGCATCATCCAGGGCGACATCGACCTCATCATCGACACGGAGCTGAAGAGTCTCGAGAACCAGTACGTGCGCAGCGGCATTCCCGGAGTCGCCGACGAGATCAATCTGCGCATCGACAGCTGGGGGCGGATCGGCGCGGTCTACATGCTGGCGAGCCCGAAGTTCGACCGTCTCGCCGGCAACATCACCAACTGGCCGTTCGACGGCGCGCCCGCCGAGCCCTGGCCGGAGTTTCGCATCGAGTCCATCGAGCCCGGACAGCGCTCCGTCCATCCGGTGCGCGCCGCCGTGCGCAAGCTCCCGAACGGCGACTGGCTCCTCGTCGGTACCGACATGTCGCAGGATCGCCGCTATGCGCGCACGTTCCAGATCGCGACGCTGTGGGGCATCGGCCTCTCCATCCTGGCCGCGGGCATCGCGGGATTCTCCTTCAGCTTCCGCCTCGCGCGCCGTGTCGGGGACGTCACCGATACCTGTGTGAGGATGATGTCCGGCGAGCAGGGGCACCGGCTCCCGGTGGTCGGCACCAGCGATGAGTTCGATGCGCTGGCGACCTCGGTCAACCGCGTGCTGGATCGTCTGGAGGAACAGACGGGCACGCTGCGAGCCACGTTCGACAGCGTCGCGCACGATCTGCGCGCGCCCTTGCATCGGCTGCGAACGAGGATGGACGCGGTGCTGCGTCTGCCGGCGCTCGAGCCGGGAATCCGCGAGCCCGTGGAGTCGGCGCTGCGGGAAGTCGACCGCCTGCAACGCACCCTCGCGACGCTGCTGCAGATAGCGCTCGCCGAATCGGGCGCCCCGATGGCCTCGCCCGCGCCGGTGGATCTCGGCGAGCTGGCCGGCGAGCTGGTCGAGCTCTTCGAGCCCGTCGCGCGCGAGCGCGGACTCGTCCTCGCGGGCCGCGCGGATCACGGCGTGATCGTCGAGGGCAACCGCCAGCTGCTCGCGCAGCTCATCACCAACCTGCTGGAGAACGCGCTGAAGTACGTGCCTTCGGGCGGGCGCATCGATGTGACCGTGAGGCGCCTCGCCGATCGCGCCCATCTGCTCATCAGCGACAACGGCCCGGGCATGCCGGCGCAGGAGCGTGAGCGGGCCGGACAGCCATTCGCGCGGGTGGGACAGCGCTCGGGCATCGAGGGCAGCGGACTCGGGCTCTCGCTGGTCGCGGCGATCGCGCGCCTGCATCGGGCGCGGCTCACGCTCGAGAGCAATGATCCCGGGCTGCGGGCGGTGGTGAGTTTGCCAGTGTCACAGGCGGCGGGTTAGGGTTGGGGCGGTAGCGATGGCCTGCCATGGCACTCTCTGAGACCCGCTCGCGCGAGCCCGAGTGCGCCAGGAAACGGACACGTTAAGTGTCCTTGCTGAAAGGCACGGAGGGGCATACCACTGGCCGTCCGTGGCGGCAGGGCAGCCGGCCCGCGCTTCCGTGCGCGGGCGCTCGCCGGAGCAAGGACACGTTAAGTGTCCTTGCTGAAAGGCACCGGCTCGCCCTTGTCGCGCTCGATCAGCGCGTATGCGGAGTGATTGTGAATGGACTCGAAGTTCTCCGATTCCACCACGTAGGCGGCGATCCGCTCCTCGGCATTGATCCGGGTGGCCACGTCCCGCACCATGTCCTCGACGAACTTCGGATTGTCGTAGGCGCGCTCGGTGACGTACTTCTCGTCGGGCCGCTTCAGGATGCCGTAGAGCTCGCAGGAGGCCTCGCTCTCGGCGATCTCGATCAGCTCCTCGATCCACATGTGGTCGCGCAGGCGCGCGGTGATGGTCACGTGCGAGCGCTGGTTGTGCGCGCCGTAGTCCGAGATGCGCTTCGAGCACGGGCAGAGGCTGGTCACGGGCACGACCACCTTCACCCACATGTCGGTGTGGCCGCCGCGGCGCTCGCCGATGAGGCTGGCGTGATAGTCCATCAGGCTCTCCACACCGGAGACGGGCGCGCGCTTCATCACGAAGAACGGGAAGCTCATCTCGATGTGGCCGGCGTCGGCCTCGAGGCGCTCGGTCATGGTCGCGAGCATGGCGCGGAAGGACTCGACCGAGATCTCCCGCTCGGCGTGCAGGATCTCGACGAAGCGGGACATGTGCGTGCCTTTGAAGTTGTGCGGCAGGCTGACGTACATGTTGAACGTGGCGATGGTGTGCTGCTCGCCGGCGGAGCGGTCCTTGACCCGCACGGGATGGCGGATGTCCTTGATGCCGACGCGATTGATGGGTAGCCGGCGGGTGTCGGCTCGGCCCTGCACGTCCTCGACGACGGCCGGGAGGGGGCGGGGGGTCTTGGCGGCGGCGGGGGGAGGGGTCATGTTGAAAGCCTACCGGATCGGCGTCCGGCGCACCTATATCTGTCGAGGGATTCGCCCGGATCCGGCAGGCGGACGGCCCTCGCGGCCCTTCAGGCGCTGCCGACCGAGCGAATGCGCTCGTGCGCCTGCAGGGCCCACCAGCGCTCCACCGTGGCGGCGAGGCTCTGGGCATCGAGGCCCGCGGCGGCGAGGCAGCTCTCGCGCGAGCCGTGCTCGATGAAGCGGTCGGGGATGCCGATCTGCAGCAGGGGCAGGGAGAGGCCCTCGGCCGCCAGGAGCTCGGCGACGGCCGAGCCGGCGCCGCCCTGGACGGCGTTTTCCTCTATCGTGATGAAGGCGCGGTGACGGCTGGCGAGCTCCAGTATCAGCGCCTCATCGAGCGGCTTCACGAACCGCATGTTGACGAGGGTGGCGTCCAGCCGCTCGGCGATGCGCGCGGCGGGCTCCAGCAACGGGCCAAAGGCGAGGAGCGCGAGCCCGCAGCGGCCCTCGCGCTTCACCAGCGCGCGGCCCAGGGGCAAGGCGGTGAAGGCCTTCTCCAGCGGCACGCCGGGGCCGGTGCCGCGCGGATAGCGCACGACGCTCGGGCCGGAAAGGGTCGTGCCCGTGTAGAGCATCTGCCGGCATTCGTTCTCGTCGCTCGGAGTCATGATGACGAGGTTGGGAATGCAGCGCAGATAGGAAAGATCGTAGCTGCCCTGATGGGTGGCGCCGTCGCTGCCGACGAGACCGGCGCGATCGACCGCGAACAGCACCGGAAGGTTCTGCAGGGCGACGTCATGGATCAGCTGATCGTAGGCGCGCTGCAGGAACGTGGAATAGATGGCCACGACGGGCTTGAGGCCCTCGGTGGCGAGTCCCGCGGCGAAGGTGACGGCGTGCTGCTCCGCGATCGCGACATCGAAATAGCGGTCGGGGAAGCGTTTGGAGAACTCCACCAGGCCCGAGCCCTCGCGCATCGCGGGGGTGATGCCGATGACCTTCGGGTCGCGCTCCGCGATGTCGCAGAGCCACTGGCCGAAGATCTGCGAGTAGGAGGGGCCCGTGGCCGCCTCCTTGAAAATCGTGCCGCTCACCGGGTCGAAGGGGCCCGGTCCGTGCCACTTGATCGGGTCGGCCTCCGCCGGCGCATAGCCCTTGCCCTTGCGGGTCACCACGTGCAGGAATTGAGGGCCGCTCAGCTTCTTGACGTTGCGCAGCGTGCTGACCAGGGCGCGTACATCGTGGCCGTCCATCGGACCGATGTAGTTGAAGCCGAGCTCCTCGAAGAGCGTTCCGGGCAGGACCATCCCCTTCAGGTGCTCCTCCGAGCGGCGCGCGAGCTCCCAGATCGGCGGGATGGGCTTCAGCACCTTCTTGCCGCCCTCGCGCAGGTGCCTGTACACGCGTCCGGAGAGAGCGGCGGCGAAGTAATTCGACAACGCGCCGACGTTCTCGGAGATCGACATGTCGTTGTCGTTGAGGATGACCAGCAGGTCGCTGGGGAGCGAGCCGGCGTGATTCAGCGCCTCGAAGGCCATGCCGGCGGTCATGGCGCCATCGCCGATGATGGCCACCGCCCGGCGCGACTCACCGAGCCGTCCGGCGGCGACCGCCATGCCGAGGGCCGCGCTGATCGAGGTGCTGGAATGCCCCACGCCGAAAGTGTCGTACTCGCTCTCGGACCGCGCCGGGAAGGGAGCGAGGCCGCCGGGCTGCTTGATCGTGTGCAGGCGCTCGCGCCGTCCCGTCAGCACCTTGTGCGGATAGGCCTGATGTCCCACGTCCCAGACCAGGCGGTCGTGCGGCGTGTCGTAAACATAATGCAGGGCGACGGCCAGCTCCACCGCGCCGAGGCCGGCGGCGAAGTGCCCACCGCGCGTAGCGACCGTATGAATCAGGAACTGCCGCAGCTCCTGCGCCACCTCGGGCAATTTCGCCACAGGCATCTGCCGGAGGTCGGCGGGTGACTCGATCGCGTCGAGCAGCGGGTAAGCGTTGGGCGGGGAGGTCATCTGCGGCAGTTTACACGACGCGCGGCGGCGCTCTCAGTTCTCAATTGTTGCGGCATGGCAACAAAACCCTGGCGATTACGGGCCGGTCCCGTCCTGAGGCTCCGGGACGCTGAACGGCTCGGACTCCGTCTGGCCGTTGCGTCGCAGCAAGATCTCCACCCGCTGCTGCGCGGCCTTGAGCGCGCCCTGGCAGTGCCGGGTCAGCTCGACGCCGCGCTCGAAGGTTTTCAATGCCTCATCGAGCGGCAGATCGCCGCGCTCCAGCCGTCCAACCAGGGTCTCGAGCTCGGCGAGCGCTTGCTCGAAATCGGGGGCCGTCTTACTTTCGGACATAATGCCATTCACGATATACAGTCGCGGCAGCGTCGGTCAAACGCGATTGACGCGCCGGCAAGCGAGGCTTACAGTCGCAGCCCTCGTTAGACCCAGTCTAAGACAGGAGACAGCGGCATGAATCTCAAAGGCAGCAAGACCGAGAAGAACCTGAAGGACGCGTTCGCGGGTGAATCCCAGGCGAACCGCAGGTACCTGTATTTCGCAGCCAAGGCGGACGTCGAAGGATACAACGACGTGTCGGCCGTCTTTCGCTCCACGGCCGAGGGCGAGACCGGTCACGCGCACGGCCACCTCGAGTATCTCGAGACGGTGGGCGATCCGGCCACCGGCCTGCCGATCGGCGAAACCAAGCTCAATCTGAAGGCCGCGATCGCCGGCGAGACCCACGAGTACACCGACATGTATCCGGGGATGGCGAAGCAGGCGCGCGACGAAGGCTTCGCCGAGATCGCCGACTGGTTCGAGACCCTGGCCAAGGCGGAGCGCTCGCACGCCAACCGCTTCCAGAAGGCTCTCGAGGGGATTTAGGGTCTAGAGGCGCTGGAGCCGGGCTCTGGCCCGGCCCAGCGCACCTAGGGCAAAAAGGCGTGCTTCCATGAGCTCAACGCCCAAAGCACCCGGTGGATCTGGCCGCGAGGGCAGCCTCGAGGCCCCTACGCGGCATCCGCTCGACTGGCAGAATCCCGCGTTCTACGAGGAGGCAGCGCTCACCAAGGAGCTCGAGCGCGTCTTCGAAATCTGCCACGGCTGTCGGCGCTGCTTCAGCCTCTGCAACGCGTTTCCAACATTGTTCGATGCGGTGGACGCCACCCCCTCGGGCGAGGTGGAGGCGGTCGACAAAAAAGTCTTCTGGCACGTCGTCGACCACTGCTACCTCTGCGACATGTGCTTCATGACGAAGTGCCCGTACGTCCCGCCTCATCCCTGGAACGTCGATTTCCCGCATCTGATGCTGCGCGCGAAAGCCGCGCGCACCCGCAAGGAAGGCGTCAGCTTCCGTAATCGCGCGTTGGCTGCGACGGACGCGGTCGGCAGGATCGCCGGCATTCCGGTGATCGTCGAGGTCGTCAACGCCGTCAACCGCTCGAGCGCCGGCCGCGCGGTACTGGAGAAGGCGCTCGGCGTCGACGCAACCGCGCCCGTTCCCAAGTACTACTCCCGCACCGCGCGCAAGCGCCTGAGCCGCCTGCGCGAGACGGATGGCGCCAAGGCATTGTCCACTGCGGAGACCACCGGCAAGGTGGCGCTCTTCACCACGTGCTACGGCAACCGCAATCAGCCGCGGATCAATGAGGACCTCGTCGCCGTCTTCGAGCACAACGAGATCCCGGTGACGCTCCTCGCGCAGGAGCGCTGCTGCGGCATGCCCCGGCTCGAGCTGGGCGACCTCGAGGCCGTGGCACGCCTGAAGGAGCACAACATCCCGCAGCTCATTCGCGCGGTGGACTCGGGCTTCGACATCGTCGCCCCGATCCCCTCGTGCGTGCTGATGTTCAAGCAGGAGCTGCCGCTCATGTTCCCGGAGGATGCGGACGTGCAGCGCGTGGCCAAGCGCATCTTCGATCCCTTCGAGTACCTGATGCATCGCCACCGCGCGGGCCTCCTGCGCACCGACTTCAAGAGCGCGCTCGGCAAGATCAGCTACCACGTGCCGTGTCACCTGCGGGTCCAGAACATCGGCCTCAAGACGCGCGACGTGCTGCGTCTCGTCCCCGACACCACCGTCGAGCCCATCGAGCGCTGCTCCGGGCACAACGGCACCTATGGCGTGAAGAAGGAATTTCGCGCCGCCTCGATGAAGATCGGCCGCCCCGTCATCGAGCGGGTCCAGTCCGCCGGCGCACAGCACTACGCCAGCGACTGCCCCATGGCCGGCGAGCAGATTCAGAGCGGCCTCGAGGGCAGTCTCGAGTCCGAGCCCGAGCATCCGCTCTCGCTCCTGCGCCTCGCCTACGGCATCTAGTTTTAGGCGCTGCATCGGGGCATCCTGCCCCGCCCAGCGCGCTCGCGAGCAAAAGCGCGGTTTTGGCTCGCGACCTCCGCCACCTGCGGCGGCGGGGCACATCCTGTGCCTGACGCGGTACTCGCATTGCTTTGGAGCGTGCCATGGACAAGCTGACCCCTGATGAACTCATGAGCCTCGAGCTTTACGCCCGCGAGCGTCCCGCCTTTCGCGCCCGCGTGCTCGAGCACAAGCGCCATCGCAAGCTCGCGGTCGGCCCCAACGTCACCTGGTCGTTCGAGGACCGGCTGACCATGCAGTACCAGATCCAGGAAATGCTGCGCGTCGAGCGCATCTTCGAGCCCGAAGGCGTCCGCGACGAGCTCGACACCTACAACCCGCTCATTCCCGACGGCAGCAACTGGAAAGCGACCCTGCTCATCGAGTTCCCCGACGTCTCCGAGCGCCAGCGCCAGCTCGCGCGCCTCATCGCGCTCGAGGACCGCTGCTGGGTCCAGGTGCAGGGTCACGACAAGGTGTATGCGATCGCCGACGAAGACCTCGAGCGCGAGAACGCCGAGAAAACTTCCTCGGTGCACTTCCTGCGCTTCGAGCTCACCGGCCCGATGATCGGCGCCCTCAAGAGCGGCGCCGTCCTGGCCGCCGGCGTGGATCACGAGAACTACCGCCACTTCGTCGATCCCGTCCCCGAGCCCGTAAGAGCCTCTTTGGTCGCGGACTTGAATTAGGAGCGCAGCGCAAGAAGCCTCTGGGCGGGACGCGCCACCGTCCCCGGCCCGCTGCGGATCGCCAGGACGGGGGATCCGCCCCCCTCGAGAGCCGCCGTCGCAAGACTAAAGCGCCGCGGGAAACCCTACACGGAAGTATTCACGGCGTTCTGGCCAAGAGGGTTTTTGTGATGCGCTGCGGGCACGACGCGGTAAGATTCGCGGCACGATGAATCAGTCCTATACTGCCTCCGACATCGAAGTCCTGAGCGGCCTGGAGCCCGTGCGCCGCCGCCCCGGCATGTACACCCACACCTCCCGGCCCAATCACCTGGCCCACGAGGTGATCGACAACAGCGTCGACGAAGCGATTGCCGGCTACTGCAAGCAGATCGACGTCACGCTCTTCAAGGACGGCTCCCTGCAGGTCGCCGATGACGGCCGCGGCATGCCCGTCGACGTCCACCCCAAGGAAAAGGTGAGCGGCGTCGAGCTCATCCTCACCCGCCTGCACGCCGGCGGCAAGTTCTCCGAAAAGACCTACAAATTCTCCGGCGGCCTGCACGGCGTCGGCGTCTCCGTGGTCAACGCGCTCTCCCAGCACCTCGAGTGCTGGATCAAGCGCGGCGGCAAGGAATACAACATCAGCTTCAAGGACGGCAAAGTCCACTCCAAGCTCGAAGCCGTCGGCACCGTGGGCCAGCGCAACACCGGCACCACCGTGCGCTTCTGGCCGGATCCGAAGTTCTTCGATTCCGACAAGTTCTCCGTTCCCCAGCTCAAGCACACCCTGAAGGCCAAGGCCGTGCTCTCTCCCGGCCTGCGCATCACCTTCGCCAACGAGGCCACCGGCGAGAAGGACGAGTGGTTCTACACCGGCGATCTCGGCGCCTACCTGCTCGAGGAGCTGGCCAACGCCGAGCGGCTGCCGAACGAGCCGATCATCGGGCAGCGCGAGGAGGAGAGCGATGCGGTGAGCTTCGCCCTGGTGTGGGCCCCCAGCGCGCAGATCGCGCTCGGCGAGAGCTACGTCAACCTCATTCCAACCACCGAGGGCGGCACCCACGTCAATGGCCTGCGCTCCGGAGTGGCGCAGGCCGTGCGTGAGTTCTGCGAGTTCCGCAACCTCGTCCCGCGCGGCGTGAAGCTCACCCCGGAAGATGTCTGGGACAAGGCGAATTACGTTCTCTCGGTCAAGATCCACGAGCCGCAGTTCGCCGGCCAGATGAAGGAGCGTCTCGCCACGCGCGATGCCGCCGGGCTCGTCGAGAGCTTCGCCCGCGATTCCGTGGCGCTCTGGCTCAACCGCCACCCCGATGCGGGCGAGCGCATCGCCCAGTTCGCGATCGCCAACGCCCAGGAGCGCGCCAAGGCCGCGCAGCGCGTTGTGCGCAAGCGCGTCGCCGGCGGTCCCGCGCTCCCCGGCAAGCTCGCCGATTGCGCCACCCAGGATCCGCGCCGCTCCGAGCTGTTCCTGGTGGAGGGCGATTCGGCCGGTGGCTCCGCCAAGCAGGCGCGCGACAAGGACTTCCAGGCCATCATGCCCCTGCGCGGCAAGATCCTGAACACCTGGGAGCTCGAGCCCGGCCAGATCGGCGCTTCCCAGGAAGTGCACGACATCAGCGTCGCCCTGGGCGTGGATCCCGGCTCCCAGGACCTGACTCAGCTGCGCTACCACAAGGTCTGCATCCTCGCGGACGCCGACTCCGATGGCCAGCACATAGCGACGCTCCTCTGCGCTCTGTTCCTGCGGCACTTTCGCCCGCTGGTCTCCAATGGCCACGTGCACGTCGCCATGCCGCCCCTCTACCGCATCGATGCCGGCAAACAGGTCTTCTACGCCCTCGACGACGGCGAGCGCGACCAGATCCTCAAGCGCATCGAGAAGGAAAGCCCGCGCACCAGGCCCACCGTCACCCGCTTCAAAGGCCTGGGTGAGATGAACCCCATCCAACTGCGCGAGACCACCATCGACCCCCGCACCCGCCGCCTGGTGCAGCTCACCATCGATGACGCCGACAACACCGACCAGCTCATGGACATGCTGCTCGCCAAGAAGCGCGCCAGCGACCGCCGCGAGTGGCTCGAGCGAAAAGGCAACCTCGCCGACGTGCAGGTCTAGGCCGCGTGTAAGCCCAGCCGCGCGCAGCAGTAACCACGTTGATTCCAAGCCAAAGAGGAGCCTCGGCCGAAAGGTTTTTTTCCGGGAGCCTGAAAAACAGGATGTTTTTCAGGCGTCTTACACGGACGCATTCACGGCGGTCCCGGAAAGAAAGGTTTTTCGGACGAGGCTCCGCACGGGAAAACTGAATGCAAGACCAGGAATTGAACTTCGAAGGCGTAGAGCGCCAACCCCTGCGCACCTTCACCGAGAAGGCCTACCTCGACTACTCGATGTACGTCATTCTGGACCGCGCCCTGCCCGCGATCGGCGACGGCCTGAAGCCCGTGCAGCGCCGCATCATCTACTCCATGAGCGAGCTCGGCCTCTCCGCCGCCTCCAAGCACAAGAAATCCGCCCGCACCGTGGGCGATGTGATCGGCAAGTTCCACCCCCATGGAGACAGCGCCTGTTACGAGGCCATGGTCCTCATGGCGCAGTCCTTCTCGTACCGCTATCCCATCGTCGACGGCCAGGGCAACTGGGGCTCCCAGGACGATCCGAAGTCCTTCGCCGCCATGCGCTACACCGAGGCGAAGCTCACCCGGTACGCCGATGTGCTGCTCGGGGAGCTGGCCCACGGCACCGTGGACTGGACCCAGAACTTCGACGGCACGCTCGAGGAGCCGGTGATGCTGCCTGCGCGGCTGCCCAACCTGCTGCTGAACGGCACCTCGGGCATCGCGGTAGGCATGGCCACGGACATCCCGCCGCACAACCTGCGCGAAGTCGCAGCCGCCTGCATTCATCTGCTGGAGGAGGAGCCGGACGCCACCACCGCGACGCTGATGAAGCACATCAAGGGCCCCGATCTGCCGACTGGCGCGGAGATCGTCTCGCCCCGCTCCGATCTCAAGGAATTCTACGAGAAGGGCGTGGGCTCCTTCAAAGCGCGGGCCACCTACGAGATCGAGGACGGCAACGTCGTCATCAACACCTTCCCGTACCAGGTCTCGCCCACCCGCGTGCAGGAGCAGATCGCGGAGCAGATGCGCGCGAAAAAGCTGCCGATGCTCGAGGACCTGAGAGACGAGTCCGACCACGAGCATCCGGTGCGCCTGGTCCTCGTGCCGCGCTCCAATCGCATCGACATGGCCGAGGTGATGAACCACCTCTTTGCGACGACGGACCTCGAGCGCAATTACCGGGTCAACCTCAACATCATCGGCCTCGACGGACGTCCGCGCGTGATGGGGCTCAGATCCATCCTGACGGAATGGCTCGACTTCCGCATCGCCACCGTCACCCGGCGCCTGCAGCACCGGCTGGAGCGCGTGCAGAAGCGGCTGCACATTCTCGAAGGGCTCCTCGTCGTCTATCTGAATCTCGACGAGGTGATCCGGATCATCCGCCGCGAGGACGAGCCGAAGCCGGTGCTGATGAAGCGCTTCAGGCTCTCGGACGAGCAAGCCGAGGAAATCCTCAACACCCGCCTGCGTCACCTCGCCCGCCTCGAGGAGATGAAGATCCGCGAGGAGCAGAAAGAGCTCGCCGACGAGCGCGAGGGCCTGGAAGCGCTGCTGAAGAGCAAGGCGAGACTGAGGAAGCTGGTCGCCTCCGAGATTCGGGAGGATGCGCAGAAGCATGGCGATGCGCGCCGCACGCGCATCATCGAGCGCGAGGCCGCGCAGGCGATCGATGAGACCACTCTCATCCCCAACGAGCCGGTCTCGGTGGTGTTGTCGACGGGCGGCTGGATCCGCTCCGCGAAGGGCCACGAGATCGATCCGCACGCGCTCTCCTACAAGAGCGGCGATGGCTTCCAGTCCATGGCGCGAGGACGGAGCCTGCAGGCCGCGGTGTTCATCGACAGCACCGGCCGGACCTACTCGCTGCCCGCCCACTCGCTGCCTTCGGCGCGCGGGCAGGGCGAGCCGCTGTCCGGCCGCCTGAACCCTCCCGATGGCGCCAAGTTCGCCGGCGTCATGATGGGCGAGCCGGAGGACCTGTGGCTGCTCGCAAGCGATGCCGGCTACGGCTTCACCGTCCGCCTGAAGGAGCTCATCACCGACCGCCGTGCCGGCAAGACGGTGCTCAACGTCCCCGACGGCGCCATGGTGTTGCCGCCGTCGCTGGTGCTCGCGCCGCAGTCGCTGGTGGTGATGGTGAGCAGCGAGGGCAAGCTCCTCGCTTTCCCGGTCGCGGACGTCCCGGAGATGCCCCGCGGCAAGGGCAACAAGCTCTATGACATCCCCGGCAAGAAGGCCGCCGCGCGCGAAGAGCTCATGACGGGCATCGCCGTCGTGCCGCCGAAGGGCTCGCTGCTGCTCTGGACGGGTGAGAAGCAGAAGACACTGGAGTGGGCCGACCTCAAGGCCTACCGCGGCCAGCGTGCCCAGCGCGGTGTGGTGTTGCCGCGCGGCTGGCCGAGGAAAGTGGAGCGGCTCGAGGCGGTGCCTGCGCCGGGGGCCTGACTCAGCGCTCAGCCCGTAAGATGACTTCTTCGGGGGCGTTGACGAAGTAGCCCTGGATGTACTGGACGCCGAGCTGCCACAGCACGGCCATGGTGTTGGCGTCCTCGACGCGCTCGGCGATGGTGCGGATGCTTCGCTGGGTCGCCGCTTCGACTAGGGTGCGCACGCGCTGCTGCAGCTGCGTATCGCGCGCCAGCGACTGCACGAGCGCGCCGTCGACCTTCACGAAGTCGAGCGGCACCGACTCGATGAGCGCGTGCGGATCGCGGCCGGAGCCGAAGCTCTCGAGCGCGAAGCGGAACCCGCGCTGGCGCAGGCCGTCCGCCAGGGCCCGCACCTGCGGGAAGGAGGCCGCCACTTCCTCGGTGACCTGGAAGCAGACCCGCTGCGGCTCCGCGCGCGTCGAGCGGATATGCCCGTCCAGCCAGTCGACGAAGGTGGCATCGCGCGCGGTGTCCTTCGAGAGCCGCACGAACAGGCATTGCGGCCGCCGCTGCGCGGCGAACGACAGCGAGGCGCCTACCACCCAGCGGTCGATGTTCTTCAGCAGATCGTTGCGCTCGGCCGCGGCCATGAACTCCGCCGGCAGCACCTCCTTGCCCTGCGGGTCGATCATGCGGACCAACACGTCCCACATCTGCGGGTCATCGCCCTGCAGGCTCGCGACCGGCTGCTGTGCCAGGCGGAAGCGGTTCTCCATGAGCGCCGACTTGATGTGCTTGACCCAGACCTGGTCATAGGACTGCACTCGGTTGTCGACGTCGGCGCGCCCGGAGGCCACCCGGTTGCCGCCTTGCTTTGCTCCCTTGGCACACGCCTCGACGGCATCCGCCACGATGGAGTCGAGCTTGGGAGAGCTGGGAGGGACGACGGACAGGCCCACCGTGCAGGTGAGCGCGACGGTCCTGTCACCGATCCGCATCACATGCTTTTGGATCCGGGCGAGCAGTTGCTTGCCCCACGCCTGGATGTCGTTCTCGTTGCCGCGCTCCAGCAGCGCGAGGAATTTGACGCCGCCGAATCGGCCAACGATCTCATTGGGGTAGAGCGTCTCTTTCAGGAGGCTCGCGAATCCCGTCAGGACGTCCTCGCTGGCCGTGGCGCCGACGTCGCGCTCCACGGCTGCGAAGCCGTCGAGCTTCACCAGTGCGATGGATCGCTTGCCTCCGGGGCTCGGCGCCGCGAGGCGCGCATGCAGCGCCTCCATCAGCTCCCGCCGATGGAGGAATCCGGTGGTGTGATCCGAGTGGACGGCGTGGCTCAGCTCCTCCACGAGCTTGCGCTCGTCGCGCCCCTTGGCGGGCACCACCAGCCGCACGCTGGGCTCACCCTCGTGCTCACCCAACGCGAGCACCATTTCCACCGGCGTCGTCTTGCCTTCCGCAAGCAGCGCCGTCGCCTTGAGCGCGTGGTCGCTCCAACGCCCCTGCAGGCACGCGGCCAGCGCGCCCTTGAGCGCGGGCTGCGAGGCCTCGTCGAACAGATCCATCACCGGCTGGCCGATCAGCGAGTCCGTGATCCCGAAGAGCTCGAGCCAGGCCGGGTTGGCATCGATCACGATTCCTTCCTGCACCTGCACGATCGCATCGTTCGAGCGCTGCAGCACGCTCTCCAGCTGATCGCGCGCGTCGTGCGCGGATTTGAGAGTGGAAGTGAGTGCGCGCTCCAGCCGGAAGGCACGCAACTCCCGCGCCATGACCGCCGCCAGACGGGCGGGGTTGGCGAGTGAAACCACATCCCGGGCGCCAGCTGCCATCGCGTCGGCGATGCTCCCTTCATCCACCGTTTCCGCCACCACGATGATCGGCACGGTGGAGGCGACCTGATCGCGCACATCGACGACGCTCTTGAGGTAGTCACTCGGGCCGCAGACATCGATCAACAGCTCGGGGTTGATCTGGGGCAGCGCGTCCGGCAGGTCGCCCAGCGCCGGAATCCAGGTGCAGTGCACGGGATGACCCGCGCGGCGCAGGATGCTGTTGATGGCCTCGACCGGATCTCGGGCGGCAGAAAGTACGATGAGCGGAACTGCGTTCTGCTCGGTCAAGGCGCTCTCCGGAAAATGAAGACGGGCGGTCGGGCACCGCGAAATTGGAAAAATTCTAGCACCGGACCCGAGAGAGCCCGGTTGTCGCGCGTCTCAGAATAGGGCGCCCAGGGCGACCTTGGCCGGCGCACCGGCCACCTCGCGCACGAGGCGCGGGACGAGGTATCCCGGGAGCCTCGCGGCGAGCTCGCCGGCGATCGTGCGGGCGCGCTCGTCCGGTACCCTGAAATGCGCTGCGCCCTTCACCGGATCGAGCGCATGCAGATAGTAGGGGAGTACGCCGGCCTCGAAGAGCCGCAGCGACAGCTGCGAGAGCACCTCGGTCTCGTCATTCACTCCGGCCAGGAGAACCGACTGGTTGAGAAGGGTGACGCCGGTGGCCTTCAGCCTGGCGCAGGCCGCGGCCAGCTCCGCATCGAGCTCATGGGGATGGTTGATGTGCAGCACGAATACGATCGGCAGCGCGCTGCCGCGCAGCCATCGGCTCAGGCCCTCGTCGACCCGGGAAGGCAACACCACCGGCTGGCGGGTGTGCACCCGGATCCGCCGCACGTGCGGGATGGCGGCGAGGGCGCGGGTGAGGCTCTCGAGCCGCGCATTGCTCAACGACAGCGGATCGCCGCCGCTCAGGAGGATTTCCTCGAGCGAGCTGTCCGCGGCGATCTCGGCGAGCGCCTCGCCCCAGCGCGGCACCTCGCCGTTGCGCTGTGCATAGGGAAATTCCCGGCGGAAGCAGTAGCGGCAGTGCACGGCGCAGGCCGGGGTCGTGATGAGGAGCGCGCGGCCGCGGTATTTCTGCAGCAGGCCCGGCGCGCGCAGGGCGCCGCTCTCGCCGACCGGATCGGCACCGTATCCGGCCTCGTCGGCCAGCTCCGCGGCATCCGGCAGCACCTGCAGCAGCAGCGGGTCGCGTGGATCCCCCGGGCGCATCCTGGAGACGAAGCTGCGAGGCACCTGCAGCCGGAAGTGCCGACCGGCCTCCTCCGCGCCCGCGAGGGCCGTGGGACTCAGGCCGAGCGCGGCGGCGAGCTCCTCCGGGCGGGTGATCGCCTCGGCGAGCTCCTGCTGCCAGGTTCGAGGCTCGAGGTGGCGGGGGTGGACCGATGCCGTTATCATACGCGGCCATTTTGGATGGGCGTCGCATTCTGCCGCCACAGCCGCGAGAAAGAAATGGCCAGCTACACCACCAGCGAGATCCGCTCGGGTCTCAAAGTCCTGCTCGAAGGCGACCCGTACTCCGTGGTCGAGAACGAGTTCGTCAAGCCGGGCAAGGGCCAGGCGTTCAACCGCATCAAGATCCGCAATCTCAAGACCGGCCGCACCATCGAGCGCACTTTCAAGTCCGGGGACTCGCTGGAGGCTGCTGACGTGGTCGACACGGAAATGCAGTACCTCTACCAGGATGGGGATTTCTTCCACTTCATGGTGCCGGACAACTTCGAGCAGTACACGGCCGGCAAGGCGGCCGTCGGCGACAATGCGCAGTGGCTGAAGGACGGCCTGGTCTGCATCGTCACCCTCTGGAACAACGAGCCGCTGGTGGTGAGCCCTCCGGCCCACGTGGAGCTCAAGATCGTGGAGACCGATCCGGGCTTGCGGGGCGATACGGCCACGGGCGGCCAGAAGCCGGCCAAGCTCGAGACCGGCGCGGTGGTGCGGGTTCCTCTCTTCCTCGACGAGGGTGAGGTCATCCGCATCGACACGCGCACCGGCCAGTACGTCTCGCGCGCGAAATCCTGAGCGGGAATGCCGGGCGGGATGCCCGGATCCAGCGCTTCAGACCATAGGGCTGGCCTGCAGGAAGAGTGCGGCCAGCCGCTCCAGCCCGCGCGCATCGGTCTCATCGAACCGCGCCCGCCTCGCGCTGTCGAGGTCGAGAACGCCGACGACACGGTCCGCCGCAATCAACGGCACCACCACCTCCGACCGCGATGTCGAATCGCAGGCGATGTGTCCGGGGAAGGCATCCACGTCCGGGACGATGATCGTCGTCCGTCGTGCGGCGGCCGTTCCGCAGACTCCGCGGCCGACCGCGATGCGCACGCACGCGGGCTTGCCCTGGAAGGGCCCGACGACCAGCTCACCGGCGCGCATGAAGTAAAAGCCGGCCCAGCTCACCTCCGGCAGCACATCGAAGATGAGGGCGGCCGTGTTGGCGGCGTTGGCGATGGGGTCGCTCTCGCCCGCGAGGAGCCCCTCGAGCTGTCCCGCGAGCTGCTCGTAGCCGGCCCGCTTGTCGTTGAAATCGTATGGCTCGCCGGTATAGGTCATGGGAAGTCCGATCAGGCTCTCTCGATGGGAAAGGGCAGGACCGCATCGATGCACGCGGCACCCGCGGCCAACATCAACGTACGGTCGAATCCCAGCGCGACACCGCAGCAGTCCGGCATGCCGGCCTCCAGAGCCGCGAGCAGGCGCTCATCGACAGGGGTCTGCGGCAGTCCGAGCCGGCGGCGCTCCTCGATGTCCCGCTCGAAGCGGCCTCTTTGCTCGTGCGCCGCCGTCAGCTCGTTAAATCCGTTGGCAAGCTCGATGCCGTCGCAGTAGAGCTCGAAGCGCTGCGCGGCGCGCGGGTCTTGCGGGTCGAGGCGGGCGAGCGCCGCCTGGGCCGCGGGATAGCCGTGCACGAAGGTGAGGCCGTCGTGGCCCAGCCGCGGCCCGACGACCGTGCCCATGAGCAGCTCGAGGAGCTCATCCCGCCCGCAGGAGGCCGCGGGGTCGAACCCGGCCCGGCGCGCGTGCCCGGCCAGCTCACCGAGCGGCGCCGTGAACGGATCGAGGGCGAGCTCACGCAGGAATGTCTCGCGATAGCTCACCCGTGCGCAGGCCCGTGAGGCCGCCGGGGCGCCCAGCAGCTCGCGCACCAATGCCTCGACCTCGCGCATGAGCGCATCGAGCGTATGCCCCACGCGATACCACTCGATGAGCGTGAACTCGGCGTTATGCAGCCGGCCGCGCTCGAGCGCGCGCACGACATGGCAGATCTGATAGATGTCGCCCACCCCCGCGGCGAGCAGGCGCTTCATGGCGTACTCCGGCGAGGTATGAAGAAAGAAAGGCCGGCATCGGCCCGCCTCGGGGTCCGCCGGCTCGAGCGTCACCCGCGCGGAGTGCAGGTGCACGTCGGTCACCGGGGCATTGACCACGATGGGCGTGTCCACCTCCAACACACCGCGGGCAGCGAAGAAGGCGCGCGCACGGGCGAGCAGTGCGGCGCGCATCGCCAACATCTCCCGCGAGGCGGTCGGCCGCCAATCCGCGCAGTCCCCGCCGCCTTCCACAATCGTCCCGGATGAGAGGCTCACGGCGAGCGAAGCCGGGCGAGGGTCTGGCCGACGCGCACGGGCGAGCCCGGCTGCAGCTGCGCCAGCCACTCGGCCGTTCCCGGCGGCAGCAGCAGGATGACGGTGGAGCCCATGTTGAATCGGCCGAGCTCCGCGCCCCGCTCGAGCCGCCGCGGCGCCCGGCCGGTGTCGACCGGCAGTTCGGCCGCGCGGCGCGGGCTGCAAGGCGTCACCTCACCATGCCACACGGTGGCGATACTGCCGACGAAGAGCGCCCCGACCAGCGCGAGGGCGAAGGCGAGCGGTCCCTCCTCGAACGCGCACACGACCCGCTCGTTGCGGGCGAAGAGCCCCGGCACGGCTGCCGCGGTCACCGTATTGACGCTGAAGAGCTTGCCGGGGACGAACCACGCGCCGCGCAGGGCGCCCGCCGCCGGCATGTGGATGCGGTGATAGTTGTAGGGCGCCAGATAGAGTGTCGCGAAGGAGCCGCCGGCGAAGCGCTCCGCCCAACCGGAGGCGCCGCCGAGCAGCGCCTCGACGCCATAGCGGTGGCCTTTCGCCTGCAGGATCGCCTGGCCCTCGAGCCGCCCGATCTGACTCACGGTCCCGTCGACGGGCGAGACCAGCGCGGCGGGATCGGGATCGATCGGACGGGCGCCCGGGCGCAGGCTGCGCGTGAAGAAGGCGTTGAAGCTGGGGTAGTCGCGCGGCTCCGGATCCGCCGCATCGCTCATGTCGGGGCGGAAGTGCCGCATGAACGAGCCGATCAGGGCATTTTTGACCGGCTTCATGCGCGAGCGGGCCAACCGATGGACCTGCCGGGACAGGAAGTGCTGCGGCAGCAGATACTGCATCGCGACGAAGAGGCGCGCGCGCAGCGTTGGAGAGTCCGTCGGCACGGTTGAGGCATCCATATATGGCGTCTACGCCGCGGCGCGCAGTTGCGGCGCTACGCGATGCAGTGATCGCGCGAGCTGCCGCGCGTGGAAGGGCGGTGTGAACACTGCGGCCTCGCGGCCTCGGGAATTGAGCACCAGTATCGCCAGGGTGTGGTTGAAATCATATCCGCCCCCCGGCAGCTCGATGCGATCGAAGGCGATGCCGAGGCTGGCCGCGAGGCGATGGAGCTGGGCGGAAGTGCCGGTGAGACCGACGAAGCTCGAATCGAATTGCCGCAGATACGCGGCGAGCACCGGGGGCGTGTCGCGCCGCGGGTCCATCGTGACGAAGAGCACCCGCAGGCCCGGCACGCGGGCCTGCTTCCGGACTCGCGCGAGCGCCGCCAGCGTGTCCGGACACTCGTCCGGGCAGTGGGTGAACCCGAAGTACATCAGGGTCGGATGGCCGCGAAGGTTCGCGCGGCTGAAGGGCCGTCCCCGGCTGTCGATCAGGTGGAAGTCGGCAATGGGTCTGGCCTCCTGCAGCCACGTGCCGCTTGCCAGCACCGGCGCGGAGCTGTCAACTTCGGCGGCCAGCAGAAAGCCGGCGAGCGCGGCGCAGAGGGCGCCGAGGCCGACGAGGATCCAGAAGAGTCGAGCAGTCATGAGCAGATTATCCCACACCGCAAAAATCCGCTCCCGCGCCAAGAGAGGCGGGGCCGTGCCACTGGCCGTTGAGGGGGCCGTGCCACTGGCCGTCCTGAGCGGCGGGGCCCCCGGCCCGGGCATCGTGCGCGGGCGCTCGCCGGAGCGGGGACACGTTAAGTGTCCTCGCTGAAGGGTACCGGCTTGCCCACCGTTCTCGGCCTGATCGACCGCTGCGCCCGCCGCTTGCGTCGCGCCGGCGTCTTCTTCGGCCACGGGACCGACAACGCCCGGGACGATTCCGCGGCCCTGGTGCTGCACGCCCTGGGCCTGCCCCAAACCGGCGATCCGGCGGTGTATTCGCGGCGCGTCGGCCCCCGCGGCGTGCGCAGCGTGGATGAGCTCATCAGGCGTCGCATCGAGGAGCGGATTCCGGCGGTCTATCTCACCGGCGAGACATGGTTCGCGGGATTGGCGTTTCACGTCGATCCACGGGCGCTCATCCCGCGCTCCCCGATCGCGGAGCTCATCGAGCGGCAATTTGCTCCGTGGATCGATCCGTCCCGGGTGGGGCGCATTCTCGATGTCGGCACCGGCTCCGGTTGCATCGCGATCGCCTGCGCGAAGGCGCTGCCGCGGGCCCGCGTCGATGCGGTGGACATCTCGGGCGAGGCGCTGGAAGTCGCGGCCATCAACGTTCGCCGCCACCGTGTCGGGAAACGCGTGCGGCTCCTTCGATCCGACCACTTCAGCGCCCTGCGCGGCGAGCGCTACGATATCATCGTCGCCAATCCGCCCTACGTGGGGCGGCGGGAGATGTCAGGTCTGCCGCCGGAGTATCGTCACGAGCCGCCGCTCGCGCTGGCAGCGGGCCGCGACGGTCTGGACTCCGTCCGGGTGATTCTGCGGGAGGCGGGCAGTCATCTGCGGCCGGGCGGGCTGCTGATCGTCGAGGTCGGCAACACCGAGGCGGCCGTGCGCCGGGCGTTCAAGCGGCTTCCCTTTCTCTGGCTGGAGTTCGAGCGCGGCGGCGGCGGGGTCTTTCTCCTCACCGCCGACCAAGTGGGCGGGTAGTTCACGGCATGTCAGGCAACACCATCGGCAGGCTCTTCACGGTGACGACCTTCGGCGAGAGCCACGGTCCGGCGCTCGGCTGCATCGTCGACGGCTGTCCGCCGGGCCTGCCGCTGTCGGAGGAGGACATTCAGAAGGATGTCGACCGCCGCCGCACCGGCACCTCGAAGTTCGTCAGCCAGCGCCGCGAGGCCGACCAGGTCCGCATTCTCTCGGGCGTATTCGAAGGGCACACCACCGGCACGCCGATCGGGCTGCTCATCGAGAATACCGATGCCCGCTCGCGCGACTACGAGAAGATCAAGGATCGCTTCCGGCCGGGTCACGCCGATTACACCTATCAACAGAAGTACGGCCGGCGCGACTACCGCGGCGGCGGCCGCTCATCCGCGCGCGAGACGGTGATGCGTGTCGCGGCGGGCGCCATCGCGCGCAAATATCTGGCGGCGCGGCTGGGCGTCAGTATCTACGGATACTTGAGCCAGGTCGGCGCGCTGACCCTCGAGGCCCGCGAGCCGTCCTTCGCCTACGAGAATCCCTTCTTCTGTCCCGACCCGGCGCGGGTGCAGGAGCTGGAGGCGCTCATCTGGAAGCTGCGCTCGGAGGGGGACTCGATCGGCGCGCGGGTGACCGTGATCGCGACCGGCGTGCCGCCCGGCCTCGGCGAGCCGGTATTCGGACGGCTGGATGCCGATATCGCCGCGGCGCTCATGGGCATCAATGCCGTCAAGGCGGTGGAGATCGGCGCCGGTACGGCCGCGGTCGCGCAGCGCGGCAGCGAGCATCGCGACGAGCTCACGCCCGAGGGATTCGCCAGCAATCACGCGGGCGGGATTCTGGGCGGGATCTCCTCCGGTCAGGACATCGTGGCCCACCTCACCCTGAAGCCCACCTCCAGCATCCAGGTGCCGGGGCGGACGGTGGATGCCGCCGGCCAGCCGGTGCAGATCGTCACCACCGGCCGCCACGACCCTTGTGTGGGCCTGCGGGCCACGCCCATCGCCGAGGCCATGCTCGCGGTCGTGCTGGTCGACCACTACCTGCGCCACCGGGCCCAGAACGCCGATGTCCGCTCCAACACCCCCGACATCACCCGCCCGAGAGCAATTGATTGAGGGGGGCCGGCCGGCCCTGGGCCGCGGGATCGCAGGGCGTGGGCGGGCTGCTCGGCAAAATCGCCGGAGCGGTTTTTTAACGGCGAAGCCGGCCAGGAGGGCTCGGGAGAGGATCGTGCCGAGCAACCATCGCGGGCGACTTCCGAGCCAGTATTAGAAATACGACACAGTTTATGTCTTGCCGGTGCGCAAATATCCCGCCACCGACAATAGGACTTAACGTACTTATGGGTCACGATTGCCTCTTCAATCATTCCGTGCTGCGGTCGCTTTGGCTTTCCGCCCAATTAAGTTATATTGCCGCCGCGATGGGATGAGACTGCCAAGGTGCAGCCATCCCTTTGTTTTAGCTATCTATTCAACTCTTTGATACCTTCCGGGGTGTCGTAAATGGTCGCCAAACGCTCAAGCCGGGCGGTGGCATTGCTGCTGGTCGTACCCTCAGCGGCGTTTGCCCTCGGCCTCGGAGACATCCGTCTCCTCTCACCCCTCGGTCAGCCCCTCAAGGCGCAGATCGGGCTGCTCGACGCCACGCCAGGCGCCCTGCAGAGCCTGCAGGTCAAGCTGGCCTCGCAGGATACTTTCGCGCGCTACGGCCTCAGCTGGCCGCAGTTCCTCAGCGGCGTGCACCTGAAAGTCGTGCCCCGCGCCGACGGCAGGGAAGTGGTGGAGCTCTCGTCGGATCAGCCCGTCACCGATCCGGTGGTGACCCTGATCGTGGAGGCAAACTGGGATCGCGGACATCTGTACCGCGAGTACACGGTGCTCCTCAACCCGCCGATGTACGTGCCGCACCAGTCTCAGGCCGCCGCTCAGCCGCTCACGCCGGCTGTCACCGGCACCGCCCGGCGCGCGGGCCGGATTGCGCGCTCTCAGGCTCCCGCGGCTCCAGCCCCGGCTCCGGCTCCGGCTGCACCGCTCTCCGAGCAGTCCGCTGCCGGCGCCGGGGCTTCCTCCTCCGCACCGGCCGCCGCCCCCGGCACGCCGCACTCACTCGTCGTGAGCCGCGGTGAGACGCTCTCGGGCATCGCCGACCGGATGAGCGGCGCCGGAGTGAGCTCCGGCCTCACCCACGGCTGGATGGTCGCCATCTACCGGGCCAACCCGGACGCCTTCGATCACAACATGAACCTGCTGCGCTCGGGCGCCGTGCTGCGCATTCCCGATCGGGCGGCGGCAGCAGCCATCTCACCCGCGGCCGCAACGGCGGAGATTCGCCGGCAGTACGCAGCCTGGCACGGTGCCGCGCAGCAGACCGCCAGCGCGGCGAGCGGCCCCGGAAGACTCCGGCTGGTCGCACCGCCGGGCGGGGCGGGAGCCTCCGGCTCGGCCGCCAGCGCAGGAGCGTCCGCGGGACAGGTGAAGGCATTGCAGGCGCAGGTCCAGGGTCTGCAGACGCAGCTCGCCCAAGAGCATCGTCTGCTGCAGATGAAGGACGCTCAGCTGGCCAGCATGCAGGCTCAGCTCGCCGGCAAGCCTGCGCCGCCGGCAGCCGCGAGCTCGATCGCGGCCAGCACGCCGGCCGGCGCCACGCCGCCTGCGCAAACCGCTCCGCCGCCGGCCGCCGCGGCATCGCCTCCGGCACCGGCACCGAGCGCTGCGCCTGTGCCTGCGCCGGTAGCCGCGCCGCACATGGCGCCTCATGCTTCCGCGAAGCCCGCCCGTGCCGCCGAGCCGTCCGCGAGCCCCTCGATTCTCGGCACGCTGGCGACCTACTGGTGGGAGCTCGCACTGCTGGGCCTGGCGCTGCTCGGATACCTGGGCCTGCGCGCCTGGCGCTCGCGCCGGCAGTCCGAGCTCGACGATTCGCTCGGTCGACTGGCCGCCGCGGGAGCCACTCCGTCTCCTTACACGAAACTGGAGCCGTCGACGGCGGACACCGCCTCGATGCGCCCGATCATCGCGGCGCAGGACGATGCTTTCGTGGTCGAGGAGAGCGGCACGCATGAGCGGCCCAGGATTCCCGAAGCCGCCGCGGCCGAGCCCAGGCATGTCAGCACGTCCGACACGACGATCAGCAGCGAGACGGCGGTCCACCTGGATCAGGGAGATCCCCTCGCCGAGGCCGACTTCCACATGGCCTACGGCCTGTACGATCAGGCCGCGGATCTCATCCGCATCGCGATCGGGCGTGAGCCCGAGCGGCGGGACCTGAAGCTCAAGCTCCTCGAAGTCTTCTTCGTCTGGGGCAACAAGGAGCAGTTCCTGCAGACCGCGCACGAGCTGGCCACCACCCGCGCCGAGGCGGCGCCGGGCGAGTGGGAAAAGATCGTGATCATGGGCAAGCAGCTCGCGCCGGAGGATCCGCTGTTCGAGGGCGGCGCCGCGGTGAGCGGCGCGGCCGCGGCCGGGGTCGATCTCGACCTGGCCGACGGCCAGGGCGGGTTCGACGCGCTCGACTTCGACATCGCCTCGGGACACACCGGCCAGCATGCGCAGGGGCTCGATCTCGACATCGGGTCGGCCCTCGGCGAGGGCGACTCGGCGGCGACCGCGGAGTCGCCGGGTACCGCCACCGATCGGAACATCGCACTGCTCGATACGCATTTCGCGGATAACGCGACCGGCTCCACCCGGGAAATGACGGCGACTCTGCCAGGGACGGACGACGTTCAGTTCGGGACCGAAATCGAGGGCCCCACCGTCGAGCAGCCGGCGCTGTATATGTCCGAGCATCCGACCATTCGTCAGAAGGTCGAGAGCGCCCTGAAGCAAAGCGGCGGGGAGCAGACCGCGGAGCTCGCGATCGACGATCTCGGGCTGGATCTCGGAGCATTCGATGCCGCCGAGCACCTCGGCGAGACGATCGAAGCCTCACCGGATACGCCGACGATGGTCGCGGGTCTGGATGAGCACTCGCGCCGGATCATCGAGCAGGCGGCGGCCCAACGTACCGAGGAGGCCTCTCCGGAGCCCACCGGCACGACCAATGCCTGGCAGATCGATGCGACCGAGCTCGAAGCGGTGCTGAGCGAAGGCGATGCTCCTGCGAACGGTCATGACACTGCGGCCACTTCCCGGCTTGCGGCGCTCGAGGAATCCCCCGCGGTCGACTACGACCTTGGCGCCGCGGAGCCGGAGCACGGCCACGGCGCGAACGGCGCGAACGGCGCGAACGGCGCGAACGGCGCGAACGGCGCGAACGGCGCGGAGCTCGATCTCGATGTCGGCACGGCGACCGTGCCGGATGCCGCCTTCACGGCGACTCAGAAGCTTTCCGCGGACGATCTCGCGCTGCCGGATCTCGAGCCCGTCACCATGAGCGAGGTCGGCACCAAGCTCGATCTGGCGCGTGCGTACATGGACATGGGAGATCCCGAGGGAGCCCGTAACATTCTCGAGGAGGTCATGCACGAGGGCTCGACGACGCAGCGCCAGGAAGCCGAGCGCCTGATGGAGGCGCTCCCGGGGTGAGTGAGAGCCGCCAGGCTCAGCCCCCCGCATGACGCGGATCGCGGTCGGACTCGAGTATCAGGGAACGCGCTACGCCGGCTGGCAGAGTCAGCGCTCGGCCGAGACGGTGCAGGTGCTCGCCGAGGGCGCTCTCGGCAAAGTCGCGGCCGAAGCGGTGAGTCTCGTCTGCGCCGGCAGGACCGACGCGGGCGTTCACGCCCGCGGCCAGGTGGCGCACTTCGACACCACCGCGAGCCGCAGCATGCGGGCCTGGACGCTCGGGACCAACTCCGAGCTGCCGCGCGACATCAGCATCTCCTGGGCGCGTCCCGTGCCCGCGCATTTCCATGCGCGCTATTGCGCGGAGGCGCGCACCTACCGTTATCTCATCTTCAACCGCGCTTCCCGCTCGGCCCTGCTGGCGCATCGGGCAACCTGGATCCACCGTCCGCTCGATGCCGGGCACATGGCGCAGGCGGCCGCCGCGCTCGAGGGTGAGCATGACTTCAGCGCCTTCCGCGCCGCCGGCTGTCAGGGGAAATCGCCCATCCGCCGCATGGAACGGCTGACCGTGACGAGGCGCGGCGACTGGCTCGCGATCGAGGCCACGGCCAACGCCTTCCTGCACCACATGGTCCGCAACATCGCCGGCCTTCTCATCCGGATCGGCAAGGGCGATGCGCCCCCGGACTGGGCGGCGCAGGTGCTTGCAGGCCGGGACCGGCGGCTGAGCGCCGCCACCGCGCCGGCGGACGGCCTCTATCTATGGCACGTGCGCTACCCGGCGGCATTCGCGCTGCCGGTAGCGCCGCAGTGCCTGCTCTGCGAGGGAGATGGAACCGCTATCATCGCACCTGGATTCCCCACCTAGGCGGCTCTCATGTCCTGGTTCGAGAAGATCATGCCCTCGCGCATCAAGACCGAGCGCCGGACCCGCTCGGTGCCGGAGGGCTTGTGGATCAAGTGTCCGGCCTGCGATGCCGTTCTCTACCGGGCGGAGCTCGAGCGCAATCTGTACGTCTGCCCGAAGTGCAGCCATCACATGAGAGTCGGCGGCCGCGAGCGGCTGGAGCGCTTCCTCGACCCGGCGTCCACCGAAGAGCTCAGCGCGCAGCTCACGCCCGAGGATCCGCTCAAGTTCCGCGACAGCAAGCGCTACAAGGACCGCTTGATCCAGGCGCAGAAGGCGACCGGCGAGACCGATGCGCTCATCGTGCTCGCCGGCACGCTCGAGAAGCTGCCGGTCGTCGCTTGCGCGTTCGAATTCCAATTCCTCGGCGGCTCCATGGGCTCGGTGGTGGGGGAGCGCTTCACGCGCGCCGCCGATCATTGCATCGAGCACGGCAAGCCCTTCATCTGCTTCACCGCGAGCGGCGGCGCCCGCATGCAGGAAGCGCTCTACTCGCTCCTGCAGATGGCCAAGACCGCCGCGGCGCTCTCGCGGCTCGCGCAGGCGCATCTGCCCTACATCTCGGTCATGACCGATCCGACCACCGGCGGCGTATCGGCGAGTCTGGCGATGCTCGGCGATCTGAACCTGGCGGAGCCGCGCGCGCTCATCGGCTTCGCCGGTCCGCGTGTCATCCAACAGACGGTGCGCGAGACGTTGCCCGAGGGATTCCAGCGCAGCGAGTTCCTGCTCGACCATGGCGCGCTCGACATGATCGTCGACCGGCGCGACATGCGCGAGCGCATCGCATCGGTGCTGCGCATGCTGATGAAGCAGCCGGCGGCCGCCGCGTAAGCCTCCGGCGCGTCGTGACCCGATCGCTCGCGCAGTGGCTGGCGCTGCAGGAGGCGGCGCATCCGAAGTCTATCGACCTCGGGCTCGCGCGCGTCGCCGAGGTGGCCCGGCGGCTCGGAATCGACCGTCCGGGATCAGCCGTCATCACCGTCGGCGGCACGAACGGCAAGGGCTCGACCGTGGCGCACCTCGAGGCGCTGTGGCTCGCCGCCGGCCGCTCCGTCGGCCTTTTCACCTCGCCGCATTTCCTGCGCTACAACGAACGGATCCGCATCGACGGCGTGCAGGCCGAGGATGCGGCGATCGTCGGGGCGTTCGAGCGCATCGAATCGGCACGCGGCGCCACCACCCTGACTTTCTTCGAATACAACACGCTCGCGGCCCTGCAGCTCTTCGCGGATCGCGGCGTCGAGCTCGCGCTGCTCGAGGTGGGACTCGGCGGGCGCCTCGATGCGACCAATATCATCGATGCGGACGTGTCGGTGCTCTGCTCGGTCGGCCTCGATCATCGGGACTGGCTCGGAGAGACGGTCGAGGAGATCGGCGCCGAGAAAGCCGGGATCTTCCGCGCCGGCCGCCCCGCGGTGCTCGGCACTGCGCGCATGCCGGCGAGCGTCCACGCGGCCATCGAGCGCCTCGGGGCGAAGCCGGTCGTCGCCGAGCGGGATTTCCACTGGCGAGTGGAGCCAGGCTGCGGCGGGCCGCCGCGCTGGAGTTACCGGGGCAGCGCTCTTTCCCTCGCGGATCTGCCGCCTTCGGCTCTCGCCGGCTCGATCCAGTACCGCAACGCCGCGACGGCGCTTGCCGCGCTCGAATCGCTCGCTGCCGGCCGGGAGCCTTCGGTCCCGGCGCAGCAGGTGATGGCGGCGCTCGATGCGCGCACCGCGGCCGCCGCTCTGGCCCGCGTGCGGCTCGCCGGCCGCTTCCAGATCGTGCCCGGGCCCATCGAGTGGATCCTCGACATCGCGCACAACCCGCCCGCCGCCGAGGTGTTGGCGGCGCAGCTGCGGGAGCGGCCCTGCCGGGGCCGCACGCTCGGCGTCGTCGGCATTCTGGGGGACAAGGATGCGCCGCAGATCGCCAAGGCGCTCGCGCCGCAGTTGGATGGGTGGATTCTCTGCGGCCTGGAAGGGCCCCGCGGCATCGCGGCGGCGGAGCTGGCGCGCCGCCTGGAGCCCATCGTGCGCGAGCCAGCCCTGGCCGCCTCGGTGCGCGAGGGGTGCGAAGCGGCGCGCGCCGCCTCGCGTCCCGGAGACCGCGTGGTCGTCTGTGGCTCGGTGCACACGGTGGGACCGGCACTCGAGTGGCTTGGGGTATACTCCTGAAGTGAAAGAGCGATTGACGGGCGCCATCATTCTCGTGGCGCTGATGGTTCTGTTGGTTCCGGAGCTGCTGACTGGACCGATCGGGGGGAAGTCACCGCCGGCCGGCGCCGCGACCGTCGCGTCCTCGACCGCCGGTTCGGCGCTACCTGCCGGTGCCGCCCAGCCGGCGCAGGGAGAGGCGCCGCTTCGCACCTATACGTTGACTCTGGGCACGGCGGCAGGCGCGCGCGCCTCGGGCCGCTCGAGCCTCGCGCCGCCCGCGGCGAGGCAGGCACAGCCCGCGCAGAACCAGCCCTCGGCAAGCTCTGCGCAAGAGACCTCACCGAGCACCCCCGGAAAGCCCGCCGCGGCGTCCGCGCAAGCTCCCGGGCACGGCCGAGCGGCCCGGCAGGACGCCCCGTTCAAGACCACCGCACCCAAGACCACCGCACCCAAGACCACCGCACCCAAGACCACCGCGACCCCGCCCGCGCCCCGTCCCCATCCCCATCCGTCCCCATCCGCCTCACGGCGCGCTGCTCCCGCCCGCGCGGCCTTGCAAGTCGCGAAGCCGCCCGCACATCGGTCAGTGCGAGAGGCCCGCACACCGGCCTCCTCCGGAAGATGGGTGGTGCAGCTTGGCGTTTTCGCCGATCATCGCAATGCCCTTCGCCTGGCGCACAGGCTTCAGCGCAAGGGCTTTCGGATCGCCGTCTCGCCCCTTCGGGTGCGGTCACGGTCTCTCTGGCGGGTGAGCACGGCGGCGCCGCAAAGCCGCGCAGCCGCGCTGCATGTCGCCGCCCGTCTGCGTGCCGCCGGGCACCGCGGTGACGTGCTGCCCGCGAGGTGATGCGTTTCCGAGCGCGTTTCCTCGTGCACTCGTGTACGAGTTAACGTGTCTCGGAGGTAACGGTCTTGTACAATCCGCCGCGCTTTCCTGGGGGGTTCCCGGGGCTTCCTCGCCAGACCCTGTCCCATGAACACAGCCGATTATCTACTGATCGCCGCCGTCGTGCTCTCGGCGATCGTGGGCGCCCTGCGCGGCTTTCTGCGTGAAGCGATCGCGCTCGGCGCCTGGATCCTGGCGCTCTTCGTCGCCTGGCATTTCTCTGACATGATCGAGCCGCACCTCGGCGGACTCCTTGCGGCGCACTATGTCAGGCCGTGGGCGGCGCGCGTCATCATCGTGGCGCTCATCCTACTCTTCGGCGCGGGACTCGGGGCCATCATGGGACACTACATGCGCCTCTCGATCTTCAGCGGCATGGACCGCTTCCTCGGATTCCTCTTCGGTGCGGCGCGCGGGGTGGTGCTGATCGGGGTGTTCGTCATCCTCGGGCAGCTGCTGAAGCTCGACGGCGAGACCTGGTGGCGTCATTCCATGCTGATCCCCTATGGTGACTCGGTGGCGAAGGGCTTGCGCGTGCTGGTCGGCGCGGGCCCATGAGGTAGGCCTATGTGCGGAATCGTCGGTGTCGTCGGAACGAGCGCAGTCAATCAACGCATCTATGACGCGATGACCGTGCTGCAGCATCGGGGCCAGGATGCCGCCGGCATCGCCACCTACGGTGACGGGGAGCTGTGTGTCCGCAAGGGCAGGGGGCTCGTCCGCGATGTCTTCCAGCAGCACCATATGCTCGAGTTGAAGGGCCATGCCGGCATCGGCCACGTCCGCTACCCCACGGCCGGCTGCGACAGCGCTTCGGAAGCGCAGCCGTTCTACGTCAACTCCCCATACGGCATCTGTCTCGCCCACAACGGCAATCTCACCAATGCCGCGGAGCTCGCCGAAGTCCTGGTCCGTGAGGATCGCCGGCACCTCAATACGACTTCCGACTCCGAGGTGCTGCTGAACGTGTTTGCCTCGGAGCTGCAGCGCATCGGCACTCCGCGCATCACTCCGGCCGATGTCTTCGCAGCGCTGAATGCCGTCTATCGCCGCTGCCGCGGCGGCTACGCCGTGGTGGCGATGATCATCGGACACGGCATCCTCGGCTTTCGCGATCCCAACGGCATCCGCCCCCTCGTCCTCGGCCAGCGGGACACCCCGCGGGGGCCGGAGTGGATGCTTGCCTCCGAGAGCGTCGCGCTCGACAGCCTCTCCTTCCGCCTGGTGCGCGATATCGCTCCGGGCGAAGCCGTGTTCATCGACGATCGAGGCCGGCTCCACTCGCACCAGTGCGTGGCGAGCGTGCGCCACACGCCCTGCATCTTCGAGTACGTCTACTTCGCCCGCCCGGACTCGAAGATCGACAACATTTCCGTCTATCGCGCGCGCATGCGCATGGGCGACCGTCTGGCGGAGAAGATCCTGCGCGAGCAGGCCAATCACGACATCGACGTCGTCATTCCGATTCCGGACACCAGCCGCACGAGCGCCCTGCAGCTCGCCCAGCGGCTCGGCGTCAAGTATCGGGAAGGATTCATCAAGAACCGCTACATCGGCCGCACCTTCATCATGCCGGGGCAGGAGGAGCGCCAGAAATCGGTGCGCCGCAAGCTGAACGCCATCGATCTGGAGTTCCGCGGCAAGAGCGTGCTGCTGGTGGATGACTCCATCGTGCGCGGCACGACCTCCGCCCAGATCATCGAGCTCGCGCGCGAGGCGGGCGCCCGCAAGGTCTATTTCGCCTCCGCCGCCCCGCCGGTGCGCTTCCCGAACGTCTACGGCATCGACATGCCCGCCGCACGGGAGCTCGTCGCGAGCGGACGGCAGGTCGATGAGGTGGCGCGCCTCATCGGTGCCGACTGGCTGATCTATCAGGATCTCGAGGACCTCATCGCCGCCTGCAAGCACGAGGATGCGCGCATCGAGGAGTTCGACGATTCCTGCTTCTCCGGCGTGTACGTCACGGGCGATGTGACGCCGGAGTACCTCGAGCGGCTGCAGCTCGAGCGCTCGGATGAGGCGAAACAGCTGATCGCCGACCGCGGGCGCCTCAAGGTCCTGCGCGCGTCTTGATCAAGCGCTGGATGCGGGCATTGCGCTGCGCAGTCCCTGGTCTCGGGTCCAACCGGGCCTGCCCTGGGTGTCCATCCAGGGCCACCCGCGCGACGCATGCGTCGCACCCTGCCCGGCCCAGCGCGCCGCGGGCAAAAGGCGTGATTTTTATCCGCGCCTCCGCCACCGGCGGCGGGGCTCCGTGTGCCCGCCACATCTTTGTGCTGCTTCATGATTTGGGGTGAACGTGCGTTCTTTTGGAACTGAGGTGGCTTCCGGCGCGCGGCAGCGGCTCCTGCTCGAGCTGCTCCAGGCCGGGCTCGAGGCGGTCGATGGACGCGGCTGCGTGCGGGAGGCGCTCGCCGCGCGGCCGCCGCACCCGGCGCCGGTCTGGGCTGCCGCGGTGGGCAAGGCGGCCGCATCCATGGCACTGGGAGCCGCCGATGCGCTGGGCAGCTCGCTCGAGCGGGTGTTGGTCATCACCCCGAGCGCGCATCTGACCCCGGAGCTCCTGTCCCGGCCGGGCGTGGAGATCCGCGAGAGCGCCCATCCGGTTCCCGATGAGCGCTCACTCGCCGCTGGCCGGCGGCTTCTTGACTGGGTGGAAGATCTGCCGGCCGCGGTCGCGCCGCTCTTTCTCATCTCGGGAGGCGCCTCGAGCCTGGTGGAAGTGCTCGAGCCCGCGGTCTGCCTCGAGGAGCTGGAGCAACTCTCGGCCGGCTGGCTCGCCGAAGGCATCGCAATCGGTGAGTTCAATGCGCGCCGTGCACGCATGTCGCGCATCAAGGGCGGACGTCTTGCGGCACATCTGAGAGGCCGCGCAGCCCGTGCACTTTTCATATCGGACGTGCCGGGCGATGATCCCGCGGTCATCGGCTCCGGGCTCCTCGGACCTGCGGCCGGCGGCGCGGATCACATCGAGCGGCAGGTCGTGGCCTCGGTGGATCGGGCGATCGAGGGGGTTGCCCAAGCGGCGTCGCAGCGAGGGCTCACGGTGGCGTGTGTGCACGAGCGGTTCGAGGGAGACGCAACGCGCCTCGCCGCGCGTTTCACTCACGAGTTGCTGGTCGGCAACACCCAGGTCCGTGTCTGGGGCGGGGAATCGACCGTGCGCCTGCCACCGCACCCGGGCCGCGGCGGCCGCAACCAGCATCTGGCGCTCGCCGCCGCGAGGTTTCTCCCGGAATATCCCGAGCTGGTGCTGCTCGCCGCCGGCACTGACGGGACGGATGGCCCGACCGAGGCGGCGGGGGGCCTCGTGGATGCCGACACCTGCGCGCGCCTGGCGCTGGCCGGGCTCGACGCTGACGATTGCCTCGCGCGCGCGGACTCCGGCACGGCGCTCGCCGCCGCGGGCGCGCTGGTGCGCACGGGTCCCACCGGCACCAACGTGGCCGATGTGGTGATCGGACTGAAGTTACCGCCGGCCTGAGCGCGCTGTAGCCTCTCAGGCGCGCCACTGCCCGTGCCGAATACTCCGGGAAACTCATCGAATCTGCCGCCCGGGCGAAACGTGATATAAGGCCCGAAGATGCCCCAGGAACCGCCCCAGGACGCCTCCCCGGATCCGCGTGCCGTGCCGCAGTCACAGTTGTTCGGCGGCGCCTTCATCCGCGGCTATGAGCGTTTGCACCAGGTGGCCAGCGGCAAGCGCGCCGACATCTTTCTGGCCGAGCGCCTCGAGAATCGCTCGCGGGTCGCCCTCAAGGTGGTGCGGGACCAGCATGAGCACGGCGAGGCCTCGGACTCCTTTCTCAGGTTCCTGCAGGAGTACGAGATCGCGCAGCGCATCCGTCATCCGGGGATCGTGCGGCTCTTCGACCTCGGTGTCAGCGACGAGCACGCCTGGCTCGTGATGGAATACTTTGCCCGCGGCGACCTGCGCCGGCGCATGAAAACGCAGGTTTCGCCGCGCTCGGCCGTGCGGGTGGCGGCGCAGATCGCGCGGGCCCTCGATGCGCTGCACGCCGCGGGCGTGGTGCATCGCGACCTCAAGCCCGGCAACGTCATGTTGCGCGAGGACGGCAGCATCGCGCTGATCGATTTCGGTATGTCCAAGGATGCGGCGCAGAATCTCGACCTGACCGAGCGCGGCCTGATCTTCGGCACGCCGCACTACATGAGTCCGGAGCAGGGGCACGGCGAGCCGACCGATGCGCGCAGCGATCTCTACAGCCTCGGTGTGATCCTTTACGAGATGCTGACCGGCGGCAAGCCGTATCGAGCCGACAGCCCGATGGCGCTCATCTACAAGCATCGCAAGGAGCCGGTGCCGCGGCTCCCCGAAGGTCTCGAGGGACTGCAGCCGCTGCTCGAGCGCCTGCTCGCCAAGGAGCCGCACGAGCGTTTTCCGACCGCGCTCGCGGCTGCGCAGGCTCTGGACCGGCAGCTCGAGCGATTCCTGCAGCCGGTGTGACAAAATTGTCGGGACCAATTTTACCCGGCCCATCCATGGGCCTCGGCCCTGCGGGCCCGCCCGGCGAAGCCGGGCGTTCAAACGCTCCGGCGGCTTTTGTGGACGGCGACAGCCGGCCCGAAGGGGCTTCCCGGTGAGTGTCGACTCGAGAACGCGGGTCTCAGAGGGCGCCGGGACGGGGCCTCGCAACGGCGAGGCCGGCATATTGCTCGCGCCGACACCGCCCGCCTGGGTGGAGGCGGCGTCCGCCTGCTGGCGGGAGCTCCTCAACGATCACGCGCAGTGCGAGAAGAAGGCCGCGTCGACCGCCCTCGCGCTGATGTTCGCCTATCCGCAGGACCGCCGCCTCGCCGCCGCACTGTCGCGCCTGGCGCGCGAGGAGCTGCGGCACTTCGAGCAGGTACAGGCGCTCATGACCACGCTCGGGGTGCCGTTCGAGCGGCAGCGGCCGGGCCGCTATGCCGCGGGTCTGAGAACGGCGCTGCGCACCGCGGACCCCGGACGCAAGCTCGACCTGCTCCTGACGGGAGCTTTGATCGAGGCTCGCTCCTGCGAGCGCTTTCGCCTGCTCGCCCCGCGTCTGCCCGCGCAGGTGGGCGGGTTCTATGGGCAGCTCGCACGGTCGGAGGCCCGGCACTTCGAGCAATATCTCGAGCTCGCGCAGGAGGCGGCGCCGCCGCAGTGGCGGCAGCGGCTGCGGGAGCTCGCCGAGCATGAGGCCCGGCTCGCCACGGCCCCGGATGCGCAGCTGCGGTTCCACTCGGGGCCGCCGGAATAACAGTTCGTTACAACAGCCGCGCAGGGCGCGGTTATCTTGCTCGACATGACCGACCATCCGCACCTCCTCATCGTCGACGACGACCGCGAGATCCGCTCGCTGTTGAGTCAATATCTGGAGAAGAACGATTTCCGCACGACGGCCGTCCCGGACGGCCGTGAGATGCGGCGCGTGCTGGAGCGGTCGTCGGTCGACCTCATCGTGCTCGATCTGATGCTGCCCGCAGAGGACGGCCTCGCCCTGTGCCGCGAGCTGCGCACGCATTCGCAGATTCCGGTGATCATGCTGACCGCGCGCGGCGAGGACGTCGATCGGATCGTCGGACTCGAGGTCGGCGCTGACGACTACCTGCCGAAGCCCTTCAATCCGCGCGAGCTCCTGGTGCGGATTCGGGCGGTGCTGCGGCGCGCGGCCCACACGCCTCGGGATCCCAATCCACAGTTGGTCCGCGGGTTCTCTTTCGCCGGTTGGCGGCTCGACACGACACGACGGACGCTCACTGATGCGTCTGGCAAGGATGTCTCCCTTAGCGGTGCGGAATATCGCTTGCTCGCCGTGCTTCTCTCCGCCGGAAACCGGGTGTTGTCGCGGGCACAACTGACGGAGTTGCTGCGCGGACGCGAGGCGGACCCATTCGACCGCAGCATCGACGTGCGAGTCAGCCGTCTGCGGCAGATTCTGGGCGACGACGCCCGCGCGCCGCAGATCATCAAGACCGTATACGGCGAGGGCTATGTCATCGGCGTTCCGGTCGAGAGCGCCTGAGGCCGCCCGCTCCTATATGCGTATCTCGCCTTGGCCGCACTCACTGTTCGGCCGCCTGATCGCCGCCCTGGTGATCGCCGTCGTGCTGGCGCAGGCCGCGACGCTGTACCTCTTCGCACGCCACTTGGAGCAATTCGCCCTCGACACCAGTGTTTGGGTGTGGTCGCGCCGGATCACGGAGATCACGCTGCTGCTCGAGCAGCTGCCGCCCGAGCAGCGCGGTCCCACGATCGCGCGGCTGAAGGAGCAGGCGGCGCGCCTCGCGCTTCACCGCGAGCGGCGGGCCCTGCGCCTGCGGGCGCATGCCTGGAGCAGGACACCTGACCTGTTGCCGCCGGCCGCCGGGGGCGGGCCGCCATCCGCCCTGGCGCCGCACCCTGGCGTAGGAGCTGCCAGGCCTTCCCCCAAGGCGCCTGCGCGCACATCGCTTCTGCGCCCCCACTCATGGCCGCACTTCTTCATACAACTTCCGTTCACCTCGCGAAGCCTCGGTTTGAAGGCGGCGCTGACCCGGCAGCTGCGGGCGGAGCTCGGCAGCGGGTACGGTGTTTCGGTGCGGACGGCGGCCGCACCGGCCGCGCGGGTCATTCAGATCCCCTCGCCTTTCCTGGGATTGCCGGCTGCTCAGCCTGCCCGGGCCTATGACGTCGTCATCCATCTGCCCGATGACTCCAGGCTCGTCTACCGCGTCACGCGCATCGATCCAGGAGCGCCGCTGCCCCCGAGCCTGATGCTCAACGTCATTCTCCTCGTGGTCCTGCTCGTCGTTGCGCTCTACATCGCCGCCCGCGGCATCACCCGCCCGCTGTCCCGGCTCGCGAGCGCGGCGGACAACATCGGAAGGGGCGAGCGCCAGCCGAAGCTGGAAGAGAAGGGCGCGCGCGAGCTGCGCCACGCCGCCCGCGCCTTCAACACCATGCAGGACCGTCTGCATCGATACCTCGATAGCCGCACGCGCGTGCTTGCGGCCATGTCTCATGACCTCAAGACGCCGCTGACGCGGCTGCGGCTTCAGGTCGAGACGCAGATCGAGGACCCTGCGCTGCAGGCCCGCTTCGGCAAGGAGCTCGATGAGATGGAGAGCATGGTGCGCGGAGCGCTGGCGCTCTTTCGTGGATTGAACGACGAGGAGGGACTGGAGCCGGTCGACGTCAACCTGCTTCTCGAGACCATCCGCGGTGAGTTCGTGGAGATGGGCAAGGAGGTGACGGTCGAGGGACGCGCTCTGCGGCCGTTTCCGGGCAAGCCACAGGCATTGAAGCGGTGCATCACCAATCTGGTCGGCAACGCCATCAACTTCGGCGTCCGTGCGACGATTCTGGTCCGGGACGGGGCGCAGCTCCAGATCAGCGTCTGCGATGACGGTCCGGGCATCCCTCCCGAGGAGCTCGAGAAAGTGTTCGAGCCGTTCTATCGGCTGGAGTCTTCCCGCAACCGCGACACCGGGGGTACGGGCCTGGGACTCAGCATCGCGCGGGACGTCGCGCAGGCCCATGGCGGGGCTCTCGCGCTGCGCAACCGTCCCGAGGGCGGCCTCGAGGCCCAGCTCACGCTGCCGCGGCGGCATTAAGATTGCTTACGTCGCTGGCCGGCGGGAGGCGCTAGAGTCCTCTCACCATCAAGCCCACACAGGGGACGAACGATGATCAGACACAGCGTAGTAGCGATCGCGCTGCTTTGCGCCTCCGGGATGGCGCTGGCTCAGACACCGCCGGCGCCGCCCCCGCATCCCTGGCACGGCGGGCGCGCCATGATGCACCGGATGGAGCAACGCCGGATGGAGCAGCTCACGGTGCTCCTCGATCTGACACCGGCGCAGCAACAGAAGGTGCGGACCATTCTCGCCGCGGAGCATGCCCGCATGCGGCGAACCATGGAGCAGGCGATGCGGCAGATCCGGGAAACCCATCGCGCCGTACGCAAGGACACCGTCGAGAAGCTCACGGGTGTGTTGAGCCCGGAGCAGATGAAGAAATTCGAGGTTCTCATGCCCGGGCCGCACATGATGATGGGCCCGATGATGATGCACGGCATGATGATGCACGGCAGGCTGATGCATGGCGGGCGTATGGGACCGCCGCCGCCGCCGGGAGCCGCACCGGGACCCGGGCCCCGATGAGCGCTCAGCGGGGCAGAGTCCTGAGGACGTAGTTTCCAGCCTCGCGCACCAGATAGCTGCCCTGCTCATACCAGGCGCCCAGCACGATGCGCTGGACGGGCTGGCCGTCCACCAGCGCATCGTGCACCGCGGGCCTGTGCGTGTGGCCGTGAATGATCCTGCGGACGCGTGCGGCCTTGAACGCCGCCGTTACGGCCGCGGCGTTCACATCCATCACCTGCGGGACGCTGCGCGTGGTGTGCGCGCGGCTGCCCGCGCGCGCCTCGTTGGCAAGCAGCTGGCGGTCGGAAAGCGGTAAGGCGAGAAACCGCCGCTGCCAGACAGGCGTCCTGACGATGCTGCGCAGCTCCTGATAGGCATGGTCATCGGTGCAGAACGCATCGCCGTGGGTCAGCAGGACCCGCTCGTCATCGAGCTGCGCAATCACGGGGTCGGGCAACAGCTGACATCCAGTCTCGCGGCAGAAGTCCTCGCCGATGAGAAAGTCCCGGTTGCCGTGCAGGAAGAAGCAGGCGACGCCGCTTGCGGTCAGCTCACGCAGCGCGGTGAGCACGGCGGCCCTTTCGCCCCCGGCATCATCATCTCCGACCCAGGCCTCGAAGAGGTCGCCCAGGATATAGAGTGCGCGCGCGCCAGCGGCCTGCGTGCGCAGAAACTCGAGAAATTGCCACTGTGCATCCGGAGCCGCGGCGTCGAGATGTACGTCGGAAACGAAGACGTATCGCGCGGATGCTGGGCCCGGAGCCCGTGGTGTTGCGGGGTCCGGCGCCGCTGTCATCGCTGCGGCGTGGTGCTCGTGCTGCCCGTGCTGCCCGTGCTGTCCGCGGTCCCAGCGCCGCCGCTGGGCTGGTCGGCAGCGCCCGCGCCAGACTGCGACTGCGTCGGAGGCGGCGTCGCGTCCGAAGACTGGCCGCTCGTAGCGCCCGCCGGCGCAGCAGCGGGCTTCGCTCCCTTCTCCGCCGGCTGTGCCGGCGGGCCGGCAGCGGGAGGTTGCGAGGACTGCGGTGACCCCGACTGCGGGCTCGCCGCGCCGGCAGAACCCGTGCTCGAGGATCCCGAGGAGGATGTCCCCGAGCTCGGCGTCCCTGACGGCGGGGGTGCCGGCGGTGTGCCGGTCGAGGGTGAGGAGAGCTGCGACGGCGTGATCTCTTCGACCTTCTCGATGATCAGCGGCTTCAGCGGCGCATCGGACTTGAAGGGCCCGAAGGCGCCCGTCGCGACGGTGCCGATGCGATCGACGACGCTCATTCCCTCGACCACCTTGCCGAATACCGCGTAGCCCCAGCGCGTCGGCAGGGGGTCGAGCTCCGGATTGTCGACGAGATTGATGTAGAACTGGGCATTGCCGGTATCGGGAGCGGCGGCGCGCGCGAGGCCGACCGTGCCGCGCTTGTTCTGCAGGCCGTTGCCCGACTCGTTGTCGATCGGCGGGTAGGTGGGCTTTAGCGCGTAGGGCGGTGTCGAGGCATGACCGCCGCCCTGAACGACGAAGTTGGCCACCACGCGGTGGAAGAGGGTGTTGTTGTAGAAGCCGGAGCGCACGTAGTGCAGGAAATTGGCCACGGTGAGCGGAGCGCGGTTGGGCCGCAGCTCGATCACGAAGGAGCCCATGTCCGTGGTGACCCGCACCTCGGGATTGGTGTGGGACGCGTCTTGCGCGCGAGCCGCGGGCTGCACGAGCAGGAGGCAGGCGAGGGCGGCCGCCAGGGTGCATGCCGCGATCAGGGTCCGGTTCTGGGCGCGCATTGGGTCTCCGTGTCGCGTATCTCGTTGAGGCCGGGATCTTAGCAGCGCCAGGGGTCCGGGGCTGGGCGATGTCGCTCCCGCGGTAAACCCCGTACCATTGCCGCATGACCGCAATGGACAGCTCAGCCGCCGCGGGGTTCGACCCCGGTGTGGTGACGCGCTTTGCGCCGAGTCCGACTGGGGAGTTGCACCTCGGCAACGCGCGTACGGCGCTATTTAACTATCTGCTGGCGCGCCGCGCCGGCGGGCGCTTCCTGCTGCGGATCGAGGACACGGATGCGCAGCGCAGCCAGGAGTCGCACCTGGCCGCGGTGCTCGAGGATCTGCGCTGGCTCCGGTTGGACTGGAATGCGGGGCCGGACCGGGAGGACGGCCGGGGACCCTACCGCCAGTCGCAGCGCGGTGCGCTCTATGCCGGGTTCTCCGAGGCCCTGGAGCGGCAGGAGGCGGTTTATCCGTGCTTCTGCACACCGCTCGAGCTCGAAGCGGCGCGCCGCGCCCAGCTGGGCTCGGGACGGCCGCCGCGCTACACCGGGACCTGCCGCGCGCTCTCGCAGGAGCAGCGCCGCGGCAAGCGGGAGCAGGGGCTGTCCGCGACGATGCGCTTTCGCGTTCCCACGGGTAAGCGCATCGAGTTCGTGGATCTGGTCCACGGTCCCCAGAGCTTTCTCTCGGACGACATCGGGGATTTCGTCATCCGGCGCGCCGACGGCACGGCCGCTTTCTTCTTCAGCAATGCGATCGATGACGCCGAGATGGGTGTCACGCATGTCCTGCGGGGCGAAGATCACCTCGCCAACACCCCGAGACAGCTGCTGATCCTGGAGGCGCTGGGCTTGCGCCAGCCGCGCTACGGGCACGTGTCGCTGATCCTCGGCGCCGACGGCGCGCCGCTTTCCAAGCGCCATGGCGCGACGAGCGTGCGCGAATACCGCGACAGCGGCTATCGAGCGGAGGCGCTGGTCAACCATCTCTTTCGCCTGGGCCACTCGAGCGGCGAGCACGGTCTTCTCGATCTCGAGGCCATGGCTCAGGCATTCGATCCTGCGCATCTCGGACGAGCGTCGGCGCATTTCGATGCGCAGCAGCTGCGGGCGTGGCAGAAGGAAGCGGTACATCGTCTGCCGATGGATGAGGCGCGGGCGTGGCTCGCCGCATCACTGCCGGCGGGACTCGGCGAGTCCGCGACGGACGCATTCGTGGCCGCGGTCCTGCCCAACGTAGTGTTGCCGGAGGATGCGCGGCCCTGGGAGCGGATCATCTTCGGGCCGCCGCCGGCGCTGGAGCCTGAGGGCGAGTCGATCGTCCGCAAGGCCGGCAACGGGTTCTTCGCGGCCGCGGCGCAGGCCGCCGCCACGAGCGGCAGCGACCTGGCGGCCATCGCTTCGGCGGTGCGCGCCGCGACGGGAAAGAAGGGTGCGGAGCTCTACATGCCGCTGCGCCTTGCGCTCACCGGCCGCGGCCACGGGCCGGAGCTCGCGCCGCTCCTTAAGGCCATGCCCGCGGGCCAGGCGCAGCTGCGCCTGGCGCGCTTTGCCTGACACCCGGTCCGTCACACCCCTCACGAAACCGACGAAATGATCCGCATCCACAACTCGCTCACCGGAGAGAAGCAGCCGCTCGAGACCCTCGCGGCCGGCGAGGTCCGCATGTATGTGTGCGGGATGACGGTGTACGACTTCATCCACGTCGGGCATGCACGCATGATGATCGTGTTCGATGTGGTCAACCGCTACCTGCGGCACCGCGGCTATCGTGTCACCTACGTGCAGAACATCACGGACATCGACGACAAGATCATCAAGCGGGCCGCGCAGAACGGCGAGCCGATCGGCGCGCTCACGGAGCGGTTCATCCGCGCCATGCACGAGGATTGCGCCGCCCTCGGAGTCATGCGGCCGGATCACGAGCCCCGAGCCACGCAATACCTGCCGGCCATCATCGACATGATCGAGCGGCTCATCGAGCGCGGCTACGCCTATGCCGCCCCGAACGGCGATGTCATGTATGCGGTCGCGAAGTTCGAGGGCTACGGCCGGCTTTCCGGCAAGCATCTGGCCGACCTTCGCGCGGGTGCCCGGGTCGAGATCGACGAGGCCAAGCGCGACCCGCTCGACTTCGTGCTCTGGAAGCACGCCAAGCCCGGCGAGCCGGCATGGGACTCACCGTGGGGCAAAGGCCGTCCGGGATGGCACATCGAGTGCTCCGCCATGTCGGTGGCGCTCCTCGGCTCGCATTTCGACATCCACGGCGGCGGCCTCGACCTCAAGTTCCCGCATCACGAGAACGAGATCGCCCAGACTTGCGCGGCGACCGGTGACCGCTTCGCCGAGATCTGGATGCACAACGGCTTCGTCAACATCGACAACGAGAAGATGTCGAAGTCGCTCGGCAACTTCTTCACGGTGCGCGAAGTGCTCGGAAAGGCGGTGCGGCACCCGGACGTGCTGCGCTGGTTCGTGCTCTCGAGCCACTACCGCGGCCCGATCAACTATTCGCTCGAGCAGCTCGAGCAGGCGGATGCGGCGCTCGGGCGCATCATGACGGCGTTGCGCGACCTGCCGGAGCCGGCGCCCGGCGCCCCGCCGCCGTCCGGGTACACCGCCCGCTTCCAGGAGGCGATGGACGATGATTTCAACACGCCGGAGGCGATCGCGGTCCTGCAGACGCTGACTCGCGAGATCAACAGCGCCAAGGATGCCGGGGAGGCGGCCCGGGCCGCGGCCCTCGGGGCGCAGCTGCGCTCCCTGGCCGGCGTCCTCGGGGTCAGGGTGACGCCGAAGGAGTGGTTTTCGCTCGGCACGAAGCTCGTGTCGGAAGAGGACCGCAAATCCGTTGCGGCCACCCCCCTGACGGACACGGACATCGCGCGGCGGATCGAGGAGCGCATCGCTGCGCGCCAGGCGAAGAACTGGGCGCAGGCCGACCGGATCAGGGACGAGCTCGCCCGAGCGGGGGTCCTTCTGGAGGACAAGCCCGGCGGCAGGACGGAGTGGCGGCGGGCCTAGATCGACCCCGCTCTGCCTTCGGCGTCCAGCTACGCGTACGGTTCGGCGTGGACGTGGCCGTCGCGCTGGACGCAGAGTCCGTCGACTGACTCTCCTGCGGGAGGATTCTCCTGCGAGAGCAGCGACAGCAGCGAGTTGGAGGGTCGGCTCAGCCTTGCCGCTCTTGACGGCGCTGACAGGCCTCTTGCGTGTTGTACATCAGCATCGCCACCGTCATCGGCCCCACACCGCCCGGCACCGGAGTGATCCAGCCGGCCCTTTCCCGCGCGGCGTCGAACTGCACATCCCCGACCAGATGGCCATTCTCGAGACGGTTCATTCCGACATCGATCACGAC
>JABBNZ010000186.1:2961-3987 GCA_019352035.1 Pseudomonadota bacterium | reverse complement strand
CCTGCGCCCTGAGTGAGAGCGCGGCGGCGCTCAGCGCCGCGGGAGCGGACAGCAACAGCAGCCGCCATGATCGACCCCTCCCGCCCCTCACGAAACGACCAGCCGCAGCGACCCGCTCGCCTCTCTGGGACCGCTCGCATGCCACAGCTCCCGGTAGGTGCCGGTTTGAGAAAGTAGCTGGGAGTGACTTCCCCGCTGCACGATCCGGCCGCGGTCGAGCACCAGGATGAGATCGGCGGTGACGACCGTCTCCAGCCGATGGGCGATGAGCAGCGCGGCGCGGTTGCGTGCCAGACGGCGCAGTGCGTTCATCAGACGCTGCTCCGTGAGGGCATCCACACTGCTGCTCGGCTCATCGAGCACGACAACGGCCGCTTCGCTCAGCATCGCCCGCGCGAGAGCCACGCACTGACGCTGTCCTCCCGACAAGGTGAGTCCGCGTTCGCTCACATTGGTGTCATAGCCATTGGGGAGACCAGCGAGGATCTCATCGACTCCCGCGGCTGCCGCAGCCTGGATGGACTCCTTGCGTCCGGCGCCCTCCCGTCCGTAGGCGATGTTCTGCCAGACGGGGGCATGGAAGAGCTGCGGCTCCTGAGGAATCAACGCGATCCGGCTGCGCAGCCACCGCAGGCGGATCTCCCTGACGTCCCGGCCATCGAGCAGAATTCGCCCGAGGCACGGGTCATAAAAGCGTGCAATGAGGGCAGCCAGCGTGCTCTTGCCCGAACCGGTCGCACCCACGAGCGCGACCGTTTCACCGCGACGCAACTCGAAGGAGACATCGGCGACGACCGGTTGCGATGGGAGGTACCCAAAGCTGACACCGCGCAGCTCGACATGACCGCGGCACTCCGGTGGCTCCAGTGCGGTCGTCACGTCAGCGATCGCGGACGTTTCGCTCCGATACTCATCGAGCCGCTCGAACGCCACCGCCGCGCGGCCGAAGATCCGCCCGGCCTTGGCCAGCTGCCTCGCGGGCGTGGCAATGCCACGCAGGTACGCCAGGAACACCAGCAGGTCGCC
>JABBNZ010000186.1:0-2951 GCA_019352035.1 Pseudomonadota bacterium | reverse complement strand
CGTCAGGCGCCCGCGCAGTACCAGCGCAGCGCCGTACCAGAGGAGCAGCCCCGTCGCCGAGGCGATCAGGAGGTTCATGGTCGGCGCAAACGCCGCCTGAATGCGATTCGCTCGCATCCCCGCCTCGAGCGCGGCCCCGGCGCGCTCGGCGAAGCGCCGGTCCTCCATATCCTCTCGCGCGAGAGACTGGACCAGTTGGACGTTACCGAGCACCTCCTGAGTCGCGCCCCACAGCGCGCCCTCTCGCTGCCGAAGCCGACGCATGGCGGCACGTATCCGGCCCGCGAACCGGTGCGCGACGACCGCCAGCGCCGGTGCAACGGCCAGGGTCATCAGCCCATAGCGCCAGTTCATCGCGAGCATGACGGCCAATATCGCGGCTATCGTCATCACATGCGGCAGCAGATCGATGCCGGCCGCGACGATGAAGTCCTGCACGGCCCTCACGTCATCGCCGACCCTCGAGATGAGCTCCCCGCTCATGTGCCGGCGATGAAAGTCGAGCGATAGACGCTGCAGGTGCCCAAAGAAGTCCCGGCGGATGGCAAACGCAATCCGTTGTGCGGCATCGAGCAGGAGCCGGCTGCCGGCATAACTCAGGAGCGCATCCAGCGCGCCCAGCAGCAGCAGCACCGCCCCAAGAGCATCGAGCAGCCCCAGCCGGTGCAGATCAGGATCGGGCAACAGCCGCGAGAGCGCCGGCGTCAGCGGCCTCCCAAGAATGACGCTGTCGATGATGAGCTTGAGCGGCCACGGCAGGAGCACCAGCACGCCCGCACGCGCGGTCATCAGAAATGTGGCGACCCCGAGGCCGCGCCACTCATTTAGGAAGTATCCCGCGATCCATCCCCGCGCATCGGGGCGGCGGCGGCTCATGCTGCCCATCTCACGGACGCGTCTTCTGCGATCTCGACCACGCGCCGCACGATGTTCTGCCAACTCTGTCCGGCGGAGGCGATGCGCGCGGCCGCACCCATGGAACGGCGGGCGGCCGGGTCGTCGATCAGCGAAAGAATCGCCTCCCGGCAGGCCGCGGCGTCGCCAGGCGAATACAGCAGTCCCGTCCTGCCGTGCTCAATGAGCTCGACGAGCTGACCGACGGCCGGGGCCACCACGGGCTTGCCTCCCGCGAGCGCCTCGAGCACCTTCAGGGGCGAGAAATAGAAATTGTCGATCGCGTCATACGGAGCGATCACGATGTCCGCGGCTGCCACCCACGTCGGGATTTGCGCGTGCGGGACCCGGCCGGGCAGACATACCCGGGCGCCATACGCCGAAGCATCCGCCCGCTCGCAGAGGCTCGGGCGCTGCGGGCCATCGCCGACCGCGAACAATCGCGCGCCAGCTCTCACCGCGGCGATGTCTTCGAAGACCTCCAGCAGAAATGCCGTGCCGTGCCACGGCTTGAAACTGCCGATGAAGCCGATCGCGCAATCCTCCTCGGCGTAGCCCAAGCGCTTCCTGAGGTCCTCGCGACCGGACGGCCGGGCGAACCTCGCGACGTCGACGCCGTTCGCAATCACATGAATCCTCTCGCGGCTGACGCCCGAAGTCTCGTGGATGTACGATCGGACCTGCTCGGACACCGCCACGATCGCAGCGGCCCCGCGGAACGATTCCGCTTCCATGCGCCGCGCGAGCCCCTCCAGCGACAGCCCTCGAAACCGCTTCTGCTCCTCGGCCAGGGGTGCATTGACCTCGAGGATCCGCGGGCAATCGAGCCGCGCGGCGACCGCAACCCCGGCGGTCGAGAAGAGCGCATGACGCTCGTAAACGAGCTGCGGGCGAAACCCGCGGGCTGCCAGCTCGGCCAGCAGCTGCTCGCCGATGCGCTCATCGTAGACCAGCTTCGAGAGCTCCTGGCCGATGAGCGGCAGGCCCTGTCTCTCGACATCGATCCCATGCATGGCGGCAAGCGCGGACGCGGCTTCTCGCGGCCACTCGTGATTCAACTGCAGAATCTCAACCGGCGGAGCCGAATTACCGCTGCCGAGCCGCGCGCAGGCGAGCAGCACCTCGTGGCCTGACTCGGCTGCCGCGCGCACGAATTCACGCACATGCACCGAGGCGCCCTTGTCCCCGAGGACCGGAATGCCTCGGTCGAAATTGAGGTACAGGATCTTCATAGGAGCGCCTCGGGCAATCCTGCTGGGACTTCCAGTGACGCATCAGTCGCGGGCGCTGGGCAAGCGCACGCCGCGGTGTGCCGCGCCAGATCTCCCGGATCGGATATCAGCGCCTGCAGCTCCCGGGTCCTCTCCCACAGGTTGAAATCGAGCTCGAGGCGGCGTCGGGCGTCCCGAGCCAACCGCTGCGCAAGCGCGGGATCCGCGAGCAGCCTCTGCATCGCCCTGGCGATGCCTTCGGGGTCCCGGGAACGCACCAAGAGGCCCGTCCGGCCGTGGGACACCAGCTCGGGAATGCCGGAGATATCGCTCGCAATCACCGGCACGCCGACAGCCATGGCTTCGGCTATCACGTTCGGAATGCCGTCCCGATCTCCGTCCTCGGCGATTCTGGGAGAAAGGACAAAGAGACTCGCTCTGCGGTAGAGGTCGATGAGCTGCGCGTGCGTCATGGAACCGCGGAGCGAGACGACATCCTCCAACCCGTGCGCCGCAACCGCGCCGGCAAGCGCTTAGCGCAGCGGACCCGAGCCCACGATCGCGCACTCGAAATCAACCCCGCGGTTGCGCAACGCGGCGCAGGCCGCGATGAGATCCTCATGTCCCTTCTTCGGCACCAATCGGCCGACCGAGAGGATCAGAGGACGCCCGGACGGCGGCGGCCCCTCGATCGCGGGTGTGCCGCCGTTGAAGATCTCCAGATCGATGCCGTGGTAGACGAGGCGGATCTTTTCCGGCCGAATCCGCGGAGCGAGGCTTCGCAGGTGACTCGCGTTGTAGCTGGCCATGGTGACGTCGGTCCGAGTCAGCAACGCCGACTCCTTC
>JABBNZ010000185.1 GCA_019352035.1 Pseudomonadota bacterium | reverse complement strand
ATCCAGGCCGATCATCAGCGGGAAAGCTGCTCCACGGGCAGCGCCTTCTGGCCCTTCCTGCGCAGGCTCCCCGCCAGACTCATGACGCTCTTGTTTTTGATGCGCAGCAACACGGTACCGTCCGGCATCAGCGTGAAGGTCATGCGGTCACCGGCCTTCATATGCAGGCGGTCCCGGATGTCCTTCGGAATTGTGGTTTGGCCTTTGCTCGTCAGCGTGGATTCGGCATTCATGGGGACTCCCGCATGGTTTCCTTACAAGGTAGAGTATAGTAAGGAACTATCCGCGCGGGAAGGCGATCCCTCGGCGCAGCGATCCTCGGGCCGGTGCTTCAGCTGGCAAGCGTCTGCGTCGCCGCGACCCTTTCAGCGGTGGCTCGCGCAGCAGACGCAACGGGAGCGGAGGCTTGAGCGGGGCGTCGGGCAGGCCTCAAAAAAACCGCCCCGCAGTAAGCGGGGCGGCAGGCCTCCAACGGTGCCCGCGCGTCAGCTCAAGCTGGGCGGGAGTCGCCGATGGTGCCCCGAGTCTCAGGGAGGGGGAAGTCTCGGGTCCATCGGCACACCGGGATCACAACGCAAATCGTGTGTGCCTCAATCCTCGATGAGTTCGACGCACGAGATGCCCGAAAGTTGATCGGGTTCACGTTTCTTTGGATTTCTAGAGATTGGGCCGTCACGCGAGCATTTGCTCACGCGGCTGCCGCCCGCTGTCGTCGATGACGGACGCACGGGGACGGGGGCAGGAACTGGGCCTCGGACCGCAAGGTCGAGCGGCAAAGAACCCTCGGGGCGAGACGGGAGCCGGCTGCAGAGCCGTAGGGACTTTTACGTACTTCGGGCGAAGCCGGTCACGGAATAGCTCGGCGAAAAATCCCGCCGTCATTACGTCAACTGCGCAGGCCCTGCGCAAGCCGCCGCGGCTGCGTCGCGGCGTCAGCTCGTCTGTCGCTGCCGACAGCGAACCTCTGCTGTCATTTCAGACACTTACCAACAGCTAGGGGGTTGGCTTGACAGAATGAGTCTCCGATCAGAGACGAAATCGACTGTCTCTCGCTCTGCCCGGCGGTGCCAAAAGTCGGACAACTCCTTGAATCTAAAATAATTGCCACGCATTGGCATAGGCTTTGCTCTGAAGGACACGCTGCCGCTGCCGGTTTGGTCGCTTGCCGCGGCGCCGATTACCGCGTTTTCGCAGCCCTGCTTTGGGGGAGGAGATGTCAATGGGGCGGTTGAAGTCCTTCTGCGGTCTTGCAGTCGCAGTGCTCGTTCTGTCGGGCTGCGGGGGAGGCTCGGGCGCAAGCTCGCCTTCTTCGAGCGTTTCCAGCAGTCCGCCGGCCACCGCGTCCGCGCCGCCAGCGACGGCTTCATCGACGACGTCATCGTCGCCGGCGCCTCAGTCGACCGCGCCAACTACGCCGACGACACCGGCCCCGACGCCGCCGCCTCCTACACCGCCGCCGCCGTCCACGCCAGCGCCGACCAATAATACGGCGACGCTCACCTGGACTGCGCCGACGACCAATACGAACGGCTCAGCGCTGACCAATCTGGCGGGTTACGAGATCCATTACGGCACGACGGCCGGCGCGCTGAGCAATACCATCAATATCGCGAACCCGGGCGCCACGACTTATGTCGTGACCAACCTCACCACGGGCACATGGTATTTCGCGATGTCGGCGTACACGAACACAGGCCTCGCAAGCCCGATGTCGAACATCGGCAGCAAGACGATCGGGTAGCGCGGGCTGCTCGGCAGCCGATGGTGCCCGCTGCTTCGGCACCGAGCCCGCGCCCGGCCTGCTGGAAGCCACCGACACACGGTGGCGGCACCAAGGCTCTCAGCGTTTGCGCGAAGCTCAGTGCGCGAGAAGCTCTTTGATCAATGCACCCGCCACGGCCAGGGTGAGCGCAATCATCGTCGAGAGCAACCATAGGAAGTGCTTGGTTCCTTTTGCGTCGAGAGCATCGATCCGCCCGTCGAGCCCGGTGCGAAGGGATTCGAGCTTTCCCTCGAGCCCGGCGCGATTGGATTCAAGCTTGGCCTCGAGCCCAGCGCGATTGGATTCGAGCTTGGCCTCGAGCCCGGCGCGAAAGGATTCGAGCTTGCCCTCGAGCCCGGTGCGATTGGATTCAAGCTTGGCCTCGAGCCCAGCGCGATTGGATTCGAGCGTGCCCTCGATCCCGGCGCGAAAGGATTCGAGCTTTCCCTCGAATCCGGTCCGATTGGATTCGAGCTTGGCCTCGAACCCGCTGTGGACGGCTTCGAGCTTTCTCTCGAATCCGGTGCGAAGGGATTCGAGCTTGGCCTCGATCCCGCTGTGGACGGATTCGACCTTCGCATCCAGCCGGGTATAAAAGGCGTCGAGTCGGGTATTGACGGCCTTGAAGCCTTCACCCATTTCCTTGCGCAGCTCGCGAAAGTCGACCTGGATGTTGACGACGCTCGAGCCGATATGGGCAACGTCCGATTCGATCCTCGCGACTCGCGAGGCGAGCTGCGCATCTTCGTCTGCCACGACAGTCTCCTCTTTGCGTGCCAACATGGAGGCCTCCATTGGCCCGATACCTGGGCGCCTGTTCGCGAATCATTACAGCACAGGGGTCGCCGCTGCGGAACCCTCCATTCCTGGTGAAATTGGTCAATTTATTCGGCTGATGTGGTGGCGCTAGGAGCGTTGCTTCCGTACGCAAGTTTGACGTCAACAATGTCGTGTGAAGGCGAGCTCCGCATAGACCGTCGCCCACACGTCAGATCAGGACGGGCTCCTCCATGCCACTCTCCCTGGCTCGCGCTCGATCTCGACCCGGCCGGTCCCGGGGTCGAGGATGTAGGTGAGGTAGCACACATCGCGCGGATCGCTGAGGGTCTCCTGCCGAAACACCCCGACGATCTCCCCGCCGGCATCCCGCGCGGAAACGCTCTGTACGCCGGGCAGGGCCGCTGCGAAAAGCTGTGCGCCGAGCGCCTGGCAGTACGCGTAGTCATCGGGGTCTAGCAGCCGCGGCTCCTCGGCGCAGAGCGCCCGAAGATCGACCAGCATGGCGCTGCAGCGCACGCGATGCACACGGCGCTCCTGGTAGATCGGCGCGCGGCTGCTCGCGGCGATCTCGCTTGCGAGCGTGTCGCGGCGAAAGTGGTGCACGGTTTCCCTCACTGAGGTCTCGAGCGTACGTGCTCCGTACCACACTCCGAAGGAGCCATCGGAGTAGCGTGTCCGGCAGGGATGCTCGAAAGGCCATTCGATGGCCGCGCGCAAGGGATCGTAAAAGCCCGCCTCCTCGAAAGGCCGGCTGATGATGGGCACGGGAGCGCGGATCGGCTTGGTCGCGAGCTCGTGCTCGATGAGGATGCGGGTGTCCGCCGGGTCCGTGACCAAGTCTGCGAAGAGGTCGATGCTCTTGCGCAGGCTCACGATGTTGCGCAGCCAGTCGCCGACCGAATCTTCTGAGACTTTGTAGTCCATCGGTGGTGCCGCGAGAGCCGGGGCCCGTTACGCGCGGAGTTTCCGTCAGTGGCCGCGCATCACGTCCAAGGTGCCACGCACCATCACGAGGCCGGGCAGCCCGAAGCGGCGAACCACCTCGACCGGCGTCTCCCCGCCGAAGCGCGTATTGGGGGAGGACATCCAGCCGCGGACGATGTCTTCGTTGCGCGGATAGAGGAGCTTCAGCGACTTGTGGATGCCGAGGAGGTGGCCCCCCCGATCGAGCAGGTCGCGGCTGGCGGCGAGCGGCTCGCCGCGGGCATAGCGCTGAAGCGCCGTGCGATTCTCCCCGGAGAGGCCGAGCAAGGTCAGGCGATCGGCCGAAGGCAGCCCCCAGAGGTCGAACAGGCGCAGGATCGCCTGGGCCAGCACCACCCGCTCGTGGCGCTTCGCCGGCTCGGGATGGATGGCGGGTTCCATCTGTCTAGGCCTCCGGTGAATTCACACGAAATAAAGTATATTTAACAGAAGCAGCGGAAGCAAGCTTCGCGCAGCTCGCGATTCCCCGCG
>JABBNZ010000184.1 GCA_019352035.1 Pseudomonadota bacterium | reverse complement strand
AAGGACGAGAATGTTCCTCCTCACGAAGAACCTCCTGACGCTCCTCTTGGCACTCCCGATTCATGGGGTCTGCATGCTCCTTTGCGCCCGGGATGCACGGTTCTTCGATCTCGTGCTCCTCTGGGGCCGAACGCGGCTGCCGGCGCTCCTGACGACGCTCAGGTACTGGACGGCCTCGAGCTATAGCCCGCTCGCGCTGGATTATCCGGATGCACGGGGCCGGCGGCGGGGGCAAGTGACCCTCGGCTGCCTGAGCTGCGCTCCTGGCGGTGTGAGGGGAGGCCGCTCATGACCGCGCTCTCCCGTGCCATGGCTGCGCGCCGCGAGCCCACGATGGCGGAACGGATCCCGTACACGGTGCACGTCTCCGAAACCCTGGTGAAGACCACCTACGGCGATTACGTGCAGGTGTTTCGGCTGGGAGGCGCCAGCTTTGAGAGCGCGGACGATGAGGAACTCAATGCCTGGCACGAGCGCCTCAATGTCCTCTGGCGAAATATTGCGAGTCCGCAGGTGACGCTCTGGACGCATGTAGTTCGCCGGCGCGAGCGGGCAGGGCGGGTCAATCCGCGCTCGGGGCCAAGGGCTTCGGGGTTTGCCGATGCGCTTCATGAGCGCTACATGGCAAAACTCGCGGGCGAGACGCTGATGGTCAATGAGCTCTATCTCGCGACCGTCTATCGACCGACCTCCGGAGCGGCGACCGGCTTGGTAGCCAAGGCTCTGCGCCGCACCCGCCCCCAGGAATCGCATCTCGAGCTTCTCGATGCCATCGATGCGTGCGAGAAGCTCTCGGCCACTCTCATGGCGTCGCTCGCCCGTTACGAGCCGGAGCCGCTCGGGTTCTACCGCTCAAAGGGGCGGATATGCTCACGGCTGCTCGAGTTCTTGGGCTCACTCGTGACGGGCGAGCACCGGAGGGTCCCGCTTCCCCGTTCGCCCGCCAATGAGGTGCTGGGTACGACGCGGCTCTTCTTTGGGTCCGAGACGATCGAGTACCGGTTGGCGACCGGCACCCGTGCCGGCGCGATGCTCGGCATCAAGGAATACCCGACGCCGACCTCCGTCGGCATGTTCGACCGGCTGCTCTCGGCGCCGTTCGAGTTCGTACTCACCCAGTCCTTCAGCTTTCTCACCAAGGCCGCGGCGCAGGGACTTCTGCAGCGCCAGTGCCACCGGATGGCGAATGCCGGCGACTTTGCGATCTCGCAGGCCGAGGAGCTGAAAGAGGCGCTCGATGCGGTGACGAGCAACGAGTTCGTCATGGGCGATCATCACCTGACGCTGCAGGTGATCGCGGACGTCGAGGAGTGTGGGCCGGATGAGCCGCCGGGCCGGCGGTTGGTCCGATTGAACGACAGCATCGCCATCGCGCGCGCCATCCTTGCCGATACGGGCATGACGGTCGCGCGGGAGGACCTCGCCGTCGAGGGGGCCTACTGGGCGCAGCTCCCTGGGAATCTCGCCATGCGCCCGAGGAAGGCGCCGATCACCTCGCGCAATTTTGCGGCGATGGCGCCGTTTCACAACTTTCCCTCGGGTCGCGCGGCCGGCAATCACTGGGGCGAGGCGCTCACCACCTTCGTGACGCCCGCACGCTCCGCCTATTACTTCTCGCTCCATGCGAGTGACCCCAGGGCCCGCGATGGCGGCAGCCGCAAGGACACGGGACACACGTTCATCTGTGGACCCACCGGATCCGGCAAGACCGTCTTCATCGGATTTCTGGTGGCGATGCTGTCCCGGATCGGGGCGACGCAGGTGATCTTCGATAAGGACCGGGGGCTCGAGATCCTGGTACGGGCGCTGGGTGGGGAGTACCAGCCGGTGAGGAACGGAGTGCCGACGGGGTTCAATCCGTTGAAGCTCCCGGTGACTCCCCAGCACGTCGAGTTCCTGAAATCCTGGCTTCGGGTTCTCGCCCGGCCGCCGGGCGGCGGGGCACTGTCGGTGAGAGAGCAGGCGGATCTCGATCAGGCGCTGCGCGGGACGCTGGCACTCGACCCGGCGAACCGGCGTCTCTCGAGACTCATCGAGTTCCTGGATCCCACGGACCCGGAAGGGCTCTACGCGCGCCTCTCCCGCTGGTGTGAGGCGACGGACGGGGACTACGCCTGGGTGTTCGACAATCCCGAGGACACAGTGCTTGCGCGGTTGACGGGATCGGACGCGCGGGCGGTGATCGGGTTTGATGTCACGGATTTTCTCGATCACGAGGTCACCCGGTCTCCCATCACGCTCTATCTCTTTCACCTGGTGCGCCAGCTCCTGGACGGCCGGCGGCTCGTCTGCTGGATGGACGAGTTCTGGCGCCTCCTCGCCGATCCTGCATTCGAGAGCTTCGCCAAGGATGGGCCCAAGACCTGGCGGAAGTTGAACGGCGTCATGTGCCTTGCGACCCAGAGCGCGAGTGATGTGCTCGAGAGCGGCATCGCCCGCACGATCATCGAGCAGACCCCGACGAAGGTCTTCTTCCCCAATACCGATGCGAGTGAGGAGGAGTACAGCCAGGGGTTTCAGCTGAGCGAGCGCGAGGTGGCACTCGTCCGGGAGCAGCTCGAGCCCGGCTCACGGATGTTTCTCGTGAAGCAGGGTCATGACAGCTCGGTCTGTCAGCTCGACCTCAAAGGGTTCGGTGAGGCGCTGGCGGTCATCTCCGGACGGGCAGAGACCGTCGCGCTCGCCGAGCGCCTCATCGGATCGCTTGGGGCCAACCCGTCCGTCTGGCTCCCGGAATTCTATGCCCAGGCGCTCGGCTCCCGAGCCGGGGCGGCCGCACACGCTCATCGGATCTGACCGGAGGACTTCCCATGTTCCGCAAGCTGCTCATCGCTCTTCCGCTGGTTCTCTTCTTGGCCTTCGGTGCGCCGCGGCCTGCTCAGGCGCAGTGGGCAGTCATTGACGTGGGCGCCATCAATCAGCTCCTGCAGGAGGTCACGCTGCTGCGCCAGCAGCTGACGACCACACAGGAAGAGTTGAGTCAGGCCCGCAGCACCTACCAGGCGATGACGGGCGATCGGGGCATGGAGCGGCTGCTTGCGGGAACCAATCGCAATTACCTGCCGACCGACTGGGCGGATCTTCAGCAGGTGATGCAGGGCGGTTCATCGAGCTACGGATCACTCGCCGCGAGTGTCCAGAGTCTCGTCGGATCCAATGCGGTGCTCTCCTCGCAGCAGCTTGCCGCGCTCTCCCCGACCGAGCAGGCGGATGTGGAGGCCGATCGGGAGCACGTGGCGCTCCTTCAGGCCTTGAGTCGCGACGAGCTCTCCACCGCGAGTGCGCGCTTTGGCTCGCTCCAGGAGCTCATCAATGCGATCCCGACGGCAACGGATGAGAAGGGGATTCTCGATCTTCAGGCCCGGATCGAGGTCGAGCAGGCAATGCTCGAGAACGAGGCCATCAAGCTGAGCGTGCTCAACGAGACGGAAAGGGCGCAGCGTGAGGCCGAGGATGAGGAGATCCGCGAGCAGGCGGTGGATGAGATCGGGACGCTCAAGGACCTTCCCCCGATGGGTCTCTGACCATGGCCGGGAAAGTTCGAACCAGGAGTCACATCGTGAATCATCCCGTCCGCTCCCGTATCGCGCTTGCCTTGCTCCTCACCTGTGCGGCGCTTGCGAGCTGCTCGCGGGAATCTGCCGCTCACACGGTCGACTGGTACCTCGCGCACACGGCCGACCGGCGCGCGATGGTCGGGCGCTGCGAGAACGATCCGGGGACGCTCGGGAAGACGCCTGCGTGCGTGAATGCCATGGCGGCGGCGGCACAGGCCGGCATCGGCTCACTCCGGGATCTGCCGCCGATGGGGCTCGTGGAGGGGGAGGGGAAGAGACGCGATTCCGGTAGTCGGCTGAAGGGTCCGGGCGAGCGGTAAGGGAGCAACGTCATGGGCTTTTTCTCGGAGTTCAGCGCATGGCTCGATGGTGTGCTCACCAATTACATCTCGACCAACACGGCGCTCATTGCCAGCGCGCTCGAGCCCGCCGTCATCACGCTCGCGACGATCTACGTGATGAT
>JABBNZ010000183.1 GCA_019352035.1 Pseudomonadota bacterium | reverse complement strand
TGGAGCAAGCCGGAAGCGCAGTTCCAAGAGGACAAAGATCCTGAGACGTTTCAGGTCGTGGCGCTCTCAGATCCGAAAGACGGTCCAAATGCAGTGTCCAGTGACGGCCAAGTGCTCTTCCAACGGAAGAACGCACCAGACGCAGTTGTGCAGAAGTTGATAACTCGAGCATTCTATATTCGGTTCGTTCTGGCGAATCATCTGGCCGCGAAGTGCAAGGGTCCATGGAATCATTGGAAATGACATATGCCGCTGTCGTATCAGAATCAGTTATTCCGAACAGATCATAGTCATTGGAGGTGTGATTCATGAAAACTCCGGGAGCCGAGCAGCGTCAAGGGTGAGTAGATCTCTTGAGGAAATCCATAACAAACGAAGAAATGTGCGTTCGGAGCGGAGTTGTCATTGCGCGCAGTCGTGAGCGTCAGGGTAGGACGTCGATTACTCCGTGAATAAATTGGAGCGCGAATCGACGGCGTGTCCGACGTGATACAACGACGTTCAGTGCTGTTCGTTCTTGGACGGAGCGATGGAGGCGCAGTCAGTTTCCGTGCAGACGGCATCCAAGGCGGCGAGCCTTTTGCGCAAGAAGGATTCTTCCTCGTAGGCAACCTCCAGGTGGTGAAGGGATCGCTGGCAGACGCGCACGATGGCGATCGCGTCAGCGAGGTGAGCCATGATGTCGGGAATGTCCGGGGTCTTGGATCCGGCAGGACGTCTTCGGACAGCAGAGGACACTTTGCTCGGGCGGGAGTGATTTCCCCGAGTAGAATTGGTGCGGCGAGTTGAAGTACCCATGATCGGCCTCTTATCCAGGCTGGTTGTGGTAGGCGCTCGCTCGTGTCTCACCTCGGGCGGGCGCCGCCTTGGACAGCCTGGGGCGCGAGGGCAGGGGCAGCAGGGCGGGGTAGCTTGGGAGGCGGGCGGTCAGTTCAGCTTTGTCTTTAAAGGCTTAGGCTGACCTTGGATTACGACCCTGGTCTCCGACAGCAACAGGGTGTCTGCAACGACCCCGTCCCGTAGAACGGGGCGCACGGCGCAACATCCGTATCAGGGACGTTACTGGGGCTGTGAACCGTGGCGGCGATACCACGATGGCCTCCCTGGAGTGCTCCCCTGGGAAGGGGCTTGGTCGCGGGACCGACCCGGAGGGGGGGCGAAATGGGGCGGTTCAAGCTGCGAGCGCAGGGCCGTCAAGCAGCTCGGGGAGCGATCATGACGCCGTGCATCATCATGTTCCCTCCTTTGCGCACTGCGCGTGCAGGAGCTCCAGTAACTTCGCTTCGCGGTTGCGAGCCTCCTCGAGTATCGCTTCGATCCGTCGTTTGGTACTGGCCAGGGTCTCGCGCGCCCGCTCCTCGGCGGTGTGCAGCCGGAGTGCGAAGAGGTTCGCGCCCACTTCATGGGCGACGTGCTCGAAGAGCTCGCGTTCATCCGCCGCGTAACGTTCATCCGAGCGCGGCCCGACGACCAGGGCGCCGATCAATTCCCCGCGCACCCTCAACGGGAATGCATGGCCTTCCTGGCCAAGGCCGCTCGGGGTCTCGTGCAAATCGACTTCTCGGGCATGAGCGCGCAGTTTGACAAAGACGAGATCATCCCTCTCGAGTTCCAGCGCCAGATCATGGCAGCCGCGCTGGCGGATGCGCAGGTAGCCATTATCGGATCGTTCATATACGGCGACCCAGGGAACTCCGGCATGCAGGCTGACTTGCTCGACAGTCAGATCGAGCAAGCGGTCCGGTTCGGTGATGAAGGCGCATTCGCGGGCAAAATTCCGCAGTGCCATTTCCTCCCGGTATTGACGACGGAAGACGAGCCGCTCCACCAGATTCTCCATCCGCCCGTGCACGGTGTTCAATGCAGCGCCCAGCCCAAGCGGTACAGCGAGCTCCAGGATCAGGCTGGCACGGTGGCCCAGCGCCTGGCGCTCGATGAGGCTTTCCAGCAATGCCAACAGCCCGAGCAGCAGACTCATCGTCGCCGCGTAGACGAGCGCGCGATTCAGGATGACCGCCAGATCCACAACGCGGTGGCGGACGACGGCATAGAGAAAGCCCGCCATGGCCATTGCAATCATCCACTGTGAGACTATCAGGGATGACAGATAGCCGAGGATCACCGGGTCGTTGATGAAGAATATTCCGGTGATCAGCAGCAGGCTGCTACCGAGCATCCAGCGAAGACGCAACCTCTGTGCCGCCGAGACGCTACGATAACTCACCAGCAACAGCGCCATCGGGACGAGGTAGGAGCCGGTCAAGACGACGCCGTATGCGGGTCGCAGCAGTTCCGCCCAGCCCGTGGCGATGTATACCAGCGGGCCGCCGATCGATTGGACGACTCCGAGCCCGCACAAAGAAGAAGCTTGCGCGCCACCATATTCGTGCACTCGATGACAGCGCCGCCCCCGCCATGGACTCCACCATGATGTAGAAGCCGACGCGCGCGAGCAGGAACAAGCTCGTCAGCGCAAGCAGGAGGCTGAGTCCGGTTGCCTGATCGGAGGGCGCTGCGACGGCCGATTCGGCCATCAGAAAGGCGACGCCCCAAAAGCGCCAGGCCTTTGGCGGCACGATCCCGGCCGAGCCACAGGGCAATCAGCGCAATTGTGGCGAGGAGGAGGACCGAACCGCGGATGGCCCAATCCAACAGGTCGCGGGAGCCTTCAGTCCACTGCACCGTCGTGACTGGCGTGGAAATGACCGCGTGGCCGCGACGCACCATCACGATGTGGATTCGCCCGGCCGGCAAGTTTGGATAGATGATCGCTCGCACGGGCGATGCGCGTCGCGCTCGGCTGCGCGGCCAGATCTATCCGAGTTCCGGGCTGCAGCACCTCAGGTATCGCAACACCGGGAACGCGGGCGACCTTCGCCGACTTCGCACTGTCCACCTGGATCGAAAACGGCAGCCCCGAGGCAAATGGCCGCAGCGCAAGGAAGGTCCCTGAGAGCACGATGACCGCCGTAATCAGGACCGAAAAGATGTAACGACGACGCACGGCGATGCCCTCGATGGCCACTTCAAAGTGGCTGTACTCATTGTTAGCCCGACTTGCGCTGCGGGCAGATTTCTGTCTCGTGAGCGTCCCGCCTCCGCCCCCCTTCCTTGCACCTCTTCGCCAGTTTAAGGGGTTCACCCCGCCGCCGAAAAGCCACGCTTGTGAGCGGGCAAGACACAGCCCGCCGCTGCTGCCAATGTGGCGGCATTCTCCCCGCGAGCCTGGGAATCAGCTTGGAAGCGACGTGACGGGCGAGGAGCGCCCATCGGGCAGGTGCGGACCGGAGGGGACCCCCGAGCCGGTCGAATTTCGGTCCCTCGATGCCGACGGGGTATAATTTTCTACAGCGATTGCCCCTGGGGATATCCAAATGACTGACGATGTACAAGCGGAGCTGGCGAGGCTTCGAGCCGAGAACGAGCGACTAAAGCAGGCGGGGCGGGGCAAGCTCTCGATGAAAGTCAGCGAGAAGGGGGCGCTCTCCGTTTACGGCATGGGGCGGTTCCCGGTGACGCTCTACAAGGAGCAGTGGCTGCGGCTGCTGTCGATGGCCGAGGAGATCAAGGCCTTCATCGAGGCGAACCAGGGAAGCCTCAAGGCCAAGGAGGCCAAGGAATAGCCGAATCGATGCTGCGAAGGACGGGAGCATCGATAATCAGCGCGTTCCGATGCCAGGTTTCTCAATGAGAAAGCTGATCTTCGGAATCAACATTACCCTGGATGGCTGCTGCGACCACACCAAGGTGGAGGGTGGTGAGGAAGTACTCGATTATTTCGCCCGCCTGACACGTGATGTCGACGCGCTCGTCTATGGGCGCAAGACCTATCAGCTGATGGTTCCGTTCTGGCCCGACATCGCAAGGAGCAATTCCGGACAGACGCGGGCAATGAGCGACTTTGCCCAGGCATTTGACTCCGTCAGGCAGGTCATCGTTTTCTCCCGATCATTGGACCAGGCCGAGGGAAGGAATGCGCGAATCGTTGGGACGGATCTTCGCGAGGAGATATTGAGGCTTA
>JABBNZ010000182.1 GCA_019352035.1 Pseudomonadota bacterium | reverse complement strand
CTTGCCCGTGGGCGCCTGGATGCTGCGCCAGTGCTCATCGCCCTCGAACACGCTGGCATAGCTGCGCTGGAACATCTTCGAGTCGATCGAGCGCGCGAGCAGTTCCTGCACTTCGTGATCGCTCGGCCAGATGTCCTTGAGGTAGACGGGATTGCCGTCCGTGCCGGTGCCGAGGGGCTCGGTCGTGAGATCGAGGTCGAGCGTGCCCGCGATGGCGTAGGCGACGACGAGCGGCGGGGAGGCGAGGAAATTCATCCGGACCTCCGGATGCACGCGCCCCTCGAAGTTGCGATTGCCGGAGAGCACCGAGCAGGCCGTGATGTCCCCGGCCTTGACGCCCGCGGAGATCTCGGGCTTGAGGGGGCCAGAGTTGCCGATGCAGGTGGTGCAGCCGTAACCGACGAGGTTGAAGCCGACCGCGGCGAGATCATCGAGCACGCCCGCGCGCTCGAAGTAGTCGGTGACGACGCGCGAGCCCGGGGCGAGGCTGCTCTTCACCCACGGCTTGGCCTTGAGGCCGCGTTCCCGCGCCTTGCGTGCGAGCAGACCCGCGCCCAACATCACGGAGGGATTGGAGGTGTTGGTGCAGCTCGTGATGGCGGCGATCAGCACCGCGCCGTCCTCGAGCTCGAAGCTCTTGCCCTCGAGAGTCACCTGCGCCTTGCCCTGCGCGTTGGCGTTGCGCGCCTTGCGCTCTTCGGCGGACTTCTTCGCCTGGATCTCGTAGGTGCTCTTCGCCGACTTCAGCGGCACGCGGTCCTGCGGCCGGCGCGGGCCGGCGAGGCTCGGCTCCACCGTGCCGAGGTCCAGCTCGATGACGTCGGTGTATTGCGCGGACTTCTCGCCCTGATTGCGCCAGAAGCCCTGGTGCTTCGCGTAGGCGGTGACGAGGTCGATCCGCTCGCGCGGGCGGCCGGAGAGCTCGAGGTAGCGGATGGTCTCCTCGTCGATGGGGAAGATGCCGCAGGTGCTGCCGTATTCCGGAGCCATGTTGGCGATGGTGGCGCGGTCGGCGAGCGGCAGCGAGGCGAGGCCGTCGCCGAAGTACTCCACGAACTTGTCGACGACGCCCTTCTTGCGCAGCATCTCCGTGACGGTGAGCACGAGGTCCGTCGCGGTCGCGCCGGGGCTCAGCCGTCCGATGAGCCTGAAGCCGATGACCTGCGGAATCAGCATGGTGACCGGCTGGCCGAGCATGGCGGCCTCGGCCTCGATGCCGCCCACGCCCCAGCCGAGGACGCCGAGACCGTTGATCATGGTCGTATGCGAGTCCGTGCCGACCACGGTGTCGGGATAGGCGCTGTGGGCGCCGTTGTTCTGCGCGTCGAAGACGACCCGGCCCAGGTACTCGAGATTCACCTGGTGCACGATGCCCGTGCTCGGCGGCACCACCGCGAAGTTGCGGAAGGCGGACTGGCCCCAGCGCAGGAACGCGTAGCGCTCGGCGTTGCGCGAGAACTCGATGCGGGTATTGGCGGCGAGCGCGCCGGCGCTGCCGTACTCATCGACCTGTACGGAGTGATCGATGACGAGCTCGACGGGGGCGAGCGGGTTGACCCGCTCCGGATCGCCTCCGAGGCGCACGATGGCATCGCGCATGGCCGCGAGGTCCACCACGCAGGGCACGCCGGTGAAGTCCTGGAGAATGACGCGCGAGGGCGTGAAGGCGATCTCGTGCGAGGGCGTCGCCGAGGGGTCCCACGCGAGAAGCGCCTCGATGTCGTTGCGAGTTACGTTGACCCCGTCCTCGAAGCGCAGCAGGTTCTCGAGCAGTATCTTGAGGGAGTAGGGGAGCCGTGCCACCTTTTCCCGCGGCAGCGCCGCCAGGCTGAAGATCTCGTACGAGCGATTGCCGACCGCGAGGCTCGAGCGCGTCTTGAAGCTGTTCGTCATGAGGGGGGACTCTCTCTCCACTTTGAAAGCGGCGCGGATTATATAGGCTCCGGGCCTCAAAATAATTTCAGATCAGGCCACGGCGCGGCGGCCTGGCGCCGGCTCGACGCTCTCGATCACGGCGCCCCCGAAGCATCTGTCGCCCTCGTAGATCACCGCGTACTGCCCCGGTGTGACCGCCCGCTGCGGCGTCTCGAAGCGGATCCGCGCGGTGCCGTCGGCACGCGGCTCGAGCCACGCCGGCTGATCGGCCTGCCGATAGCGCACTTTGACGGTGCAGGGGAACGCCCCGGTGCGCGGGGCGCTCAGCCAATGCATCGGACCGGCCGCAAGCGCCGCGCTGAACAGAAGCGGGTGATCGTGCCCCTGCACGACGACCAGTGCATTGCGGGCCGCGTCCTTGCGGGCGACGAACCAGGGAAGCTGCGCGCGGCCGGCCCGCCCGCCGATCTGCAGGCCTTCCCGCTGCCCGAGGGTATAGAAGGCGAGTCCCCGGTGTACTCCGAGCGGCTCACCGTCGGCGGACTCGATGGGTCCCGGCCGGTCCGCGAGGAAGCGGCCGAGGAACTCCCGAAACGGGCGCTCGCCGACGAAGCAGATCCCGGTGCTGTCGGGCTTGTCGAATACCGGCAGGCCCGCCTGCCGCGCCCGCTCGCGAACGGCGCCTTTCTCGAGCTCCCCGATCGGCATCAGCGTGGCGGCCAGATGCTCCATCTCGACCGCGTGCAGGAAGTAGCTCTGATCCTTGGCGGCATCACGCGCCTTGTGCAGCTGCGCGCCTCCCGAGCCGGGGAGGATGCGCGCGTAGTGACCGGTCGCGAAGCGCGTGGCGCCGAGCCTGCGGGCATGCCGCAAAGCCACGCCGAACTTGATCTCACGGTTGCAGAGCACGTCGGGATTCGGGGTGCGGCCGGCGCGATGCTCGGCCAGGAAGTGCTGGAATACACGCTCGCGGTAGGCGGCCGCGAAGCTCGCCCGATGCAGCGGAATGTCCAGCTCCCGGGCGATGGCGCGCGCATCCTGGAAGTCCTGCGCGGCCGTGCAGTAGCCGTCATCGTCCTCTTCCCAGTTGCTCATGAAGAGCCCCTGAACCTCCCAGCCCCGTTCCTTGAGGAGCAGGGCGGCGACGGCGGAATCGACGCCGCCGGAGAGGCCGACAATGACACGATCGCCCACGGCAGCGCCCGCCCTCAGAGCCCCACCGCGGCCGCCTCGAGCGCCGAGCCGAGCTCGAGAGCCGCCGTTGCGGCCAGAGGCTGGCGGCGGCCGGTGAGGTAGTCTTCGACGCATCGCAGCACGAGAGGGCTGCGCAGCTGCGGCTCGCGTCCCTTGAGCTCCTCGTGCGTCAACCAGTGCGTGGCCACGATACCGGTATCCAGCGGTTGGCCGGCGCGGTGATCGGTCACGGCGCCGCAGAACGCGAAGCGCTTGAACATGCGGCCGGTTCCGGGGTGGCGCCAGAGGTAGACGCCGACGACTTCACTCGCCGTGAAGAGCCAGGCGGTCTCCTCGCGGACCTCACGAACGACGGCCTGGAGCAGCGTCTCACCCGGCTCGACGTGTCCGGCAGGCTGATTGATGACGAGGCGGCGCTCGATGCGCTCCTCGACGACGAGGAAGCGGCCGTCCGCTTCGGTCACGGCGGCTACGGTGATTTCGGGCTGGGACATGGACGGAATTATAATCCGTCGCGGTCGGATCTCTCGCTATCCCCGACGCACCGCGCGCAGGCCGTGCTCGGCCGCGCTGGCGTCCCAGATCTGATCGAATTCCTGCAGGTAGAGCCGCGCGACCGGCGGATTGTTGATGTCCGCGACGCCGTCCCAGGTATCGGCCCGCATCCGGTAGACGATGGCCCGGTCATCGGCGATGAGGTAGGCCGAGGCGCGCTGGCGCGCCTCGGCGGCGATGTAACGAATGTCGATGCAGCTCGAGAGCCGCCGTCCCATGGCCACGAAGCGGTTGCTGTCGCGCATCACGCGGGTCGGCTCGGCGAGGAGCACACGCACCTTGGCGAAGCTGCGCGCGAGCACGAAGTGTTTGATGACCTCGAGGAATGACGTCTGATCGTAGATGTCGGGCTCGAGGTCGGGGGTGTAGATCGAGATCAGGCGCTGTGCCGAGGCGGCCACCTGGCAAACGGCGCTGCGCAC
>JABBNZ010000053.1 GCA_019352035.1 Pseudomonadota bacterium | reverse complement strand
CGGCTCCTTCACGACCGCGCACTACCAGTACATACCGGCGCTCGGAACGCAGCGGGGGGAGGTGCTGGCGCTTACCCTCAATACTCCGCCGTCGTTCCATGAACCGAAGTCGGTGCTGGTGGCCGCGCTTGCGGCGGTGGAGGCGCCGCAGCCGCCGCCACTCCATGCCGTCGATCCCAAGGAGATCTACTGCGCCCGCAAGAGCTCTCTCGTTCTGCCGGTCGAGGGAGCGCCGCTCGTGTACTCGACCGGTTACGCCCACGACATGCGCCTCAGTCTGATGGGCAGCAATGGCACGACGATCGATTTGCCCGCGCACGCGGATGCCGAGCAGGGTGGTTTCGTGATCGATACGTCCGGCGTGGCGAGCGCGAGTCTCGGCAGCACCGTCCGCGGCGCGTTGAAGGGATACTGGGGTTTCGAGCCTTTCGAAGGTCCCGCTTTCCAGCTGGTCAATGCGCGCGAGCAGACCTGGCGGCTCGGCGGCGAAGAGAGCTCCGCCATCGTCGGCCGCGAGGACACCATCCATCTCGAGGCGGGCAGCGTGAGCTGCATCGACCGCATCATGGTGCGCGATCCGGCCGGCAAGGAGCTGAAGGCCGACTGGAAGCCGCTGCGTCCCAACGAGGTGGCGGTGAAGCTGCCGCTGCAGGCCGCGCAACCTGGGCAATTGACCCTGCTCGTCAAGCAATACGGTGCGAGCTCGCCCCAGCCGGTGCCGCTTGAGGCCTACGCGGAGGCGGCCCATCTCGAGAGCTTCACGCTGCACGCGGGTGACAGTCAGGGCGTCCTCGCGGGCAGCCGCCTGGATGAGGTGGCGGGACTCGCGGTCGACGGGGCGGCGTTCATTCCGGGCGCGCTCTCGAGCAGCCACGGAGTCGACCAGCTCACCATGACGGCGCAGGCTGCCGCCTCCGCGGCCGCATTGAAGCCGGGCGAAGCCGGGCTGGCCAAGGTCAGATTGAAGGATGGCAGGGGGCTCGAGCTCGAGGCGACTGTCGGGGCGCCGCGCCCGAGCGTCGTTCTCATCGCCAAGAGCGTACTGCCCTCGGCATCGAATACCCGCAGCCACATCCGACTGGAGAATGGCGATGAGCTGCCCGAGCATGCGCGTCTGAGATTCTCCGTCCGCGCGAAATGGCCTGCCGATTTCGACCTCGGCGAGATGATAGAGGTCGCGACCGCGGACGGCTCCTACTCGACGACGCTCAGCCTCGCCAACGGCGGCATGACGCTCGAGAACCGTTCGGTCGCGATGGCCACTCTCGATCCGGCGCGGGCGTTCGGGCCGTCGGCTTTCGGTCCGCTGCAGTTTCGCGTGGTGGACGGGGGCGTCACGGGTGACTGGCAGCCGCTCGCGACGCTCGTGCGGCTGCCGCGGCTGCGCGAGCTGGTCTGTCCCGCCACGCCGCAGCTCGCCTGCAAACTCTCGGGGAGCAATCTCTTCCTGGTCGACTCCATCGCCACCGATCCACGATTCGGTCATTCCGTGCAGGTTCCGGATGGCTTTCCCGGATACGCGTTGCCGGTGCCGCATCCGAAGAACGGCCGGCTCTTCGTGAAGCTGCGGGACGATCCCGGCGTCATCAACCTCGCGTCAGTCACGACCCGCCAGCTGCCGACCACGCGACAGGAGGCGGAGCGCGCGAGCGTCCGCCGTGCCGCCGCAAGTCCGCCCGAGAGCGTGGGCCCGCCGAAGCCAACACCTGCGGGCATGGGACCGCCGAAGCCGCCGGCGCCGCCCAATCTGAACTGACGGAAAACTTTCTCACGCGCGACCCTTGACTTTGGAGTCATGAGCCAAAAGAATCCGCGCCCAGCTCAGTCACCCCGGTACCCATATGGACCCAAGCCCTAGTAGCCGCTTCATCGCCGTCTGACGGCGAGACGTCACAGGGTCGCGGTCCTCCATACCTCGCCTCCTCACCGTCTCGCCATCCGACGCGGGACGGTGCGCGCCGGCCAAAGCCGGCGTCCACGCATCCTCCACGAAGCACTCTCGACACGGCGCGTGTCGCGAGCGGGGCTGAGGCCCGCCGCGGCGCCGCACCGCGAAGCCTGTTTTCCGAGGATTTGCCAATGTCTTTCTCTGATGCTTTCCCTGCGGCTGCTGATGCTGCGCTGGATGACGCCCACGGCGGCGACATTCACGGCGCCTTCGGCACCATTCGTCGCCACGACGTCGGTCCGCGCAGCGGTTGGGGTGCGCGCCTTCGGACGCTGCTCGCCATTCTGGGCCCCGGACTCATCGTCATGGTGGGCGACAACGATGCCGGCGCATTCGGGACGTATGCGCAGGCGGGACAGAACTACGGCACGACGCTGCTGTGGACGCTGCTTCTGCTGGTTCCTGTTCTGTATGTGAACCAGGAGATGGTGCTGAGGCTCGGGGCGGTGACCCGCGTCGGGCACGCGCGCCTGATTCTCAAGCGTTACGGCAAATTCTGGGGCGCATTCAGCGTCATCGATCTTTTCCTGCTCAACGCGCTCACGATCGTTACCGAGTTCATCGGCATCAGCCTCGCGCTCTCCTATCTGGGTCTCTCGCGTCCGCTCGGCGTGATTGCCGCCGCGGCGGTGGTGGTGGGGGCGGCGGGAACCGGTGATTTCCGGCGCTTCGAGCGGTTCTCGATGCTGCTCGTGATCGGCAGCCTGCTGCTCGTGCCGGTGCTCATCTGGGTGCACCCCCCGATGGCACAGATGGCCCACGACCTTGTCGTGCCGCAACTGCCGCAGGGCAAGCTGAGCGAGATCATGCTGCTCATCATCGCCATCGTGGGCACGACGGTCGCTCCCTGGCAGCTTTTTTTCCAGCAGAGCTATGTCATCGACAAGAGGATCACTCCGCGCTTCATGCGCTACGAGCGGGTGGATCTCTGTCTCGGCATCGTTCTAGTCCTCCTCGGGGCGGTGGCCATGATCGGCTTCACGGCCGCGACCTTTGCCGGCCATCCGGAGTTCGGCGCATTCCAGGACGCGGGCGCGGTGGCAGCGGGCCTCGGCAAGTATGTCGGACACGCTGCAGGCGTCTGCTTCGCCGTTGCCCTGATCGACGCCAGCGTGATCGGCGCCATGTCCGTCTCCCTCTCGACGGCCTACGCCATCGGCGACGTGCTTTCGCTCCGGCATTCACTGCACAATCGTCCGAAGGAGGCGAAGACCTTCTATGCCGTGTACGGCGGATTGATCGCGGTGGCGGCCGCACTCGTGCTGACGCCCGGAACGCCCCTCGGCCTGCTCACCAACGCGGTGCAGACGCTGGCCGGCGTCCTGCTGCCGAGCGCGACGGTCTTTCTGCTGCTCCTCTGCAACGACGAGGAAGTCCTCGGGCCCTGGGTCAACGGTCCCTGGCTCAATCTCTTCACCGGGCTCGTGATCGGCGCGCTGCTGCTGCTCTCAGTCATCCTGACCGCCGCCGTGCTCTTCCCGGGGATCGGCGCCGGCGCCATGGTGAAGATCCTCGGCGGCGGCGCGGCCCTCGGTCTCATGGCCGCGGTGCCGCCGTTCGTCAAAGCGCTGCACTCGCCCACCTGGCGCATCGACCCGCGGCTGCGCGGTTCCTGGCGCATGCCGCCGCTGAGCACCCTGGGGCCGGCGCGGATGAGGCCGCTCACCCGCCTGTCGATGCTGGCGCTGCGCGGTTATCTCGCCGTCGCCGCAGGACTCGTGATCCTGAGAATCGTGGAACTGGCGGGCGTGCATCTCTGACGCCCGCAACCGCTCCCCGCGCTGGCCAGTGGCTGAAGGACATTCATGGCGGGGCAGGCGAAGGAGGCGAACGCGGTCCCGTCTGCCTGATCATGCCGACGGCGGTGCTGCCCCGATTCCAACAGGGACGGCGATCAGGGGCGAGCCTCTGGAGCAGCGTCACTGACGCTGCGGGGCCGCTTGCGCGGCCGGCGGCTCAGGCGCAGGGGCCGCCGAGGAGGCCGGCGCGCAGCTCCCGGCTGGGAGGCGCGGGGCCGAGCCAGATCGCGAGAAAGGCCCTGGCGAAGTCCTCGCCGTGGATCGTGCCCTCTACGGCGCCGTCGAGGGAATACTCGATGCCGACACCTGGAATGCGCAGAAAGGTCATCCGTTGGCCGGATTTGACGCTGCGCATCCACGCATCGAGTTGCGCGATCCGGCTCCGCAGCCGCGGCAGCTCGCCCGCCGCACTCTTCTCGAAGCCCTCGCGCCACGCATCGCGCAGCTGCCCGGCAGTGACGCGGAAGAGGAACCGCAGCTGCATCTCGACGGGATCGGGTGAGGCCAGGATGGCCTGGGCATCGGCCGTGGGCTGCGCCACGTAGAGCGCGCCGACATAGACCTTGATGCCGAAGATGGTTGCTTTGCGCAGCCCCAGGCCGTTGAGCGTCAGTGTCTGGCCTCGCGCCTGGATGTGCTCCGGGAACGAGACGCCGTCACATTCGCGGGCCGCCGCTGCGCGGGCGGACCCCGCGCAGAGAAGGAGAGCCCCGAGCACCAATGCCGGCAGTGAGGCGACGGGTACGTGCATTCGCATGAGCCCCTCCCGCCGCACTCCCCTTCGGGGCGGCGCCGCCCAAGCCTAGCACGCTGCCGGCCCGCGATACTCGCAGCCGCTGGTGCAGGTCTCGTGGATGGCGATGCGGCTCAAGCCCGGCAGTCGAGCCGACAGGCGCTCCCAGATCCAGGCCGCAAGCTGCTCGCTGGTGGGATTCTCCAGGCCGGGGATCTCGTTGAGATAGCGGTGATCCAGCGCCTCGTGCAGCGGGGCGAAGGCGGCCGAGAGCTCGGCGAAATCGCACACCCATCCGAGGTGCGGATCGACCGGGCCCGCGACGTGCACCGCGACCCGGAACGAATGTCCGTGCAGCCGCGCGCATTTGTGCCCGGGCGGAACGTTGGGCAGACGGTGTGCCGCCTCGATGCGGAATTCCTTGAAGATTTCCATCGGCGGCAATGTACCGGGGCCCGCGGGGCAATGGTAGTGTGAGCCGGGCCATGCGGCGCACGATTACCGGTTACCACCGCGACGAGGAGCTCCACTGGGTGGCGCAGCTCGACTGCGGCCACAATCAGCACGTCCGGCACAATCCGCCCTGGATCAGCCGGCCCTGGGTGAGGACACCGGAAGGGCGCGCGAGCATGCTCGGGACGGTGCTCGAATGCCTGAAATGCGATCGGGGGGAGAGAGCGGATCGGGGGGAGTGAGAGGGGCGTGCCACTGGCCTTCTTTGGCGGCAGGACCGCCGGAAAGGCACCGCACGATCGGCGCTCACGTTAAGTGTCCTCGCTTAAAGGCACCGGCTCACCCCCTATACGGCTCGATCTGCGCATCGAGGGCCGCGAGCCGCCCGTTGCCGATCTGGCTGATGGCGCGCGCGATCGCTCGCCGCTGACACAGTTTGCTCGCGGCAGCGACATCTTCATATTTCGAGCCGGGTCCGGGGCAGACCTCCTGGGCGGCGCTCACGATGCGCAGGTAGAGCGAGCGGATTGCGCGCTCGGTCGAGAGGTCGCGCTGGTCGTAGTAGACGTTCGTCCGGGCTTCTCGAGCCGATGGCTGGGCGGCCGATGCGATCGCGGGCGATGCGAGCAGCGCGGCGGTCGCGAGAATACCGAGAGCGGCGAGGGCGGAGCATCGGGTCATGGCGGTCTCTCCTGTCAAATGTTTGTTCGAGCGGTCTCATCCATTTCGACGCTCGCATGCGCTGCCGGGTTTAAACGTCGCGCAACGCCGCCGGGCCCGGTAGGCTATGCGCATGCCATCGCCCGCCAGTCCCCAGTCTCTCGAGACCGCCGGCCGCGAGCGTGGCAAGCGCACCGGGCTGCTGGCACTCGCCATCCTCTCCGGCATCAATCTGCTGAACTACCTCGACCGTTACGTGGTCGCCGCGCTGCTGCCGGATCTGAAGCGCGGGCCGATGCACCTCACGGACTTCGAGCTCGGCACGCTGATGAGCGGTTTTCTCATCGTGTACATGTTGGCGGCACCGATCTTCGGGCGGCTCGGCGACCGCGGCTCGCGGCCACGCCCCATTGCGATCGGTGTTTTTCTCTGGAGTGTCGCGACCGGAATTTCGGGACTCGCCCGCAGCTACGCGCAATTGCTGACCGCGCGCGCGCTGGTTGGAATCGGCGAGGCGGCTTATGGGACCATCGCACCCTCGCTGCTCGCCGACTACTTTGCACGGCGCACCCGGGGCAGGGCCTTCGCGGTATTCAATATGGCCATTCCGGTGGGCGCGGCGCTCGGGTACATCGTGGGCGGCGTCATGCGCGAGCACTTCGGCTGGCATGCGGCGTTCTACGTGGCCGGCATCCCGGGCGTGTTCCTCGCGCTGTGGGTTCTGCGGCTGCCCGATCCTCCCCGCGGGGCGAACGAAGAGGAGCCCGCCGGGCACGGCGGTGACGAAGCGGGCGATCGTCGCGGCGAACGCGCTTGGGCCGTGTACCTGCGCCTGCTCAGGCAACGGACCTACGTTCTGACCGTGCTCGGCTATGCCGCCTACACGTTCGCGCTCGGCGGGCTGGCATTCTGGATGCCGTACTTTCTCGAGCGGGTGCGCGGCATCCCCGCCGAGCAGGCCTCCACGGGATTCGGGGAGATCGTCGTCCTCACCGGCTTCGTCGGCACCTTCCTCGGCGGCTGGCTCGGCGACTACTGGCTGCGATATTCCCGCCAGGCGTATCTGTGGATGTCGGGTTGGATCACGCTGCTCGCCGTGCCGGCCGCTTACGTGGCGCTCGCGGCGGGCTCGCCCTCGGTGTTCTATCCCGCGCTCATCGCCGCGGAGCTGCTCCTCTTCATGTCCACCGGGCCCATCAACACGGCGATCGTCAATCTGGTGAGCCCGGTGGAACGGGCCTCGGCGGTGGCGCTCAGCATCCTCACCATCCATCTTCTCGGCGATGTCCTCTCTCCCTCCATCATCGGAGGGCTGGCAGATCTGTCCTCGCTCGCAGCGGCGGTGATGATCGTGCCCGGCGCGGTGGGAATCTGCGCGGTGCTGTGGCTAGTGGCCGCGCGCTCCGGAGCCGGGTCGGCGGCGGTGATGACCTAACGCGCTACGAAGGCGCGCTCGATCACGTAATCGCCCGGTTCGCCGATGCCCGCGGAGATCTCGAAGCCCCGTTCATCGAGCAGCGAGCAGGTATCCGCCAGCATCGCGGGGCTGCCGCAGACCATCACCCGGTCGCTCGCCGCATCGAGCGGCGGAAGACCGAGGTCGTAGGAGAGGCGCCCGGACTGGATCAGCGTGGTGAGGCGGCCGCGGTTGGCGTGCGGCTCGCGCGTCACGGTCGGGTAGTAGTGCAGCTTCTCCCGTATCCACTCGCCCAACAGCTCGTGAGCGCGCAGACTCTCGATGCGGTCCCTGACCACGGCCGTCTCGCGGGCCCAGCGCACCCCGTGCACGAACACCACTTGCTCGAAGCGCTCGTAGACTTCCGGGTCCTTGATGAGGCCCATGAAGGGCGCGGCTCCGGTGCCGGTCGAGAGCAGGTAGAGGCGCCGGCCCGGCTTCAGGTCATGCAACACCAGCGTGCCGGTGGGTTTGCGGCTGACCAGGACCTCATCGCCTTCCCGGATGTGCTGCAGGCGGGAGGTGAGGGGGCCGTCGGGCACCTTGATGCTGAGGAACTCGAGGTGCTCCTCGTGATTGGCGCTGGCGATGCTGTAGGCGCGCAGGAGCGGACGGTTGTCGACCTGCAGGCCCACCATGACGAACTGTCCGTTCTCGAAGCGCAGCCCCGAGTCCCGCGTCGTCGTGAACGTGAACTGTGTATCCGTCCAGTGTTGCACCGACAGAACGCGCTCGCTGCTTATCGCCGCCAAGAGGGTCACCTGCCTTTTCGGCTGCTCCGGCCGGGTATTCCGGCCCGCAATATTCTACCGGGCGCGCCGCACGCCGTGGCGCCAATGCGCTATGCCATCATAATCGGCCGTTATCAGAGAATAGGGGAAACCACTTAACGTCTTCCTCCCTGAAGGGAGGGGATTTGCGTCTGCTGGAGGCCGACGTTCCGGCCCGAGACGAGCAGATTGATCGCAGAGTCGATGTCCCGGTCATGCCGAGCACCACATCCGTTACAAATCCACTCTCTTATGACGAGGCCCTCTCGACCTTGCGGGCCGCCGCGTGCGCCGCACGCGGAACAGACCTGCGTGGGAAATCGCCCGCCGCAGTGGATCTTGCCCTCGAGGGGTCGGCTCAACCAGAGCCGGTATCCCCGCCCGAGGAACGTCACCCTATCGCCCCGCACCCGGATGGCCCGTGGCGCCTGAAAGGGGACCCACCCCAGGGACTTCCTGCCCCGCCACCGCGGCCGCTTGCCGCAGGCATCCCGCGAGATCGCAAACCGCTTGCAGACCGCCTGCACCGTATCCGAATGCAGGCCAAGGAGCTGGCCGCTGCCGCGGGTGAGCTTGATCAGATCGAAGCCCGAGGGCCAGCGCCTGTTGTGCCGCCGGGCGCCGTTCTCGATCTCCCCGCAATAGTTCCAGACCCGGTTCACCTCCCGAGCTTGTCGCCGAGGATGCCGACCGGAGGCCGCATCCTTGATCCTGTACCGGTAGGTCAGCACCATGGCGACAGGGTCGTTGGATCATTCGAAATCGACAATCCAGACGCGGAATTTTCCTGTGAATTCACACGCCTTACCTCTCGTCCGCAGCGTCGGAGATAACACCCATGTATCAAGTGACGTGCATGTGCAGCGCCCTCAGTAATGCCCCTTGCCGGCGCTCGACGATACGTGTCGTTCAACTTCAATGTGCAGCCGCTTTCGCGACCGAGAGCGGGCCTCCTCCTCGCCGTGAACGACGAGGTTTCCGGCGCGGAGAAATGTGATGACTGATCCGGATGCGCTCGCCGCGCTCGAGAGTCGTGTCGCGGCGCTCACGCGCCAGGTGGCCCGCCTGGAAGACGCCCATGCCGTCAAGTCCCTGCAATATAAATACGGCTACTACATCGACAAGTGCCTCTATGACGAGGCCGTGACGCTCTTCTGCGATAGCGGCGAAGTCCGTTTCCTCAACGGCATCTACCGCGGCAGGACCGGTATCCGGCGACTGTACTGCGACTGGTTCCGCAAGTACTTCACCGGCGGCGTGAACGGGCCGCGGCGGGGCCTGATGCTCGACCATCTGATGCTGCAGGACATCGTCGACGTCGCCGAGGATGGCCTTACCGCCAAGGGCAGATTCCGCTGCCTGCTGCAGGGCGGTTGCCACGAGAGCATGCGGGAGTCCATCCCGAACTTCCCGCGCCAGTTCTGGGAGTCCGGCATCTACGAGAACATCTATGTCAAGGAGGACGGCGTGTGGAAGGTCAAACGCCTCGACTACAACATGCTGTGGCAGGCGGACTATGACCAGGGGTGGGCCAACAGTGGCGTCCATTTGACGCCCATGACCCGTACCTACCCGACCGACCCCAACGGTCCCGACGAACTGCTTCCCGAGGCGCCCAAGACCTGGCCCGAGGCGCGGGTGGTGCCCTTCCATTACCCGCATCCGGTGACCGGCAAGCGGTGGGGAGAGCCGTAGATGCCCGCCGACGGTGCGCGTGCCGCGTCGATTGCACTGCGATCGCTCACGCAAGCCGACTCGCCCGCGGCTGGCGCGGCTCCCGCCTCTGGCATGCCGTTTGCTTCATACAGTTCGACGGTGCGCTTCCGGCGCGGGGACTGCGGACCCGCGGGTTGAGTGAAGGCGCGTTCGCGGCGGCGATAACCCCCTCCTTCGCCGCCGCGTGTCGGTTACCGGTGGAGCCGGAATCCCCCTCCCGGCTCCACCGGTGTTTTATTCGCGCAAATTCGCCTGGCGGTGCTCTTTGGCACGGAGGGTTCAGTCGGGGTATCAGGCGATTCGACGGTCGAGCTCTATATTGGCGAGCTCATAACCCTTCCTGAAATCGCGAATGTGCCGGGCCATCCAGCTGCGCGCGGCTTCCGTGTCGCGCCGCGTGATGGCTTCGAGAATGCGGCGTTGAGCGGCGGCGATGCGCGAGCGCGCCTGCGGGACCTTGTCGATCATGACCCGGAGCGAGGGCTCCAGCAGATCGAGCAGCGGCTCCTGCGCCAGGCCGAGCACCTGATTGTGGGTGCAGTGTCCGATGCCGCGGAAGACTTCGGCGGCGTGATGCACCGCCTTCCCGGTCTCGGCGTTATCGTCCGCGAAGCGCTGGCACGCCGCCGCGAGGCTGTCGAGGTCGGCTTGCGTACGGTTGCGTGCGGCGATCTCCGCCATCGGCGGCTCGAGTTGCGTGAGCGCCTCCCAGACCTCGAAGAAGGTGACATCATGCAGTGCGAGCGCGCGGCTCACGTCCTTGGCAACCGCCCGGTGCCGCGGCCTGCTGACGGTCATCAGCTTCGATCCCGGGCGCCGCTCGAGGAGCCCCGCGCTCTCGAGCTCCCGCAGCGCCTCGCGCACGGTCGATCGGTTGACGCCGAGCTGACGCGCCAGCTCCGTTTCCGGTGGCAGCCTCGCGCCTTCGCGCAACTCGCGGCTGAGGATGCGCTCGGTGATGGCGGCGGCCACCTTGCGGTAGCCCGGGACGAACAGGATCTGATCGAACGCAACGCTCATGCCGCGCCTTCGAACAGCTCCCGCCCGATCAGCATGCGGCGGATCTCCTGGGTGCCCGCGCCGATCTCGTAGAGCTTGGCGTCGCGCAGGAGTCTGCCTGCCGGAAAGTCGTTGATGTAGCCGTTGCCGCCGAGCGCCTGGATGGCCTCGAGCGCGACCCGGGTCGCATTCTCCGCGGCGAAGAGGATGCAGGCCGCGGCGTCCTGACGGCGCACGCGGCCGGCATCGCATGCGCCGGCCACGGCATAAACATAGGCGCGCGAAGCGCTGAGCGCGGTGTACATGTCGGCGATCTTCGCCTGCATCAGCTCGAAGGTGCCGATCGGCTGGCCGAACTGCTTGCGCTCGCGCACGTACGGCAGCACGAGATCGAGCGCCGCGGCCATGAGGCCGAGCGGACCGCCTGCGAGCACCACCCGCTCGTAGTCGAGGCCGCTCATCAACACCCGCGCGCCGCCGTTTTCCGGTCCGAGGAGGTTGTCGGCCGGCACGGCGCAGTCCTCGAACACGAGCTCGCAGGTGCCGGAGCCGCGCATGCCGAGCTTGTCGAGCTTCTGCGCGGTGGAGAAGCCGCTCGCGCCGCGCTCCACGATGAAAGCCGTGATGCCGCGCGCGCCCGCGGCCGGATCGGTCTTCGCGTAGACGACGAACACGTCGGCGTCGGGCCCGTTGGTGATCCACATCTTGCGGCCGTTGAGCACGTAAGCGTCGCCGCGCCTCTGCGCCCGCAGCTGCATCGAGACCACGTCCGAGCCGGCTTGCGGCTCGGACATTGCGAGCGCACCGACGTGCTCTCCGCTGAGGAGCCGGGGCAGATACCGGTCGCGCTGCGCATCGGTGCCGTTCAGGCGCAGCTGGTTGACACACAGGTTGGAATGCGCGCCGTAGGAGAGGCCGACCGATCCCGAAGCGCGCGAGATCTCCTCCATGGCGATGGTGTGGGCGAGATAGCCGAGGCCGGCGCCGCCCCAGCGCTCCGGCACCGTGACGCCGAGGAGGCCGAGCTCACCGAGCGCCGGCCAGAGGTCCCGGGGAAACTGATTGCTGCGGTCGATGTCGGCGGCGCGCGGGGCGATGCGCTCCGCCGCAAACCGCCGCACCTGCCGCCGGATCTCCTCGACCGCTTCGCCGAGGCCGAAATCGCTGTCGAGCAGTGCGTTCGCCGACATGAGCTTGTCATCCATCGCGGTGGAATCGTATGATTGTCCGACAATCAGGTCATCGTGACAAGACCATGCCCCGCATCGCCTCCCGGCTCGATCCCCGCATGCAGGAATTCCGTGACAACGAGGCGGCGATGCGCGAGCTGTCCGTAAAGCTCAAGGCCGAAGTGGGCCGCGCCGCCGAAGGCGGGCCTGCGGCGGCGGTCAGCCGCCATCGGGCCGCGGGCAAGCTCACCGCCCGGGAGCGGATTCAGGGGCTGCTCGATACCGGCAGCCCCTTTCTCGAGCTCTCCCAGCTCGCCGCCCACGGGATGTACGGCGGCGGCATCGCCTGCGGCGGCATCATTACCGGGGTCGGGCGGGTGAGTGGGCGGGAGTGCGTCATCGTCGCCAATGACCCCACGGTCAAGGGCGGAACTTACTACCCGATCACCGTGAAGAAGCATCTGCGGGCGCAGGAGGTCGCGCGCGAGAACCGGCTGCCCTGTGTCTACCTGGTGGAAAGCGGCGGCGCGTTCCTGCCGGCGCAGGACGAGGTGTTTCCCGACCGGGAGCACTTCGGGCGCATCTTCTACAACCAGGCGACGCTCTCGGCCGCGGGCGTGGCGCAGATCGCGGTCGTTCATGGCTCCTGCACGGCGGGCGGTGCCTACGTGCCCGCCATGGCGGACGAGAACGTCATCGTCCGCGGGCAGGGCAGGGTGTTCCTCGGCGGACCGCCGCTCGTCAAGGCCGCGACGGGTGAGGACATCGACGCGGAGTCGCTGGGCGGCGCCGATGTTCATTGCCGCGAGTCAGGTGTCTGCGACCACTCTGCGCAGAGCGACACGCACGCGTTGGGTATCGCGAGGCGCATCGTCGCGCGCTTGCGGCCGCCGGGCGCCACGGCGCCGCCGCAGGCGGCGCGCGACCCGCACTACGATCCGGCAGAGCTCTACGGCGCCGTGCCGGCGAGCCTGCGCCGGCCGTACGATGTGCGCGAGGTCATCGCCCGCCTGGTGGACGGCTCGGAGCTCGAGGAGTTCAAACAGCTCTACGGCACTACGCTGGTGTGCGGGTTTGCGCACCTCGCGGGCTATCCGGTCGGGATCCTCGCCAACAACGGCATTCTTTTCTCGGAGAGCGCGCTCAAAGGGACGCATTTCATCGAGCTCTGCGCGCGCGAGGGCATTGCGCTCCTCTTCCTGCAGAACATCACCGGATTCATGGTCGGCCGCCGCGCCGAGGCTGGCGGCATCGCCAAGGACGGCGCCAAGCTCGTCACCGCGGTCGCCTGCGCGCAGGTGCCCAAGCTCACCGTCATCATCGGGGGCAGCTATGGCGCAGGCAACTATGCCATGTGCGGCCGCGCGTACTCGCCGCGATTTCTCTTCCAATGGCCGAACTCGCGCATCTCGGTGATGGGCGGGGAGCAGGCGGCGAGCGTGCTCGCGACCGTCAAGCGCGGCCAGATCGAGGCGGGCGGCGGCAGCTGGGCGGCCGCGGAGGAGGGCGCTTTCAAACAGCCGATCCGCGAGCAGTACGAGCGCCAGGGCGATCCCTATTACGCTTCCGCCCGGCTGTGGGACGACGGGGTGATCGATCCGCTCGAGACGCGCCGGATTCTGGGGCTCTGCCTGGCCGCCGTGCGCAACGCGCCGGAGGCGGGCACACGTTTCGGGCTCTTCCGCATGTAATGGCCTCACGATTCGAGCGACGCGCATGACGCACATGATCCGCAGCCTCCTCGTGGCCAACCGCGGCGAGATCGCCTGCCGCATCTTGCGCACCGCGCGCAGCATGGGGATTCGGACGATCGCCGTGTATTCCGACGCGGACGCATCGGCACGGCACGTGCGCGAAGCGCACACGGCCATTCGTATCGGGCCGCCGCCGGCGGCCGAGAGCTATCTCGACATGGAGTCGATCCTGCGCGCCGCGCGCGCGGCGGGCGCCGAGGCGATTCATCCGGGATACGGGTTCTTGTCCGAGAACGCGCAGTTCGCCCAGGCCTGCCTCGATGCCGGCCTCGTCTTCGTGGGCCCCCCTCCGGCTGCGATCGCCGCCATGGGATCGAAGAGCGTGGCGAAGGCGAGCGTCAGGGCGGCGGGAGTGCCGGTGCTGCCCGGTTACGATGGCGAGCGGCAGGATCTCGAACACCTCGAGGAGCGCGCGCTCGCGGCCGGCCTGCCGCTCATCGTCAAGCCCGCCGCCGGCGGCGGCGGCAAGGGTATGCGCGTCGTCCATGCGCGGCAGGAGCTGCGCGAGGCGCTCATCGCCGCACGGCGGCTAGCGCAGAGCACATTCGGCGACGGAACGCTCCTGGTCGAGCGCTACCTGCCGGACCCGCGACACATCGAGGTGCAGGTGTTCGCCGACGCCCATGGCAACTGCGTGCATCTCGGCGACCGCGACTGCTCGGTGCAGCGGCGCCATCAGAAGCTCATCGAGGAGTCTCCGGCCCCCGGGCTGACTGCGCGCCTGCGGGAGTCTCTGCACGCGGCAGCCGTGCTGGTGGCGCGCAACATCGGGTACCGCAGTGCCGGCACCGTGGAGTTTCTGTTCGACGGGCATGAGTTCTACTTCCTGGAGATGAACACCCGGCTGCAGGTGGAGCACACCGTCACCGAGGCGGTCACCGGGCTCGACCTCGTGGAGTGGCAGCTGCGGGTGGCGGCCGGCGAGCCGCTGCCGCTCGCGCAAGCGCAGATCCGTTTCGACGGGCATGCCATCGAGGCGCGCGTCTGCGCGGAAGACCCATGGCGTGGCTTCCTGCCGAGCGCCGGCACGCTGCAGGCGGCCGAGTGGCCCCGGGGTGAGTCGCTGCGGGTCGATGCCGGCTTCGCCGCCGGCGACGCGGTGCCCGCGGCTTACGATTCCCTCCTCGCCAAGGTGATCGCCTGGGCGCCGGCGCGCGAGCAGGCGGCGTTGCGGCTGGCGGAGGCGCTCGATCACACCTATCTCGCCGGCATTCATACCAACGAGCGCTGGCTCGGGCGGATCCTGCGCTCCCGGGTCTTTCTCGAGGTGCGTCACAGCGTGGCGATGCTGGATCGCGGCGCGGCGGAATTCTCGGCCCCGCAGCCCGTGACGCCCGCCGCGCGCACCTTGGGCGCGCTGGCCGCGCTGCATGCGCCGAGCACCCGGGGTCCGGCCGCGGCCGCGCCGGCGAGTCCGTGGGATCTGGGCGATGGCTTCCAACCCAACCTGCCGGGCCGCATCGAGCTGACATTGTCCGAGGATGGCCGCGCGCACGGGGTGCGGCTCACGCTCGAGCGCGGCGAGGCGCGCGAAGCGCTGCTCCTCCCGCCGGAGGAGTCCTCGACGGAGAACGGCGGCACGCGCCTTCGCCTCGCCGGTGTGTCGGTCACGGAGGAGACTGTCGCCGCGGTGCTGGACGAGCAGCGGTACCGTGCCCGCTGGTACCGGCGCGGACCGCACCTTCATGTCTGGATCCGGGACGCGCATCACGAATGGCTCATCGAGGACCCGCGGACGCAGGAGTTCTCGGCGAGCGCCGCCACCGGCGGCCTCACGACACCGCTGCCCGGCGTGGTGTCGGCGGTGCCCGTGCAGGAGGGTCAGACCGTGGCTGCGGGCGAGGTGCTCATGGTGATCGAGGCGATGAAGATGGAGCACAGCATCACCGCGCCCCACGATGGCATCGTGCGTGCGATCCATTTCGCCCCAGGAGATCGGGTGCCGGAGGGAAGCGAGCTGCTGTCGCTGTCGCGGGCCGGAGACAGCGCGAGTTAGTTTCCGTTCAGCTTGACGTGGCTACCATTGCCGCCGTTCGCAAGAGGAGGCCACGAGGACAATGAACAAGTCTCTGTTGATTGGGCTGGCGGTCGGCGCCGCCGCCGCGGCGGGCGCGGGCGCCATGGCTGGACTCAAGGTCATGCACAGGGGCGCGCAGTACGCGGAGGTGGTGCAAGTCACACCGCTCACGAGGACGATCCGTACGCCGCGGCAGGACTGCCATGACGAGACCGTGGTGCACCGGCGTCCGGCACGCGACAACCACAAGATTCTCGGCACCGTCGCCGGCGCGGTGGTCGGCGGACTGCTCGGGCACTACGTCGGCGGCGGCACCGGCCGCGACGTCGCGACAGCCGCGGGCGCTGCCGCGGGTGGCTACGCCGGTAACAGGATCGAGAACAGGATGCAGCGCGGCAACGTCTATACGACCACGGAGCGCAGATGCGCGACGGTCTACGAGCGATCCATCGAGAGGAACGGCTACGAGGTCCGTTATCGCCTCGGCGGCAGGGAGGGCAGCGTGCGCATGAATCATGACCCGGGCCGGCGTATCCCGGTGGCGCACGGCCGGCTCGTACTCCGTGATAACGCGCAAACGAGCTGAAGGAGTTACCTCTTCCGAGCTCTGCGGACGGGGTCCGTTTCCGCGGACCCCGTTAGTCCTGCGTGCAGCGCATGGGAAGTGGAGACATAACGGGAGTCTTTGTCGTAGAAGCGCCACGGACGGCGCGCCCACTGGCCGGCGTAGTCGACTCCGACGCGCGCCGCGCGCGCGATGCGCGGCGACCGGCGCTTCGCGGCGGGCGGCCTCTCGAGCCAGAGTATATCGCCGCAGAGATCCGCGCCGTTGAGGCTCCTATCGATGTGCATCGCGCGGCAGAGCAGGCCAGGCCCCCACGTCCTGTCCTCGATCCCGGTCACCGGCTCGAGGGCGCGCAGCAGCACCGCGTGCGGCACCCCTTCCGCCGCCGTTACGACGTTCATGCAGTGCCAGAAACCGTAGATGAAATATACGTAGGCGTATCCGGGCGGTCCGAACATGACCTCGGTCCGCCGCGTGCGGCCCCGGGAGGAGTGGGCGGCGAGGTCCTCGGGGCCCTGGTACGCCTCCGTCTCGACGATCCGCCCGACGCGCAGCGTGCCGCCCTGCGCATGCACCAGGCGCATGCCGATCAGCTCGCGGGCGACGGTGAGGGTGTCCCTGGCATAGAAATCGCGAGTTACTTTCTTTGACGTCCTCCCCGCCATCGGCTTTCTCAGGCCGCCGCTGGCGCGGCAATGGCGGGGATTCCTGCTGCAAGACGGCGACGTCCCGCCGCGAGAATGTTGCGAGCCGGGTTGTGGTCCCGATCGTGAGTCGTGCCACAAATTCGACAGGTCCATGCCCTGATTCCAAGACCCTCCCGGCCTTGCCGGCCGGTGCGTAGTTCCATACGAGATTCACCGCGCGCGCCATCTGCGAGAGCACTCGGGCGTGCTTGTCCTCGAGGCGCACTCGAAGGACCCGGACGGGAGGTGGGCAACGCCGCGGACTGGACAAATATACAGGCATCGGAAATGAACCACAAGCGCATCGATAACATCTTTGTCAGATCGGAGCGGCGCCTTCTCATCGGCCTTCAGGCCGAGGAGAAAGCGCCGAAGACCCGGTGACGGAGGCATGGGACGCGCATGTTACAATGGCGGCGCCGCCCGACCGGGCGAAGAGGTTTGCGGGAATCGGACCGATGCGAATGCTGATTCGGCGCAGCTGCGGCTCGGACTGGATGGCCACCGGCATATTGCTGGCGGCCGGCGTGATGGGGTCTGTGCTCTCGGCGCGCGGCCAGGCCGCCGTCTTCACTCTGCCGCCGGCAGGCGGCTCGCTCATCGGCAAGGATCGGCAGGTCCAGTCGAAAGCCTCGGATACTCTGCTCGGCATTGCCCGCAAGTACAGCGTGGGGTACTGGGAGATCCAGGAGGCCAACCCGAAGGTCCAAATGTGGCTGCCGGGCAAGGGCACCCCGATCACCATCCCGGGCCGCTTCATCGTGCCGCCCGTCCCGCACGCGGGGATCGTGGTCAATCTGCCCCAGCACCGGCTCTTTTATTTCCCGGTGCGGCGGCGGCGCGAGCAGCCGATCGTCATCACCTATCCGGTCAGCCCGGGTGAGAAGGGCTGGGCAACCCCGGTCGGGATCACCCGGATCATCCGCAAAGTGCCGCACCCGGTCTGGATCCCGACACCCTCCATCCTGAAGGCGCACGAGGAGCAGGGCGATCCGATCCCCAGGATCTACCCGGCCGGCCCCAACAACCCCATGGGGGAATGGGCGTTGCAGACGACTCTGAGCCGCGGGGAGATCTACATCCACGGCACCAACAATCCGATGGCGATCGGCATGGCGGTCACTCACGGCTGCGTGCGCCTCTATCCGGAGGACATCGCCGCGCTCTTTCCGATCGTTCCGGTGGGCACCCGGGTGAACATCGTCAGCGATCCCATCCTGGCCACCCTGCAGGACGGCAAGCTCTATCTGGAGATCCACCCGCCCGCGGGCAGCGATCACAAGCCGGCCGCGCCCGACTACCAGAAGATCTCCAAGATCCTCGATGCGGCGGTCGGCAAGAGCCCGGTCGCGGTCGACTGGAACAAGGTGCGGCAGGTGGCCACCCAGGCCAACGGCATACCGCAGCTCGTCGGCGTGCAGGCCTTCTATAGTCCGCCAGGCAGCGCCCCCGGCGCCCAGACGCAGCCGACCGAGGAGACGACGCTCAGCGGACCCCGCCGGTCGCGGACCGGATCTGTCGGAGCAACCTGACGATCGCCGTTGCCCGGGAGAGCAGCGCCATGCCGGCGCTCACCTTGCCGATCCAGCCGACGAGACGCCGCTCGCGCAACATGACGAGCAGCGTTCCGAGCGATACCAGCCACGCCAACGGATGACTCGCGGCCGAGGTCGGCGCGCGCCGGGTCAGGTTGGACAGTTGCGCCGCCGGACTGAGCTCCGCGATCCGATAGGCGATCTCGAGGCGCTGCTGCTCGCAACGGGCGATGAGGTTGAGCCGGCGTGCCTCGAGTTCCCGCAGCCGGCTCATGGCGCCGCTCCGTCGCCGCCGCTCATGCGGCGCTGATCGTGCTCGAACTGGCCGAGCGTGCCCGCAAGCAGCGGCGGGCGCCCGCGGAAGATGCGCGCGCCGATGAGGCCGCACACGAGGGCCAGCACTAGAAGGACGGCCACGCTGCCGACCAGACCCGCCATCCGGTGCGTCTGCCAGACCGCGATCACCACCGCCGTCAGAGCGAAGACGAGCGCGAGCAGTGCGCAGGCGACGGCCGCGAATCCCCAGAGCAGCAGTTGCGCCACATAGACGAGGTAGATCTCCGCTTCGACCGCCGCCAGATCGAGCCGTGTCTTGAAGGAATCGAAGATGACCCCGAGGAAGCCGCGGATGAGACCTGGTCCGCGCGGCTCGCCGGCCGCATCGTCGGCGCCAGCGGAAGCGCTTGCGGCGTGATTGCTCATCAACGGCGGCCCAGCAGGAGCCCCGCGAGCAGCGCAAGGCCCCCGGCGACCGTCACTGCCTTCCAGGGATTGTCGCGCACGTAGTCATCGAGGACCTCGGCGCGTCCTTTCAGATCGCGCTCGATGCCGTTCAGCTGGCTGCGAAGCGCATGGAGCGACCGCTCGGCCCGCTTGCGCGCCTCCTCGGTGAGGTCTTCGGCGTTCTCGGTGCTCGCCCGCAAGAGCGATTCGGCATCCCGCACCAGCGCCTTGATGTCTTCGGCGAGCTTGCCGGCATCGAAATGTGGGCTCATGTCAGATCCTCGTTGTAGTGGCGATACAAAGCATCCGGCCCCAGGCACAGGGAGGTGCCCGCTGCCGCGCTGGGCGGGCCAGGATGCCCCGATCCAGCGCCTTCAAAAGAGTTTAGTCACAGCCAGCGCTGCACGCACCATAAGGAGTTCTTCGTACACCGGTACATCACCTGCACGCTCACCCGGCTGTGGCCGTGCTGATGCGGGATCCGGTGCCGCTGGCGGATCTGTCAGCGGCCCTGTCCACCTCGATCCCCGCCCATTCGAGACCGGAGAGAGTCCTCTCCCGCACCGCCGCCGAGCACAGCAAGAAAGGCTCCGAGGTACTTGCGTGCGCGGTAGCAGTAAAGCTCGAGCGCAAGCCGGGCCCTCTCCGAGCCCTGCGCGAGCAGCATCCCCGCACGGCGGCGGCCGGGTCGGCTGGCGCGCCGTCGAGGTGCTGGGCCTCGAGCCGCCTCGGCTGCGGTCGCGCCTGCGCGGGGTGATCGACGTCGAAGGCGGCCAGCTTGACGAAGTACTGCCGGTGTTGACGGTCAATACGATCAGAGCGGGTTATATTACGCAGTATCGCCCCTGCATTTGCCGGGAGGCTCCAGTGGATATACAAGCCGTACGCGCACGCCTGCTCAAACGCCGGGAGGAGCTGCGGATGCGGGCGAGCAACGCCAGCTCCGACCTGCGGCACGAGTCCGATCCGCTGAGTGCGGATTTTGCCGAGCAGGTGACTCAGCGGGAATCCGACGATGTCCTCGAGGCCATTTCCGAGTCGGCCCAGCAGGAGTTGCGCCTGGTGCAGGGGGCGCTGCGGCGGCTCGAGGAGGGCCGGTACACCACCTGCGCGGTGTGCGGCGAGCCCATAGAGGAGGAGAGGCTGCAGGCGGTGCCGTACACGGACCGCTGCCGTACCTGCGCCGAGGGATCGCCGCGACCCGGCGGTGAGCGCCCGCGAAGGAGGCCGGGTTGAAGGCCGAGCCACCGCCCCCCCACGGCGGCAGCGCCACCGGCTCGGCCGTCCTGACCGGTCGCTCGCCTGCGGAGTCGGCTCGCCCGTCCGGCGTCATCACCATCACGACCGACTTCGGGCACCAGGGTCCGTTCGTCGGCGTCATGAAAGGCCGCATTCTCGGCCGTCTGCCTACGGCGCAGATCATCGACCTCACGCACGAGATCGTGGTGCACTGGCCCGCCGAGGCCGGGTTCTGGCTGGTGCGCGCCTTCGAGTACTTCCCGCCGGGCACCGTGCACGTGGCGGTCGTGGATCCTGGGGTGGGGACCTCACGGGACATCATCGTGGTGAGTGCCGCTGGCCATCTCTTCCTCGCGCCCGACAATGGGCTCCTGGCGCCGGTGGTCGCCCGCCATCCCCAGGCCGCCATCGTGCGTCTGCGCGCGCAAGGCCTGGCGCGGCTCGGCATCCAGCACGCCAGCGCCACCTTCCATGGACGGGACATCTTCGCGCCCCTCGCCGCGGAGCTCGCGGCCGGCCGATGCTCCCCCGGTGATCTCGGCGAGGCGGCAGGACCGGATTCACTGGTGCCGTCCTGGGTGGACGAGCCCACGGTCGAGCACGCGAGCGTCTGCGGGCTCATCATCACCATCGATCATTTCGGCAATCTCATCACCAACATCGATGCGGCCCTGATCGAGCGCTTCCGGCTGCCCCTGGTGCATGCGGGCAATCATGCCTTCCCGCTGCTTCGCACTTATGGGGACACGCGACCCGGGGAATACCTGGCGCTGGTCAATTCCTTCGGAGTGGTGGAGATCGCCCGCGCCGAGCAGAGCGCAGCCGAGGGATTGGGCTTGAGCCGGGGGGCGCCGGTCACGGTGCGCGACCGGACCGAGTAGATCGACGCAAAGTCGTCTGACGGCGCTTTGCGCGGCCAGCCCGATGTCGGTGCTGGTCTCGAGGCCCAGGCAGCGGCCCTGGGCCCGCGCTCACTTGGCTTTAGGGCTACTCCCTCTAAGATATTGCTCTCCGGCCGGAATCCGCTATAGTTCGCTGCCTTGGCCCATGCCCATTATGCAATTACCCTTTGATTTAATTCAGGATTTTCACCGCTAGATGTCGGAACGAGACAACGAGAGCTTCGATCTCGACGAGGAATTCTTGAGCGGGGCCACCGAGGACAGCACCGATTACGACCGGCTGCTCGACCGCGTGGACAAGCGCGTCCGCAACCAGGTGAAACGTGGCAAGGCCGCGTGGAGCCGGCTGGAGGAAGTCCTGGCGGACAAGAAGCTCGAGAAGGACCTCCGCGACTTCGACGAAGAGCTATAACGCTCGAGACCTGAGCAGGGCGGCCCGGGCGCACGCGCGCCGCGGCTCCGCCTGGGGGACTGCTCGACCCGGGTCGACTCCGGCCTCGCATGGGGCCTCATACGGCGGCCGCCCTCTCCGCCGCCTGCCTGCGGAATCATTCTCGTGACTCGCACCGTGTCCGACTGGATCGTCCTCAAATTCGGCGGGACCAGCGTCTCCTCGCTCGCCAACTGGCGCAACATCGCCAAAATCGCCGCCGCGCGCCAGGTGCAGGGCGCTCGCGTGCTGATCGTGCACTCCGCCGTGACCGGTATCACCGACCGGCTGGAGAAGCTGCTCTCGGCTGCCCGGGGAGAGGCGCCGGAGGAGGAGCTCAAGACCATCGAGGAGCGGCACCGGCGGCTGGCCGCCGAGCTCGGCATCCCGCTGGGGCAGGACTGCGAGCGTCAGCTCGCAGAGCTTCGCCAGATCGCCGCGGGCATCGCCCTCATCGGTGAAGTGAGCGATCGCACCCGAGCCCGCGTCATGTCGAGCGGCGAGCTCCTCGCCACGGATCTCGGCGCGCGGTTTCTGCGGGGAGAGGGCCTGGAGGTCGACTGGGCCGATGCGCGCACCATGCTCCTCGCCGAGGAGCGTGCGAACGCCTCTGCCCGAGCCAGCACCCTCAACGCCACCTGCAGCTTCGCTCCGGATGCGGCACTCGAGCAGCGGCTCGCGAGCCTGGCGCCCGTCGTGGTCACCCAGGGCTTCATCGCGAGCGACGGCGAAGGCAACACCGTGCTCCTCGGCCGCGGCGGCTCGGACACCTCGGCCGCCTATCTCGCCGCGAAGTTGCGCGCCCGCAGGCTGGAGATCTGGACGGACGTGCCGGGCATGTTCAGCGCCAACCCGCGCTCGACGCCCACGGCGCGCCTGCTGCGCTCGCTGCACTACGACGAGGCGCAGGAGATCGCCACCAGCGGCGCGAAGGTCCTGCACCCGCGCTGCATCCTGCCCGCGCGCCAGTACCGGATTCCCCTCCATGTCTATGCCACGCAGGCGCCCGATCTCGAGGGCACGGTGCTCAGCGCGGAGGCAGGCGATGGCAACGCGCAGGTGAAGGCCGTCTGCACCAAGAAGGGCATCACGCTGATCGCGCTCGAGAGCCCCGGCATGTGGCACCAGGTGGGCTTCCTCGCCGATGCCTTCCAGGTCTTCAAGCGCCACGGCATGTCGGTGGATCTGGTCTCGACATCCGAGACCAACGTCACGGTATCGCTCGACCCCGCGGCCAACACGCTCGATGACAGCCTGCTCGCGGGCCTGGTGGGCGAGCTCTCGCGCCTCTGCCGCGTGCAGGTGATAGGCCCCTGCGCCTCGGTCAGCCTCGTCGGGCGCAACATCCGCGCGATCCTGCACCAGCTGGGCGGCGCCTTCGAGTTCTTCGAGGAGCAGAAGATCTACCTCGTGAGCCAGGCGGCCAACGATCTGAACTTCACCTTCGTCGTCGATGAGCGCCAGGGCGATCGGCTGGTCGACCAGCTGCACGAGCTGCTGATCCGGCCGGTGCCGGGCGACCGGGTGCTCGGGCCCACCTGGCAGGAGCTGTTCGCGAAGCCCGATGGCGCGGCGCTCGCCGCCGCGCCATGGTGGCGCGAGAAGCGCACGCGGTTGCTCGAAGCGCTCGGAACCCGCGATGCGGCGTACGTTTATGATCTCGATGCGGTTCGGATGGCCGCGCGCGCGCTGCGCGGGATGGGCTCGATTTCCCGGGTCCACTACGCCATGAAGGCCAATCCCCATCCCGGGCTGCTGGCGGCGGTGCGCGAGGAGGGTGTCGAATTCGAGTGCGTGTCGCGAAACGAGGTCGAGCGCGTGCTCGGGCTCTTCCCGACGCTCGACCCTCGGCGCGTGCTCTACACGCCCAACTTTGCCTCCCGTGAGGAATGCGCCTGGGCGCTCGGCCGCGGCGTGCAGGTCACCGTCGACAATGCCTACGCACTGTCACAGTGGAAGAGCCTCTTCCGCGATCGGGAGATCTTCGTACGCGTCGATACCGGCGTGGGCGCCGGACATCATCATCACGTGCGAACGGCAGGCGCGCATGCCAAGTTCGGCGTGCCCGCCGCCGATCTGGAGCGCCTGGTCCGGCACGCGCACGAGGCCGGCACGCGCGTCGTGGGCCTACAAGCTCACGTCGGCAGCGGCATTTTCGACGTCACGACCTGGCAGCGCACGGCGCGCCAGTTGGTGGGTCTTGCGCAGCGGTTCGACGCCGTGCGCGCCGTCGACATCGGCGGCGGCCTCGGCGTACCGGAGCGCAGCGACCAGCCCGGACTGGATATCGCAAAGCTCGATACCCTGCTCGCCGCGGTGCGCGCCGAGCATCCGGGGGTGGAGTTCTGGCTGGAGCCCGGCCGGTATCTGGCCGCTCCCGCCGGCGTGCTGCTCGCTCGCGTGACTCAGCTGAAGAGCAAGGGAGACGTCCGCTACGTTGGCATCGCCACCGGGATGAACTCCCTCATCCGGCCGGCGCTCTATGGTGCATACCATGAGATCGTCAATCTCACGCGCCTGACGGAGCCGGCCACTGAGCTCGTGAACATCGTGGGTCCCATTTGTGAGAGTGCCGACGTTCTTGGCCACGACCGTCTGCTGCCGCCGACGCGGGAGGGTGATGTCATCCTCATCGCCAATGCCGGCGCCTACGGGCACTGCATGAGCTCGCACTACAATCTGCGTGATCCGGCCGAGGAGCTCGTTCTCTGAAGCGCTCGGCCAAACGTTCCCCCGGCCGGGGCTCCGGCCCATCCCGCGGCCGGAAAAAGTCCGCGCGGCGGGGCTGGGGTCTGAAGGGTCTGCTCGCCGGCGTGCTGCTCGCGGGTGTGCTGGGCTGTGCCGGCTACGTCTTCTACCTCGACCGGATGGTCACCCATCGCTTCGAGGGGCTGCGTTGGACGCTGCCCGCGCGCGTTTATGCCGCCCCCC
>JABBNZ010000052.1 GCA_019352035.1 Pseudomonadota bacterium | reverse complement strand
ACAACCCGTACTCGGAGTCGCAGTTCAAGACCCTGAAGTACCGCCCCGACTTCCCCGAGCGCTTCAGCTCGCTCGAGGACTCCTGCGCCCACTGCCAGGGCTTTTTTTCACTGGTACAATCAGCAGCACCGCCACAGCGGCTTCGCTCTGATGAGCCCGCACGCCGTCCACTACGGCACCGCAGAAGCTCTCCAGGTCCAGCGTGCCCAGACCCTGCAGCTCGCCTACGCGGCCCAGCCCCGGCGCTTCAAGGGCCAGATCGCCCAGCCGCCGGCGCTGCCCACCGCAGCCTGGATCAATCCACCGAAGGAGACCACACCACTCGAAAATCACACCGCTTGCTCTCTAATCCGTCAACCGGGTGTCTCAAAGTGATTGACACGTTCCACCGGGGCCGCCAACCTCTTCGACACGAGCGCCTCTCGAGAACTGAAATGCCGCTCAGAGGCGACGACTTCCATCGTCACATGCTTCGCATATGTCACTGAAATTCATCACCGGATCCCGTCCAAACGCTCCCAGCGTGCCGACATCAGCATACGAGCGGAATCCGCCTCGTCCACTTTTTCCCTGTCGGGGACCGGCGAAATGCTGACCAATACTCCGAAGACTCTCATACGAGCCCTATTCGGTCCTTCAGGCTCCGGGAACCTGAAGAAAGGAGCTATCCGTGCTTCCGCGGATCTGGCGGCCCGATTGCAGGACGCACTCGCGCGAATTTCTCCGGAGACACGCGAATGCGATGAGCAGCCCATCCTCTTGCTCTCCGCAGGCTGGCGATCGGGCTCCACGCTGCTGCAGAGAATGATCATGGAACACAACCGCGACATGATCATGTGGGGCGAACCGTTCGACCACTCGAATATGCACGACCACATGGCACACCAGTTCCGGTCATTCACTACGCAGTGGCCGTTCGAGCGCTTTTTTCTCTCAAAGCGCGCCAGCGGAAACCTCGCGGACGAATGGGTGGCAAACCTGTACCCTGATGTGGACTATTTACTGAAAGCACACCGCAGCTTCTTCGATGCCATCTTCGGAGAACCGGGCCGGGCTATCGGCCGAGGCCAGTGGGGCGTAAAAGAAGTTCGACTGACGATTGATCACGCAACGTACTTCCGGGCTCTTTATCCCAAATGCAAGATCGTGCTCCTGTATCGTAATCCGCTCGACGCCTATGCATCATTTCGTCGCCTGCAGGCCGGCTGGTTTTGGACTTGGCCCGACGATCTCGTCAAGACTCCTTACGCATTCGGCCGCCATTGGGCCAAAACGACGCGCGGCTTCATGGAAGGTCACCAGCGCGTCAGCGCCCTGCTAATCCGATACGAAGACCTCGACAATCCCGCAGAAGTGAACCGACTCGCGGATTATCTCGGATGGCCAGTGTCGCGCTCTTCCAATCTGCAGCGGCGCGACATCGGAGAATCCCCGGAAAAGCGCGGCCGGCTTCCATGGTTCGATCGGTTCATTCTGACCCTCGTCACAGGCGAAACACAGAGGGCAGCGGGGTACTGAGCGATGTCCGCAACCAGCCCATGAACGACAAACGAAAATCCATCCTGATGGTATTCCCCTTCGCCCCATGGCCAGCGAGGGAAAACGGAATTTCGATCAGATACTACCCGGTGCTCGAACACCTCTCGAGAAAGCACGACATCGACGTCTTCGTGCATAGTGACCCGCGACACACCATACCGGAAGATCCTGTAGTTCGCTCACTTCGAAGAGTCCAGATTACATTTAGCGACAGGACAACGCCGTCGCTCCTCGACAGGATTCTCACGGCTACCGAGATGCTATCACCGTTCGGCCGCCCCTACCAATTTGCACGCTACCACTCCAACTCAATCTTTCTCCAACTTCGCGAGTTTGTGACCGGACAGCGTTATGATTCCGTCCTCTGGGTGATGCACGAGCACCGAGATCTCCTCAAAAGACTGGATGAGCAGTTCGCCGGGGCGCGCAAAATATACGACAGCATCGACTCTCCGTACCTTCATTACCTGAGAGAACCGCGACCTGCCGGATTGATGCCCCTCCATCGCGTCTTCGATCTATGGAAGACCCTGCGCTGGGAGAAGAGCCTCCTCGAGGGCGTAGATGCCAGCGCATACATCTCCGCTCCAGATGCAGCGGTTTCCGCAAACAGCAAGACATCGCGCGCCCAAGTAATACCAAACGGAATCTATCTTGCAGGAGAGGAGATCTCCGCTGCGAAGCAGCCGGCGGGAGCATCGCTGGGGTTCCTGGGGAATATGGGATATCCGCAGAACGTACGAGGATCCCTATTGCTTTACGAGAACGTTTTCCTCCCGCTGAAAGAGGAGTTCACCAACCTGCGGATGATGATTATCGGCCGCTCTCCCGCCGCGGAAATCAGAGCACTGGCCGGTCCCGACGTGGAGGTGACAGGCACAGTGGAATCAATATGGCCTTATATAGCCCAAGCGAACGCCTTCGTATACCCCATGATTGGCGGTGCCGGGCTGCAGAACAAAATTCTGGAGGCCATGCATGCCGGCAAGCCTGTTGTGACCACGGAGATCTGCCTGAAAAGCATCGGAGCTCAAGAAGGCAAAGAGATATTGATTGGAAGAAACAATGAAGAGTTGCGCGCACACACGCGCGCCCTACTGAAGAACCCAGAATATGCACTGGAAGTCGGCATGCAGGGAAAGGCCTACGTAGACCGCACCTTCGATATGTCGCGAGTACTGAAACGCTTCGAACGGTTTGTCGTAGGGGGAAAAGACCTTTCTATTCCACCCACCTCCTGAGCCGAGCGGGTATACCCAGACGCTCTTGGTCGAGGGCATAAAAAAGCAGCTCGGATTGAAGGGCACGCAGTAGTGAGCTCTCTCGGGAAGGCATGGCTGCACGTCGCAACGCTCAAGCGCCGCAGGGGCATCGAGGCGCGCTATCGCAAGCCGCGCACGAGCATCCCCGCCCGAGAAGGGACGGTCTACCGTAAGCGGTAACTCGTAGGCGTCCTTCCCTCTCGCGCGTAGACGCTGAGAATGGCGCTCCAGTATCCCCTGACTGGAGCGGACGATGAGGACGATTCAGCGAAGCGTAGAGACTTGGCGCGAGCTCGTGGCCCGGCAGGCCCCCCCCCGTGTCACGCTAGTTGTCGCCTCGATACCTCGGTAATCTGCGGGGCATTGAGGAACGACAGTGGCTCGATACAGCAACGAATTCAAAGAACGAGCAGTGGCTCGCCTACTGCCGCCCGAGAGCGCGGAGATCTCCTCGGTTTCGGTGCGTGTCAAGGTAGTTGTCGCCCCGCTCATGCAGCGGACCGAGTGTTATGAAGGCTCTCGGTCGCTGCCCTGATCACTGCGTCGCGCTCAGGATTGAGCGTGACGACGGTGATCGGATTCCAGTTTCTGGTGTGCCGTGCCCAGCGCCGCGGGGCTCGTGCCTTTGCATGCTGGTAGAGCGCATGGCGGGCCTGAAGGACGGCGTGATCCTCGCCGGCATGTCGCTGTGCCGGACTGACGTAGCGGATGCCGCTATGGCGGTGATCGTGGTTGTACCAGCGCACGAACGAGCTCGCCCACTCGCGGGCCTGCTCGAGGTCCGCGAAGCCCTTCACCGGGAACTGCGGCCGGTACTTCGCCGTGCGAAACAGCGCCTCGACGAAGGAGTTGTCGTCGCTGACGCGCGGGCGGGAGTAGGAGGCTCTCAGCCCGAGCCAGTTCATCATCGCCAGGACCGTGGTGGCCTTGAGCGTCGAGCCGTTATCCCCGTGCAACACGGGCTTGTAATCGAGTGCGTGCAGGTCTTCGGCCTTACTTTCCGCACATCGTCGGAGTGATTTCCGGGTAATTTCCGCCCGGCTGGCGACGGCTATTCGGGTGCGTTGAGCTCGATGAGCCGCTGTGTGTGAGTCTCCCAGATCCGTAAGAGCTTCTTCGCCTTGCGGTAATTGGCGATCGCCAGGCGCATGAGCTCCGCCTGCTTGGGGGTGAGGGTGCGGTGGCGGAGCCGGCCGCCCTTTAGGTAGCTCCACTCGTAGTAGGGTCCGTGACGCGCCGCCGGGTCGCGCGCGCAATGGCAGCCGGGATTCCCGCAGACCTTGGTGCGCTTGAGCAGCGTACCCGAGGACAGGTACTGCATGGCGCCGATCGCGCGCTGGATCTCGGCGATCTTCTCCTCGATTTGAGCGGTATTGGGCTTGGGCACGGAGTTGACGGTGTCGCGAACTGGCGATATTATTATCGCCAGAGTGCAGCAGACGCAACCCCGCACGCCACTCGCCGAGAAGTTCGCTCTTTCCACCGAGCGGCTGGGGCCCCTTCCTCTCGTCAATCACTTCATCTCACGGCTCGGCCTCATCGAGCTGCTGGATCAGTACGTCCCGACGACCGATCGACGGTGCGCCGTGCCGCACGCCACAGCGCTGGGGGTGCTTTTGCGCTCGATTGTGGTCGAGCGTGAGCCCATCTACCGCCAGGTCGAGACCGTGCACGGCTTCGCCCCGGCCATGTACGGCCTAGCAGAGCAAGACCTCGGGCACCTCGGCGATGATCGGCTCGGCCGAGCCCTCGATCGGCTCTACGATGCCGAGCGCGGCGCGCTCCTCACCGCCGTCGTGCTCGCGGTCGGCAAGTGCTTCGGTGTGAAGTTCGAGGAGCTGCACAACGATTCGACGTCCGTCCGCTTCTGCGGTCAGTACCGGGTTCAACCCGAGACGGTGCGTGGGCAGCGCCCGGCGCGTATCGTGTTCGGATACAGCAAAAATGTTGCGGCGAAAAATATGTGGCGGCAGTTCCCGAGAGAACTGCCGCCGAGCTGCGGGAGTGACGATCTCGCGCACATATATTTCCATTATAGTCCGCGTAGAAACTCCATGAGGGATGGCATCGGCCCGCGTCGCGCCGGCCTCGGCAGGTCAGTGATGTCGAGGCATGCGAGGGCTTTAGCCTTCATGTCGAGATCGACCTCGGCGTACACGTGGGTTGTATCCAGCGAGACGTGGCCGAGCCAGGCGCGGATCGTGTTGATATCGACGCCTGCGCGGAGTAAGTGGACCGCGGTGGTGTGCCGAGCGGTGTGGGGGCTTACGCGCTTGGTTGCCAGGCTCGCCACGGTAAGCGAAGCCGCCCTGCCATAGGCGGCAACGAGACGATAAATGCCGAACCGCGTCATAGGTTTGCCCGTTCGTCCTCGGAAAACTGTATCTTCGGGCGTCCTGCCTACGAGCAGCGGGCGCAATGCGGCTACGGTCTCCGGCCAGAGTGGGCAGACGCGCCATTTGTTGCCCTTGCCGAGGATCCGCACCGATGGCGAAGTGCCGAGATGCAGGTTGCCGACAGGGAGCCGCGCCGCCTCATCCGCCCGAGCCCCGCTGTTGTACAGGAACAGAAGTATTGCGTGGTCACGGGCTCCGAGGGGCGTACGCCGATCGGGTGTTCGCAAGAGCGCATCGAGCTCTGTCTTCTCGAGGTAGCCGATTACGGTCTTGGCAGCCTTCTTGAAGGGGATGGAGCGCATTTCCATGCACCAAGCCAAGTGTTCTGGAGCTCGGGTCCCGATGAAGCGAGCCAGGGCGTGAATTGCGCCAAGACGCTGATTGCGCGTAGCGACACTGCAGTGCCGGTCCCGCTCGACGTGCTCCAGGAATTGACGTACTGCCGAGAGCGAAACCTCCTCAATAGACAGCCGATCGATGCTGACGCCGGATCGACGACTGACGAACGGGAGAAGCAGGGTAAGAGTATCGCGATAGCTCATCTGGGTGTTGTGCGCCAAGTTGCGCTCGGCGACGATATGCTCGAGGAGGAACCGCCGAACCCAAGGTGCCAGTAGATTACGGTCAATCACGAGGCACCTCCTGCCCAGCGTACTGAGCAAAGCGTCGACTGGCCTCCTGCAGCAGTTCCGGGGTCATCTGCAGATAGCGCTGGGTCGAGCGGATGTCCACGTGGCCGAGGTAGGTTGCGAGGCGCGGCAATAGCTGCTGGACGTTCTTGCCGGCGCGGTACCACGCCAGCACCCGATGCGCAGCAGCCGTATGTCGCAAGTCGTGCAGACGAGGCGGCCTTGGCTCTCCGGGCGGACAGGTGATCCCGGCTGCGGAGCGAATGCGCTGGAACGTGGTGACGACCTCCTGGTAGTAGAAACCATGTCCCGTACGCGTACAGAGGAACGCGGACCTCTCACCCTCTGGATGCGCCAACAGGCGACGGCGGTCCAGATACGCCGCCAGATGCCGCGTGAGGCGAGGCCCTATGGCTACGATGCGCGTCTTGTAGAACTTCGTGTCCCGGACCGTGACCAGCCGTCGGACCAGATCGATGTCGCTCACGGTGAGCGAGATGGCCTCGCTCACCCGCAATCCCGTGCCATAGAGCAGCAGGAGCAATGTCCGGTATGTCATTGCCTGCAGCGGGCTCGCGCGGTGCTCGAGCACCGCGGTCGCCTCGAGCAGCCGCTGCAGCTCCGCGGTCGAGTACACATAGGGGGTCTGCGGAGGAGCCAGCTTGGGCGGATGCTCCGGCAACGGCGAGAAAGCGACAAGATCGTGAGCGAGCGCATACCGATACAGGCCCGCCAGGTAGGCTCTCTTTGTCCTCCACGTCGCCGTCGGCGCACCACGGCCGCGCAGAAAGCGCTCGACGGCAGTAGGGGTGATGTCGGACAGTGGTGCATTGCCTGACTCCCTGACGAACTGATGCAGATACCGCCCCGCTCGGTCGAGCTGCAGGCCGAGGGCACGACGTGCTGCCAGATAGGCCTCGACGGCTTCAAGGGCAGTCATGGCAGGTCTCCCAAATCGAAGTCGCCGACTTCCCGCAGGGCGGCCAGATCCACCTTGGTGTAGACCCGGGTGGCGGCAGTGCTGCGGTGTCCGAGGTGATCTCCGATCTCCTTCAGCGTCAGGCGGTCGGCGAGGAGCCGCGCCGCGCAGGAATGCCGCAGCGCGTGAGGGCCGAGGTGCGCTGCTTTGATGCCGAGCGCGCGTAATCTCTCGCTCACGACGTGATAGATGGCTCCGTCGCCGATCGGCTGATGTGGGGCCTGCAGGCGAATGAAGACCTCGGGGTACGGTACCCTCGGCCGGACCGTATCCACGTAACGGGACAGGGCCTCGGCGACGGACCTCTGCAGCGGATACACCTGCGGCTGCCGACGCTTCAGTCGGTGTATCCATAGACGGCGTCGAGCCCAGTCTATCTGATCGAGCCGGAGGGCGGCCACCTCGCCACGGCGCAGACCGTAGACGGCAAGGAGCATCAGCATCGCCCGGTCACGGACGTCGCGGGGGCTGGCGGAGGCAGTGCTTGCCAGGAGCTTGTGGACCTCCTCCCAGCTCAGCGCATAAGGAAGTGACTCAAGCTGGTAGATGCGTGGACTGAGAATCGCATCTGGTAGTCTCCGGGGACATGCTCCTATCGAGGCTGCGTACCGCAGAAACGGCCGCAACCGCGTCGCCATCGACGCCACGGAAATCCGGGACCATCGATCCCCGAAGGTAGCGATGTAGGCGTCCAAATCATGAGGGCGCAGGCTCGCCAAGTCCCGACCGCTCTGGCCGCACCACCGCAAGAAGTTCGTGGCACACCAGTTGCGCCCGTGTACGGTCGCCGGACTGAATCCCCGCTCTTGACGCATCCAGGTCAGGTATGACTCCAGATGCTCCGCAAACGGGATCGGCTCTCTCTCCGTGCGCCACCAGCCGAGGAACTTCAGCCATGGTCGGCCGAACTCCAGAAAGACTTGCGCCATCGTCGGGCCTGGCGACGGCCGACCATGAACGATCTCGTGCAATCTCTCCGCGTTGATACCCTGGCGGTCGTGTGGCACAAGCCGCTTGGCTATCCACAATAAGCACTTTGCGCGCTTGCGCTGTTGGCCATAGGGCGCACCGCCGGCTGCACAGTGCTGAAGGTATCGTCGTCGCTCTGCAGCGAGCGGGCCTGTCTGATGACGCTGCAACGCGGCGTTCTGACGAAAGAGTGTCTGAAACATGGCAGGACTCCCATCGTGAGGGGCTGCCAGCAAACGCCGAACTCTTATGTTACGTCAATGCCGCGGATGACACGGAAGAGCACCCTCAGGCGCCGCCGCCGCCACATATTTTTCGCCGCAACATTTTTCGAAGTATGTGATCCACCACATACTTCGAAAGATCACAGGCCTGACCTCAAGCAGTTGCTGTTCATCCTCACCACCGCTGAGGATGGCGGAGTCCCGGTGCAGTTTCGCGTTGCCGACGGCAACACCAACGACTCGATCACCCATATCGAGACCTGGAACACCCTGAAGAGCCTGGCTGGGCGCCCGGACTTTCTCTACGTCGCCGACTCCAAGCTCTGCTCACACGAGAACCTCGATACCATCGCTCGCGCCGGTGGCCGCTTCGTCACGGTGCTGCCGCGCTCACGCCAGGAGGACCGGCAGTTTCGCAAGCGCATCCAGACCACCACCCCACCGTGGGAGCTGGTCTGGGACCGGCCGGATCCGAGGGGCAGAGGCGGACCGCGCGATCAGTGGTATCTCTACCGCGATCCGATCGGCTCGATGGAGGCCTGGCCGATCGTGTGGGTATGGTCGAAGCTGCTCACCGGGCATCAGCGCGCCAGCCGCCAGCGCCGCATCGGTGCCGTCGTCGAGGCACTCGGCAGCTTACGGGATCGGATCGTCAGTCCCCGGGCGCGCATCCGCGGCGCTTCGCGCATTGACCTCGAGGTAGAGAAGATCCTCGAGCACTATCACGTGCGCCGCTATGTGAAGGTCTCGCGCACCGTGCGCGCCCAGCACGACTTCAAGCAGACCCGTCGCGGGCGGCCTGGACCGGACACCGCATACCGCCGGATCACCCATCGCCGCTACGACCTCGAGTGGACGATCGATGCCGCCGCCGTCGCCTACGACGAGAAGTCCGACGGCATGTACCCGCTCATTACCAACGACCGCACGCTCACCCCGCTGCAGGTCCTCGAAGCTCACAAGGGACAACCGCGGCTCGAAAAGCGCTTCGAGCAGCTGAAGACCGTGCACGAGATCGCCCCGGTGTTCCTGAAGAACCCCGCGCGCATCGAGGCGTTCTTTACCGTCTACTTCCTCGCGCTTCTTATCCAGGCGCTCATCGAGCGCGAGCTGCGACAGACGATGAAGCGCGAGCGGCTGAAGGCGCTGCCGCTGTATCCCGAGGAGCGTCGCTGCGCCCACCCGACCACCGAGCAGGTGCTGCGGTTGTTCAGCCACGCCGAACGGCACGTGCTCAGCCGCGCCGGCCGCGTTGTGCAACGCTTCGAGACCGAGTTCACTCCGCTGCAGCACCAGGTACTGGAGCTCCTCGGCGTGCCGGCGAGCGGCTTCCGGGGCTGAAGGGCTGCCGGAAATTCGCCCAAATCACGTCCGAGATGTGCGGAAAGTCAGTTCGGCGAGGGCCGTGCGGCGCAGCAGGTTCACGGCGTGTTCGGAGTCGTCGGTCTCGTGGACCTCGAAGCCGACGATCTTGCGGCTATACAGATCCAGGATCAGGTACAGATGGTCATGCCGCATTCGGCATGACTATTTCCATGCCGAGGGGAAAATTATGCCGAGCGAGACGCGTCTTCCCCGCAGCCGGACCTGATTTGCCACCATCGCGCTCGGCATAGTTTTCTAGCTTCTCCTTCAGTCGTGATCGGAGAGGCAAGCATGAGCACGGCAGTATTCTTTGCGTTCGCGGGCACTCGTCGTCGCATGTACGCTGGCCCATTGGGTCCGCACATCGACGAGTTCATAACATGGCTTCAAGAGCAGCATTACACAAGGCATTCGATCCGTTGCAAAATCCGAGTGGTCGCCGACTTCAGCAGTTGGCTTAAAAAACGACATTTGGGAGCGAGTGCCGCTGATGCCGAACGTATGCAACGCTTCCTTAAGTGTCGCGAACGAACCGACAGCTCCACGACCGGGGATCTGTCGGCCCTACGACAGATGGCGGATATTCTGTTGAGGAAGCAGGTCACGCAGCCCTCAGCGGTATCGCTCAATGAGCGTGAACGCGTAGAACAAGCCTTCTGCGCGCACTTGCTACAGAACCGAGGTCTTCAGCCTTCGACACCGATATGCTATGTCCGGCATGTCTCAAGGTTCTTGCGAGAGCAGTTTGGCGACAGACCTGTGCGTTTCAACGAGCTCGTCGGCGCGGATATCACCGGGTTCATCCAGCGCGATACCCTTGGCCGCAACTACAGCCGTGCTCAACAGACGCTGACAGCAATGTACGCGTTTTTGCGGTATTTGCACGTTCGAGGCTTGATCGCCAGCGATCTCGCAGCCTGTGTGCCGAAGGCGGCACATTGGTCGCTCGCTAAACTGCCATCGTTTCTCCGCCCCGCTGAAGTCACCCGTATTCTCGCGCTGTGCGAGCGTAGATCCGCCCTCGGTCGGCGCAATTACGCGATGCTGCTGTTGCTCGCCCGACTTGGACTTCGGGCCGGCGAAGTCGCTGCTCTGACACTCGACCACATTGATTGGCAGGGCGGCGTTCTCACGATACGTGGAAAAGGCGGGCATTGGGCGCAGATGCCCCTCCCGCAGGACGTCGGTGAGGCGATCGCGGACTATCTGGAACGCGGGCGGCCGCTCAGTTCCGATCGCCATGTCTTTGTCAGTGTGCACGCGCCTCGGCGCGGTCTGCGCGGCGCTACCTCGATTTCGGTAATCGCTTCCCGTGCCTTGGCGCGGGCGCGTATCAAGCATCCACGCGCCGCTGCACATATATTTCGCCACGCGCTGGCAACCGAGATGCTCCAACAAGGTGCGTCGCTCTCGGAGATTGGCCGCCTTCTGCGCCACCGACATCCGGACACGGCGCGCATCTACGCAAAGGTGCATCTCACCGCATTACGAGATCTGGCCATGCCGTGGCCTGGAGGTGCGCGATGAGCACCTTGCGGGCGGCAGTCGATGAGTACATCGGCTTACGTCGCCAGCTGGGCTTCAAGCTGGCTCATCCGGAACGATATCTCCACGAGTTTGCTTCCTTCCTGGAAAAGCGTGGGATCCCGTTCATCACGACCGAGGCGGCCCTGGAGTGGGCGGTGCGCCCCCCTCGTGCTCACCCGTCGCACTGGGCGCGGCGCCTCGGGGCGGTGCGCGGCTTTGCGCGCCACTATTGTGCGGCAGATCCTCGAACACAGATTCCGCCGCCCGATCTGCTTCGCCATCGTCCGAGGCGAGCACGTCCCTATCTGTATTCCGAGCAAGACATCGAGCGGCTGATAATGGCCGCCCAAGGACTACGCCCTGCGGGTGGCTTGCGAGGATTCACGTACGCCACGCTTTTGGGCCTCCTGGTCGTCACGGGCTTGAGGATCAGCGAAGCATTGGCTCTTTGCATGAAGGACGTTGATCTGCACGAGGGTCTTCTGACGATTCGCAAAACAAAATTCGGTAAGTATGCCGCATCGATCGCAACGTCGATGTGCCAGACAGGAGGTTGCGCCACTCGCGGAAAATGGGCTGCAGAAGCGAGATGAAGGGTAAAGAGCGAGCGGCATAGTTCGGTCGTCACAGACTCGCCAGAAATGCGGTGAGCTTGCTGCCGGGCCGATAGCGTCCCGTCTTGCTGTTATGAGGTCGCACTTTGGCGAGGACCTTCTCCTTGAGTTCCAGATTGGCATCCAAGTAAATCTGGGTGGTTTGCACCGACTCATGTCCCATCCAGAGTGCGATGTTGAACGGGTCGGTTCCCGCTTGCAGCAGTTCCATGGCCGCCGTTCGTCGCAGCACATGCGGGGTGACGTGCTTTTTCTTCAAGGACGGACATTTTCTTGAAGCCATCGCCGTGTATTTCTTTACCAGGCGCTGTATGGCATCCGAACTGAGAGACCCGCCTTTGGCGTTCGGGAACAGTGCCGTCGCGTTGCACTTGATGGGCTCTTTGGTCCAGGCTCTCAAGACCCTTGCCGTACGCTTGCAGAATGGGGTCACTCGTTGTTTGCGTCCCTTCCCCGTGACATCTACGTGCGCCCCGGCGGTCACGGTGATCTTCTCGCGGTTCAATCCGCTGATTTCCGAAACCCGCAGGCCCGTCTCCACTGCGAGCAGGAGCAAAGCATGGTCGCGACGACCGTACCAGGTGCTCTGATCGGGTGCGGCCAGCAACGCATCTACTTCAGGGCGCGTGAGGAAACGAATGAGCGTTCGATGATGCCGTTTGCCGTGCATGGCAAGGAGGCGCTGGATTTGCGCAGAGTACGCGGGTGCCTCGAACGCGGCGTAACGGAAAAACGAGCGGATCGCCGTCAGGCGCAGATTGCGTGTGCGGGCACTAATGTGGCGAGTCTTCTCCAGGTCATTCAAGAACGCCGCCACGAGTGGCGCATCGATATCCTCAAAGGCCAACTGATCGGGTGTCTTGTGCAGGCGCTCATGAGCGTATCGAAGCAGCAACCGGAACGTGTCGCGGTACGAGCTGATGGTGTGCGCGCTGACCTGTCGTTGCTGCATGAGCCGATCGGTAAAAACCCGTTGTAACAGGGCTTGGAAACTGACTGTGGACTTCATCGTGTGTACTTCCAGCGCCGCTCCAGACGCTTCATTGCTTCCCGCATCAGAGCGGGATGTTGCTCGATGTACCAATAGGTCTCTTTTGTCCAGGCATGCCCCAGGTGAGTCGAAAGTACGGGAAGCCATCGCTGCGGGTCCTTGCCGGAACGATAGAAGCGTACCAGCGCCCTCACGGCGAAGCGATGGCGAAAATCGGTTAGACGCGGTTTGCGTTGCGTGCGTGAACCGCACAGGCCGATCTTATGCGTGAGCCTTCGGAACGTCTGAACGGCCGACCCTTCGCGCAGAGCCGTACCCTGCGTTGTCAGAAAGACATGCGGTTCGGCGCGCTTGGCGAAATACCGCCCACGGCGTCGCAGATATCGCGACAGAGCGTCGCGAGTGGACGGATGAATGACCACCCACCTCGATTTACCGAATTTACCGCTGCGAACCGTCAGAACGCACTGCTTCAGGTCGACGTCCTGCAACTCGAGGTTGAGCGCCTCGCCCGGTCTCATCCCCGTAACGCTCAAAAGTCCGATAAGCGTGTGGTAAGTCCATCGGCCCAGGCCCGAGGGCGGATACAGCTCGAGTGTCGCCGCGAGAATCCCCCGTACTTCCTGATCAGTGTAAAGATAGGGAGCGCGACGGCGATAGCGGTGCGGCAACAGCCCATCGGGCGGCACCTCGGTGCGAGGCTCAAAGGCGCTGAGATACCGTGCGAAATCGCGGACCACGCCCAGGCGCTGCGTCCAGATCACGGGTTGAACATCGTGCGATCTGTGGGCCCAGCTCAAAGCCAGCGCACTCGTGATGCGGCGCGCGCGACGTTCTTCCATGAAGGAAACAAAGTCTTTCAGTCGCAAGCCCGCTTCGTGCAGCTTGAATCCGAGTTGGCGACGCATCGCGAGGTACTCATCCATTGACTGGCGTAGCGAACCCATGCTCAGGTCCTCGGCCACGGCATCGCCAAGGCACGCAGCGAAGTGAGATCCACCTTCGCATAGATGCGCGTCGTGTCGGGATCCTTGTGTCGCAAGATCTCGCCAATCTCGGCGAGCGAAGCGCGCCGGCGCAGCATGTGAGTGGCCAGGGCGTGTCGAAACTGATGCGAGCCTCTGTGCGGAGAATCAATGCCCGCCCGCTCCATGGCGCGCCCGACCGCCGTGGAGACCGGCTTCTCCGTCTTGAAGCCGCGGATCGGCGCGTGCATGCGCAGAAACACTCGACGGCTTTGGCAATGAGGCCGCCCGCGCTTGAGATAGGCGGCAATCGCCTTGCCGATCGGCTCGAGCAAGGGCAGCGGCGACTCCTGCGAGCCCTTCCCGTGAACGGTCAGCGTACCGGCATGCCAGTCGATGTCATCCAATGTGAGAGAAGCGACCTCACCTGCCCGAAGGCCCAGTCGCGCCAGGAGCAGCAACATCGCGTAGTCACGGCGTCCGACGGCGCTGCGACGATCGCAACTAGCCAGAACGCGTTGCGCATCTTGAGAGGAAATCGCCTTGGGAATGGACGTCATGGACCAGCCAGCCACGCGCGGAATGGCCGCGGCAAGGTCCGGCTTGAAGCAACCCCGATAACGCGCGTAACGCAAGAGCGAGCGCAGGCCAATCGCCAAATGTTGAGCGCGCGGTGTGCGGCACTGGCCTGCGCCCTCGCTTTGGATGAACCGGAGGACCCGTTGTGCACTCAGACGGGCCAGTCCATGCTTGTCGTTGATGCGTTGGTGAGCCAAAAACAAGCGTGCCGCGCGCGCGTACTTCCGTACCGTCGTAGTGGCCAGTCCGCGCTCCTGATCCAGGTACAACGAATACTCCCTTACCAGCCGTTCAACCGCGGTCTCTGTAGCTGGAGCCTCTTGGCAAACACCACGGTCTTGGAGCATCTGCACGAACTTCCGCAACGCAGGAGCATTGCCTTTCCTGCGGCGACGATGCCGCAACCGAAAGCGCAGGTATCTCTGCGCAGTCGTATGAGTCACTTCCTGGGCAGGTAGTGGTTGAGCCTTGAGCCACACGCTGAAATCGGCGATGAGGAGTAAGCATCGTCGAATCGAGTCTGATGGATATCCCTGTTCCGCCAGCAGGCGCTCGAACGGGGCAAGGTAATCGACCAATGGACCCTCGGGTGTATCGAGCGAATGCGATCGCTTCTTCCAGACCAACTTCTGCATCACCTGAGCCTTGCAACACATGCTTGCCAGACTGGCCATAACTATGCCGACCGCGTTTTGTTCCCGGGCTTTGAAATAGCAATGACTCAGCACGAGTCGTGCATAGCTTAGGCAGCGGCATACTTAAAGCTACGCCGCTCGCGGCGTAGTGCCAAAACTAGGCTTGTCCCGCTGCATCCCTCCGCTCGGCACGCCCTGCAGCAGTATGCTCGACAGCGCCGCGCGCTCATTGGCCATGAGACTACGCACTTCTTTGTGTCTTCGCGCGGTCAACCATTGGCCGCTGGGGCCGTGCAAAAGACCTTTCGCTCTTTGCGCGGTCGAGTCGGATTACAGGCTTCTGAACTCGCCGACACGCCCACCCTGCATCATTTCAGACATCGGTTTGCGACAGAGTCACTGTTGCATTGGTATCGCACGGGCGATGACGTTGAGCGCCGCCTTCCGGTGCTGTCGACGTTCCTGGGGCACGTCTGTACGTCCTCGACCTATTGGTACCTCTCCTGCCACCCTGAACTCATGGGGCATGCGATGCGGCGCTTGGAGCAGCGATGGGAGAAGTCGTCATGACACCCCGTGCAAGCTTCGCGCCGTTGGTGGAACGGTACTTTGGTCAGCGGCTGATCACGCAAAAGCAAGCGAGCGCGCACACGATCGCTTCATACCGCGATACCTTCCGGCTGTTTCTTCAGTTCACGCGCAAACGGACGGGCAAATCGCCCTCAGAGCTGGAGTTCTCGGATATCGATGTGGATCTGATCGAGGCGTTTCTGACCGATTTGGAAAAATGTCGAGGGATCAGTGCGCGAAGTCGCAACCTGCGCTTGAGCGCCCTGCGCTCGTTCTTTCGCTTTGCCCTCTACTTTGAGCCGGCGCACGCGGGCCGCATTCAGCAAATCCTGGCGATTCCCGCTAAACGGTACGACCGCACCCTGGTGGGCTTTCTCACGCGACCCGAAGTGGAGTCTCTGCTCGCCGTTCCGGATTGCCGAACATGGAATGGACGGCGCGACCACGCCTTACTGCTTCTCGCATTTCAGACTGGAATGCGATTGTCTGAGATAACCGGATTGCGTCGCCTTGATGTGCAGCTCGATACCGGAGCGCACGTTCGATGCTTGGGCAAAGGTCGCAAGGAGCGCTGTACTCCGCTGGCCGCGAAGACAGTGAGAGAGCTGAAGGCTTGGATGAAAGAACCCGTGCCGAGCGATTGTGAATTCTTGTTCCCAACCGTACACGGCCGACGCATGAGCGCGGACGCCGTGCAGTGTCTGCTCGCCAAGTACACAGCGATCGCACGGCAAACCTGTCTCTCGTTACGGAACAAGCGCGTATCGCCGCATGTGGCACGACACACCGCGGCCATGGAACTCCTTCAAGCGGGGGTCGATCTGTCGATCATCGCCCTCTGGTTGGGCCATGAATCGATCGAGACCACGCAAAAGTACCTGGACGCGAACATCGCTTTGAAAGAGGCAGCGCTTGCCAAGACGGTACCACTCAACACCCGGATCAGCCGCTTCCGGCCCGACGATCGACTGCTGCAGTTTCTCAACGGCCTGTGAGCGAGGAAATTATGCCGAGCGCGACGGTGGCAAATCAGGTCCGGCTGCGGGGAAGACGCATCTCGCTCGGCATAATTTTCCCCTCGGCATGGAGATGGTCATGCCGCATTCGGCATGACCATCTGTATCTGATCCTGGACATCTATAGCCGCAAGATCGTCGGCTTCGAGGTCCACGAGGATGACAGCTCGGATTACGCGGTAGACCTGCTGCGTCGCACAGCCCTCGCCGAGGGCCTGCATACGCTTGATCACAAACCCGTTCTGCACGGCGATAACGGCTCGACGCTGAAAGCCACCACCGTCCTGGCTATGATGAACTGGCTGGGGCTGAAGGCCTCCTACTCCCGCCCACGCGTGAGCGACGACAACTCCTTCGTCGAGGCGCTGTTCCGCACGGCGAAGTACCGACCGCAGTTCCCTGTGAAGGGCTTCTCGGACATCGAGCAAGCACGCGCTTGGGCGAGTGCGTTCGTGCGTTGGTACAACCACGATCACCGCCACAGCGGGATCCGGTACGTCAGCCCGGCGCACCGACACGCAGGTGAGGACTGGACCATCCTGCAGGCTCGCCACACGCTCTACCTGCAGGCCAGAGCACGTCACCCTCGGCGCTGGGCCCGGCACACCCGAAACTGGAATCCGATCGCCGTCGTCACGCTCAATCCCGAGCGCGACGCAGTGATCAGGGCAGCGACCGACAGCCTTCACAAAACTCGGTCCGCTGCATGAAACGGGCGACAACTACCTTGACATGCACCGACTCCCGGCCACTTCCCGAGCGACGATGCGGCGACCAAGCTGCTCTGGCTGGCGCTGAAGAACATCACGGCCGACTGGAGCCGATCCACCAGGGAGTGGAGCGAGGCGATGAACCAGTTCGCCATCGCCTACGGAGATCGATTCGCAAGGACGTACTGAGAGCAGTAGACTGCTCCTGCCGCAATGGTCGCGCCCCTCGGGACCGGCCGTTGTGGCAGGAGCTTTTAAAAGCGCCTCAAACACAGAAATTCAGACACGCCCGCCCGGACCGCGCCGCGAGCGGCATCCGCGGCTGCAGCGCCCCGTCATTCATCTTGCCGACGCTTCCGTCCGGCATTTCCTTCGAATTACATCCCGAATATCCGCGACCAATCTCTTGTGGTCACCAAGCGATCGTGCATACTCTTTCCCGGCCGCCCCCAGGCTTCGCCTCAACGGCTCATCATTCCATACTTTTACAATCGCTTCCCTGAGCGCCCGTGGATTCCCCGGCGGAACCAGCACCGCTAATCGTTCGTCCAGAATACCCTCCGTCGACACACCACGCGTAATCACGACCGGTTTACCGAGCGCCATCGCCTCGAGGTAGACGCTTATGCCGGCCGGCTGAATAGCGTCGGCAAGAATCGGTATTACTACCAGTCTGCTCTCGGCAAGATACTGGTTCCACCCTACGCGTCCACCGTGCGTCTCCAAATGCTGTACGTTATCCGGAAACGGCGACTCGCCAATGTCTGCGTTGTGCGCCTTTATTCTCGCCCTCGGTAAGATGATCTTCACGGACATCTGAACGTCCTTGACCGCCTCCAACAATGTACGATAGTCACGATGGCTGGCTCCGAGAGCGACGACATAATCGCCATCCCTCACGCTAACCGAGTCCACCAAATCCCAATTGTTTGGCTTGAATGGAACGTACTCACATCTCTCCGGCAGAATCCCATAATTTTTCGTGTACCCACTGACATCCTTATGCATGCAAATGAAGACGTCCACTGCTCTCAATAGGCCTCGCCTGATACGCGCAAGCAGACGCCCCCATCGGCTCTTAGGAACCCTCAGGTTCAGATCGTAGGTAAAGGTGGTGAGTCTTCGCCCATACAGCAGCTTGGACAGGAATATGAGCAGCAGATCCGCCCCCTTTGCGTTCGATACAATAATAGCCCTGCCTTTTCTGACTTTCCAAAGATTCCCGATGATTGCCGGAATCAGCGCGGGACTTTTCGCCGATGGGAGCCGAAACTTAACTTGACACACGTTTCCGGCTGAAGGGTACTCAAGATTGAACATCGAGACAAACACGAGCTCTCGATCGTCACGATGCCCACCACCGTTCAACATAGAGTCAACCATTTTGCAAGCTCCAAACGGACAGGCTCACCGACCTATACCTGGACACTAAAGCAACATTCCCCTTACCACATCCGTCAGAGTTGAAAGCTGCTTGTCAATTGTATACTCCGCTTCGATCCGAGCGCGCGCCTGCCGGCTCAATTGATCTCTCCAATCACGATCGTCCAGCAATCGATTCATTGCGCCCGCAAGAGCCTGCCCGTCACCGGCCTTCACAATGAGTCCAGTGAAACCATCACGCACCGACTCCCGAATACCCCTAAGATCGGATACGATCAAAGGCAAGCCGCTTGCTTGAACCTCGAGGCCGGATCGTGGGAATGAATCCCATCCCGTGCTCATGATCAGCGCCGCATAGCAGCTCCGGCATAATACTTCAAGGTCTGACCGATATCCTGCAAACGTTACGTGCGCACTTGCGCCCTCCTTGAGCATCTGCTCATAAGGACGACTCTCGCCTCCCTTGTTTCCGCAGAGCAATATGTGCCAATCGTCGGCCTTGCGAGATTCGCTCAAACAATTGGCCGCCGTCATGATCACCGCGACGCCTTTGCGCGGCTCCATGTGGCCGGAATAGAAGAAGATCCGACGCCGCTCCGGAATTCCGAAACAATCGTAGGCGTATTGCGCATCCACCGGATCCGGTCGATATCTATCACAGTCGATGCCCAGCGGAACAACGGCACATCGGCCCCGCGGTACCCCTCGCCCTTTGATCGCGAGCTCGGCCATACCTTGGGACTCAAAGATGTAGTGGTTCGGCCCACTGAGCCGAAGAGTCACCCCAAACCTCTTGACGAGCCTGACTGCCAAATTATTCATCGAGCTCATCGGCGCGCCCCAGTATGAAATGAAATTCTTTACTCCGGCGCGACGGAAATAGCGATATATCGGCCGCGCTACCGGCTGATCGAATCCAAATATCGTATCGATGTCATGATCGCAAATGTAGTGCTCAGCTTTCTTCCAATGCTCCGGATCCGTACTTCGGGAGTCAACCAGAGCATATTGCTTGAAATCGGGCGGCAGAGTGGGTGAAGGTCCGTTGGCCATGGACGGATATGCGAAATGAATTCTGGTCACATCCTGGTTGCACAGGGCACGCGCCATATCAAAGAACGTTCTTTCCAGCGGCCCTATGGCATATCCGGTATTTGAACCGCAATGAAGTAAAACCAAAATTGATTTCATCAATCCCCCAACCAGAGCAGCCTCGTGAGATTAAGGCAGCGTAAAATAATAAAGGTATCAAAGCCTACGGCTGGGAAGAATAAGGTCGTAATTGCGCAGGGGGTTCTCCGCGCCGATTCGACCACTTGTTGGTGCCGCGAGGGAAGTGACAGACCGAGACGGTGAGCCCGGTTTGGTCGGCGAACTTTTGCAGTTCGCGCTTCCACAGCCGCAGCCGCAGCCGGTAGCCATTGGAGGATGCGCTTGGACTTCGTATAGACACTGCGGCCTTCCGCCCGCCACCCTGGTGCACCAGCGACATTCCGCCGTAGCCCAAGCTCATCGCTTCATTCGTCGCCGTGAGGCGTCGAGTGCGTACGTCCAGGCGCGGCCAGATCGAACGCAGCTTCCGCTTCAACTCAGAAAGCGCAGCTTCCATGCTCAGGCAGCAGGCAATGAGCGCTATTGACCATCCGCCGCGAGCAGCAGGGCGCGGCCGACTCCAGCATTGACTCCCCGAGGGATTGGAACGGATGGAAGCCACAAGCGGAGAAAATACTGCTTGAAGCGCTGGCTGGCCCTCTGAAGTTTCCGTCCACATTTGCCGGAAGAGCCCTGAAGATATTCGCCGCAGTGAAGCCGGCAGAGCGAACCCACGGATTCTGGCCTGCGCGTCACCGAGATGGTAGTTTCTCTGTAAAATACACTTTCCGCCCATCGGGTTGGGTACGAGACGAGAAATTCGGAAGGCTTCCCCCGCCAAATGCTCGTCCGATGATATCGGAAGCGGGAGAAATTAGGCTACCGATCTGGCTTGAGGGCCTGATGATGACGCACACAGTGCAATTCGACGGCACCGGACTTTCGACGCTACGAGACCTGCCCCCAGCTCTCATAGGCGGAGGCGCGCTCGAGGCTGCGAGCACATGATCGAGGGGCTCTTCTGGCTGTGCGTCGTCGTAGCTACCTACAGCTACTTCTGGTACCCGTCGCTCTTGCTGGCCCTCCCGCCACGGAAGGCCCGCTTCAATATGGTTATGCTCCCCGTCCGCAAGGTCGCCATCGTGATCGCCGCGAGAAACGAGGCATCCAAGATCACCCAAAAGCTGGACAATACATTGGGGCTCGAGCCGGCAGGCGTCGTGCTGGACTTGATTGTGGCTTCCGACGCCTCGGACGACGCCACCGATAGCATCGTGCGCAGCTACGCTGACAAGGGGATCCGCCTCGTTCGCTCGTCCGAGCGGCAAGGCAAGGAACGTGCGCAGGAGCTGGCTATCGCCTCGACCGATGCCGATGTGATCGTCTTCACTGATGCCGGCACCATATTGCCCGAAGATGCGCTGTTCCATCTTCTGAATGCATTCAGCGACCCCACCGTGGGCGCAGTCTCCAGCGTCGATCGGTTCCTCACGGCAGACGGCAGCCTTCAGGGCGAAGGGGCCTATGTCCGCTACGAAATGTGGCTGCGTGACCTGGAGAGCCGCTTTTATTCCTTGGTCGGGCTGAGCGGCTCGTTCTTCGCGGCGCGCCGCAACGTCTGCAAGAAGTGGGACAACCGCGTCCAGAGCGACTTCGGCACCGCCCTGAGCTGCGTGCAGCTTGGGATGCGCGCGGTCTCGGACCGGCGGGTCATCGGTTACTACAAGAACATCTCGGATACCCGAAAGGAGTACCAGCGCAAGGTACGGACCGTGACCAGGGGCATGAGTTCGCTTCTCGTCCGCGCCGAGGTGCTCAATGTCGCCCGCTACGGACGGTTCTCCTTCGAGGTGTTCAGCCACAAGGTGATGCGCTGGGCGACGCCCTGGTTCCTGCTGGGCGCCCTCGCCACCAATGCTGCCTTGGCACTCGAGCGGCCAGGCTACCGGCTGCTGCTCATGGTCCAGCTGGCCCTGTACCTCTCGCCCATCGTTTCCCGGATCGTCCCACGCCTGCGCATGCTCGGCCTGGCCCGAATCGGCATCTACTTCGTGGAAGTCAACGTAGCCATCCTGCATGCCGCCTTGCTGACGTTGTCCGGGCGCACCATCCTCACCTGGGAGCCTTCCAAGCGGTGAGGCTCTCCGCTCTGCCACCGGTACGACGGGCCGTTCCGCTGCGGAGGGGGAATGCAGAGGCTCGCGCCTCGATGGAACGCTTCTTCGGAAATCGCAGGATCGCGCTGTACGTCTCCGGAACTGCAGCCCTTGCCCAGGCCATTGCCCAGTGCACCGCACGGCGCGCCGCAAGCGATCCAGAAGTCATCATCCCGGCGTACGGCTGCCCCGATCTCGTGGCCGCATGCCTTCATGCGAACGTGTACCCGAGGCTGGTCGACCTCGCGTCCTCGCACTGGGGCTACGATCTCCAGGCTCTCAAGGCCAACCTGTCGGCCAGCACGGTGGCCGTCGTCGCGGTGAATCTCCTGAGCCTCGGCGATGGCTGCGCGGAACTCGCGCCCCTGTGCAAGGCAAGGGAAATCGCCCTCATACAGGACAGCGCGCAATATCTTCCCAGGCAGCCCGCGGAATGGCCCGGGGACTACATCATTTTGAGCTTTGGACGCGGCAAACCCATGAACCTTCTTGGCGGCGGAGCACTCATCGAGCCACCAGGGGAGAACCATACTGCCCCTGTATGCGCTGGCAATTACACTTGGAGAAATCGCCTGCTCGCCAGCCGCGGGGCCGCCATTGCCTTCAATGTGCTCACTCGGCCCCACATCTACGGAATCTTCTCCGCTCTGCCCGGAACCGGACTTGGACATGTCACCTACAAACCACTTGTAAATGCAGCGCTTCTCCCTGCCCACGCCTGGAAGCGGGTCGCCCCTGCATTCGATCGCTACCGGCAAGATCAATCGTACCGGCGGGACATTTGGGACTCTGTGCTCCAGGAGTGGTCTGACTTCGGCATCGTCTCATTAGCCGGTCCCATCTCGGCACTACCAGCCGAGCCCTTGAGACTCGGGCTTCTGGCTTCCGACGAGCTTGCTCGCGATGTTCTCGTGGAGGAGCTGAACCGGACCGGATTGGGTGCTTCCCGCCTTTATGCGACCGATCTGTCCCGGGTCTCGGGCATTCCGGAAATCATCCGTCGACAAGGGCCTTTCCCAAACGCGAGTTCGCTCGCGCGCCGACTGTTCACTCTCCCGACCCACCGCCTGGTAGGCACACAGACCGTCAAAATCGCCCAAAAAGCCGTGCGCACATGGCATCAATCTCACCAAATGGACCGCCTCGCACAATCCAAATAGACAGCTCAGTCAAATATGGAATCGCACGCCCCAACAGAGCGCCTTTCATCCTATGCCATGATCGAGCACAACCCGACAAAGCAACAGATTGACACGGCGCGATGAAGCACGTAGTGGGAAGTTAATCTCAAGACCATGCATACTGAAGCGAACGACAAACACGTCAGCGACTCCGCCGTTGTCGTGATCCCTGCCCACAATGAGGCCGCCTTTATCGGGGGAACGCTCGACAGCGTACGACGATATGGCCCCCCTCACGCACAAGTCATCGTGGTCGACAATGGATCGACGGATGACACGGCCGAGATTGCCGCGACACGCGGCGCAAAGGTGGTCCGCATTCATTCCAAGCTATTCCCTGCGGCCGCGCGAAATATTGGCGCCGAAACGGCAAGCCCGCGAAGCAACCTGCTCGTATTCCTGGATGCAGACGTGGAACTTACCCCAAAGTGGCAAACGGAATGGCTCGCCCAAATCGAATCACTACGAGCCAATCCCATGCAGATAACCGGCGCGGCGTACGACATATCGAAACAACCGTCATGGATCGAGAGAGCGTGGTTCGCTCCGATACGTGCCCGAAAGAGCTCGTACATACCCGGGGGGAACATCGTCACGACACGAGCCCTCTTTTCCTCTCTCAACGGTTTTGACGCAAAGCTTGAGACCGGGGAAGACGTGGACTTCTGCATTAGAGCCCGGCGCCTCGGCGCATCCGTGATTCCGAATGATGAATTTAAGGCGCATCACGAGGGCTTCCCAAAAGACATACGCCACTTCATCAAACGCGAACGATGGCATGGAATAGGCGATCTCACAACCTTCCAGCACGCGGTCCGATCACGCATCGTATGGGCGACAGCGATATTCGTCGCCCTGCACGCGTTCGGAATCGCAGCTGGCGTCTACGCTGCAACGGCGGGAAGCAGCCTCCTGCCGGCTTGGCTCTGTGCGGCAGGGATCGTCGCGCTATGCATGGCCGGCGCCAGAAGAGCAGTTGGCAGCGATGACCTTCCCTTCAGCGTTGGAGCGGCGGCCATCATGTACGTCTATCTTCTCGGCCGATCACTGTCGATGTGGGACGCGCTGCAACGATCATTATTTCCGACACACTCGCCCTGACCGGAAATACGGACTTCCGGCACTGCAGAGAGACGGCCATTTGCCGGGACAATCCCGATTCGGATACCTCGCCTCTTGCGCCGAAATATCATGCCATCAGGCCCCATGAATCCCAATATCCATATTCGCTAATTTCCCGATCGTCGACCAAACTGTATCCGTCCCAATCGGTCCAGCGGCCAGGGAAGCGCCTCGACTGAGGGACCCGCAACCCCCCGAATCTCCCGCAACGCGACGAGCGCCATGAGCATGATTGCAACAAGCATCACAATTGATTTGACCAGCAGATCAAGAGCCAGGCTCGGAGCGCGCAGCATCACGTTCGAGCACAGGTACGCCACCACGCCGATCAGCGCAAGAAGACCCATTGGCACGAGGTTGAACCCAGGATCGTAATACCGCCGCGAAAGGATGCGAACATAGAAGAAGTTGATCGTGAGAGCCAAAGTCTGCGCAACGGCGGCGCCCATGAGACCGAAACTGGGGATGAGCAGCACGTACGCCACGGTAATGATCAGCGCCGTGCCGTACTGACACAAGCTGTGGATCCTGGTATTGCCGGTGACGAAGAAGCTGAAATTGAAGAACTGCCTGAGGCAGGTCAAAACACCGCCAAATACGAGGACGGGCACCACGGCCGACGCCGCATAGAACGACTTCGCCGCCATGACCCGGATCACGGGCGCGGAGAATATGCTGATCCCCAATCCTCCGGCGAACAACAGCGCTGAGGTCACGGTGAACGCCAGCTGGAATTTC
>JABBNZ010000181.1 GCA_019352035.1 Pseudomonadota bacterium | reverse complement strand
TGGGACTGCTGGTGCACCTGCTGGTGAGCAAATATACCGACCACCTTCCGCTTTATCGGATATGGACTCGAGTCCATATGCGATACTATGAGCCCGCAAAAAATATGGGTACGGACATCGGCTTCGACGGGGGTTGCAAGTATCAGGCCGCATTGGCTGCCTCTTAGCCTTCGCATATTTTTTATCGGTCGCAGAGCCCGCCGTGAGTTAGGCCATGCTTGCATCCGTGTTCGCACAGGAGCACGGTCGAGCGCCTTGTCAACCATGTTGAGCATGCTCATGCGACAGCGCCGCAAAAGCTCATCGTTCAAGCTCCAGGCCGTGAAGAGTCTGGACAGCGACCTTGCGACCATTCGTGGGGAATTCATGGGGTATCTGCGCGCGCGCGGATACGCGGATGCGACTCTGGAAGCGTATGAGCGATGGCTCAGTCAGGCCGCGCGCTGGCTTCACGAGTCTGGCAAAGATCTCTCCTCCATTTTTCGAGAAGAGATATGGGGTTTTCTCGCGCAACACATGAGTGGTCGCAGTGTCCTGACGATGCGCTGCTACCGGAAGGTGCTGTTCCATTGGCTCAAGTTTCAAGGCCGCTTCCGGATGTGTGCACGCCCCTCTCCTTGGTGGCCACTCGTAGAAGCCTACGTGCAGTACCTGCGCGACGATCGCGGAGTGGGAGCAAGCACCGTGGAGCATGGAGAACGTGCAGCGCAGTCGTTCCTATCCTGGCGCTTTCATGAGCATGCACCGAACTGGAAGGAAGTTCGCACGACAGATATCTGGGCCTATGCGCACCAACACATCCGCGGGAAGACCCCTCGGTCCGCCAGTGGCTACATGGGTCAGCTGCGAGGTTTTTTGCGGTACGTACATCTATGCGGTGAATGCGCGCCAGAGCTGGTGGCGGCGGTTCCGCGCGTGGCCACTCATGGCTGCGAGCACAGATGCATAACGCTCTCGGAACGCCAGCGATGCAAGCTGCTCCACGCGTTTGACAGGGCGCTCCCCGAGGGACAGCGTGATTACGCGATGACGCTGTGCATGCTGGATTTGGGTTTGCGCGCATCGGAAGTCGTTCGGCTACAGCTCGATGGGATTGATTGGGCCACGGGTCATATGGTCGTACCGAAGATAAAGACCGATCGCGGCAGAGAGCTGCCGGTTCCCCAGCACATTTTGACTGCTGTGCGACAGTATGCTCGACGAGGGCGACCGCGTACCGAAGCCACGCAGCTGTTCGTTCGCCATGGACGCAGAAGCGGGCGGCCTCTGACACGAGGCATAATCAAGCAGACTATCCAAGGTGCCTACAGGCGATGCGGCTTTCCACGGAACTGGAACGGTACTCATCGATTGCGGCACACCTTCGCTACGCGACTTTACGGTAAGCGTGTCGAACCCAAGACAGTCGCCGATCTGCTCGGTCATCGGCACCTGGATACTACCAACATTTATGTGCATCTCGGACCGTCCCCATTGCGGCCACTGGCCCAACCATGGCCGATCCAATGTTAGCCACGCCGAGCAGATCAATGATGTCGCGCGTGGAGCAGTATCTAGCTCATCGACGCAGCCTCGGATCTCCTTTGCGAACCAGCGCGTATCTGCTTCAGGCCTTCGCACGTTTCGCCGATGAGCATGCGCCCGACCAGCCCTTGAGCTGCCTACTCGCCATGCGGTGGATCGACAGTCACACACGAGATATGCGGGTGACCCGTAATAATCGGGTCTCCGCTGTACGTGGCTTCGCGAGGTTTTGTCAGGCCATCGATGGTCGCTCGGAAGTGCCCCCACTGGCATTGCTGAGTCCAAAGCCCAAGCGCAAGGCACCGCACATCTTTTCCGACTCTCAAGTGCGGCGTCTGATGCAGCGAACACGGCACCTGAGGTCATCGAGCGCACAACTGCGTAGGATGACCATGGAGACCGTGATTGGGCTGCTCGCCTGTACGGGCCTGCGCATCGGTGAGGCGTTGCGATTGCGTTGCCAGGATTTCGACGCTCGCGCAGGCATGATCCACGTTTCGCGCACGAAGTACTCGCCCGAGCGAGACCTGCCGCTACATCCCTCGACGGTGCGCGCACTGCAGCGCTATCAGAAGGCACGATGGCAGCAGTACCCAGCCGGCGAGCACTTCTTTGTCGGTCCACTGGGAAAGGCTCTGACCGTTGGGACGGCACGTCATTCATTTGGCTGTGTGGCCCGTGGCCTAAAAGTGAACGGGGCGCGTAAACGGCCGCGGATGCATGACCTGCGTCATTCATTCGCCACCAAGCTGGTGGCACGGTGGAGTCATCAGTCTGCTCCCGTGGAACATCGGCTCCTGCTATTGTCTCGTTATCTCGGCCATCATCATTTTTCCGACACCTACTGGTACCTTGAGCCGGATCGCGCGGCGCTGCAAAGCGCTGCCGCCTCCTTCCACCGCCATTACCGAAGCACCGGCGCACCACGATGACTCCCGAGATATTCTCTGTCCTCGTTCAGCGCTTCTTCACGCATCTGCGCGCTGAGCGTAATGTGAGTGAGCATACGATCTGTGCCTATCGAGATAGCTTCAGGTTGTTTCTGCGCTACTTGTCCGAGCACAGACACCTTCGCCCCGAGAAGATCAATTTTGAAGCCTTTTCGCCGGAAGCGATCCTGGGTTTCCTCCGGCACATCGAGGCAATGCGCGGGAACAGTATCCGCACGCGTAACTCCAGACTGACCGCGATCAGAGCGTTCGTGCGCTTCGCACTCAGCCAAGGTATTCCCGAGTTTCTTCCCGTAGGGCAACGTATTCTCAATATTCCGATCAAGCGCGCCAGCCGACCGTTGCTTGGGTTCATGGACAGCCAGGAGATCAATGCCGTTCTCGGCGCCCTCAACCTGTCCACCTGGTCCGGTCGGCGCGATCATCTGCTTTTCAGCTTGCTCTTCAACACTGGTGGACGCATCTCCGAAGTGCTGCAGATGCGTCCTGAAGACGTCCACCATCGCATCGTGCACCTGCACGGGAAAGGCCGGAAGGATCGGGAGGTGCCTATCTGGCCACAAACCGAGAAGGCCATCCGCGGCTGGTGCACGCACGACAGGCCGCCGAGCGCTCAGTATTTGATCACAACTGCAAAAGGTGCACCGCTGTCGCGTCGCGCTGCGGCCCTTCGCCTGCGGCTGGTATTGCGCGGAGCGCGCGCTCGATGCCCGTCTCTCAAAAACCGCCGAATCACTTTGCATACGTGGCGCCATTCCACAGCGATGAGCTTGCTACGAGCTGGCGTCCAGGCCGAGATGATTGCACTCTGGTTAGGTCACGAACAGTTAACGACCACTCACGGTTACATCGAGGCCGACCTATCCATGAAGCAGCAGTGTTTGGATAAGCTTCGAAAGCCGGCAGCACGGCAACTGCGCCGCCCTCGCAATTCACACTTGCTCGAGTTTCTGCAGGCGCTGTGATTATGGGTACGAGGGCAAACTTCAATTCGCCCGAATTCGCCGCAGGAATGCGAGACTCCGCTGCCCCTGTCCATATTTTTTGCGGACTCATAGTATCGGATATGGACTCGAGTCCATATGCGATAGAGGGGCAAGTGGTCCACGAACTTGCTAACCAGGGTATGGGCCACCAAGCCGGGGCCGACCATGCCCTGGGCGATCACGCGCGGGGGCATCGGCGCCATCACCGGCGCATGGAGCCGCTGCGGATGGGCGTAGACCGCACGGATGAACTGACGGCGAAAGAAGCTGCTCGGCTGATAATCGATCTCCCAGCTGATTTCCCGCCGGATGAGGGCCAGCCCCGCCTTCTGCTCCTCGGGCAGATCCAGGTGGACCGTATCGCCGATCGGCAGATGCTCGGCCTCACGGCGCCGTCCGCCGCCGCCATGGCGCCGCTTGCCTTTCTGCGTACCTGAGTTCGTCGAGCTCGAGCAACTCGACGACGCCGGCTGCACCGAGAGCGCCGGAACGTTGGCGAGCCCAAACAAGGCGAGCTGCTCGTCGGTGAGCTTCTCGCTCTTCGGTCCATAGAGCCGCCGCAGCAGATCCCGCAGCTTCGACTCGGCCCGTTCCCGCAGCGCCCGCTCGTTAATGAGCAACGTACGGAGTGCGCCCAGCTCCGTACGCTGCT